>JAZQUM010000152.1:0-10809 GCA_045631305.1 Oscillospiraceae bacterium | reverse complement strand
GGTCTTGCCTTCCAAAGACCGCTTGGCCCTCCGACTTTTGTTGCTCTGTGGGCCTCGGCGTTGGCAGGGTTGGCAAACTGGTCGGGGATAAAGCTCTTGGGGAAGGAAGCGGCAAGCTCTTCTGCCTTGGCGATGGCGCCTTTCATGCCCAGCTTACCGTCGGAAAGCACCACTTCTGCGCCGTAAGCTGCCATAAGCTTGCGGCGTTCGATGCTCATGGTATCGGGCATGACGATCAGGGTGCGATAGCCGCGGATGGCGGCGACGGCCGCAAGACCGATGCCCGTGTTGCCGCTGGTGGGCTCGATGATCACGGTGTCAGCATCCAGCGTGCCTGCTTCTTCAGCAGCACGGATCATTTCCAGCGCGGCGCGGTCTTTTACAGACCCTGCAGGGTTCAGGTATTCCAGCTTGGCCAGGATCTTTGCCTTGAGGTCAAGCTCTTTTTCGATACGTGCCAGATGCAGCAGCGGAGTACTGCCCACAAGGTCTTCAAAGGAAGTGCGGATATTAGCCATGGGAAACTCCTTTCAAAGGGGGATTTCTCTTGGAGATCAGTTTGCCCTATTTTACCATGCTCTATTTTAAGAGGCAAGAAAAAAGGAGTCCTCCCAAGAGGACTCCTTTTAAAAGCGGGGAATTAATAGTTTTCCTTGCGGATTTCGAAGTAAGCCTGGGGATGAGCGCAGACGGGGCACAGCTGGGGAGCTGCAGTGCCGACTACCATGTGGCCGCAGTTACGGCATTCCCAAACCTGAACGTCGCACTTTTCGAAAACCTTAGCGGTTTCAACGTTCTTCAGCAGAGCGCGATAGCGTTCTTCGTGGCTCTTTTCGATGGCTGCAACGCCGCGGAACTTGAGGGCCAGTTCGGTGAAGCCTTCTTCTTCAGCTTCCTTAGCCATGCGGTCATACATGTCGGTCCATTCATAGTTTTCGCCGGCGGCGGCTTCGGTCAGGTTTTCAGCGGTATCGCCCAGAGCGCCCAGTTCCTTGAACCAGAGCTTAGCGTGTTCTTTTTCGTTTTCGGCAGTAGCCAGGAACAGAGCTGCGATCTGTTCAAAACCCTGCTTCTTAGCAACGGATGCGAAATAGGTGTACTTGTTGCGAGCCTGAGATTCGCCTGCAAAAGCTTCCCACAGATTCTTTTCGGTCTTGGTGCCTGCATACTTGTTTGCCATGTTAAAATCCTCCTTAGAGAAAATAGTAATCAAAAAATACGGCAATTTTATTGTACCACTTTTTTGAAAAAATAAAAGAGGAAATTTAAATATCGGTTTTCAGCGTTCCGCGGTAATCCAAAATGCCGCCGATGTCGGTAATATTGGTATAGCCCCAACGCTGCAGCGCTTTAGAGGCGGTGCGGCTTCTGGCCCCGCTGAGACAATGGACAAAGATGACAGTATCCTTGTTGGGGAGAATGGCGGTGATCTTGGTCAGCTCCTGAATGGGGAGATTCAGCGCGCCTTCAATGTGGCCGTATTCTGCGTATTCATCCCGCCCGCGGACATCCAGCAAAACGGATTCGGGAGTTGCGCGCCATTGATTAAGGCCCTTGTTAAAATCAGGGCGTTTGAATGCGTCGAAAATACCCATAAATTCCCCTCCCAAGCTGTTTTTATCATTATATCACGGAGAAAATGGGATTTCTACCGCTATATTGCCCTCGTTTACAAATAGGGGAGGGTATGGTATATTGTATTGTAGGAAAAAAGAAACTGCGGAAAGGAGAATAGGGTTTATGGCAAGAAAAATGAAGGCTCTGCTGTGTGCGCTTTTGATGGTGCTGACTTTGACCATGCCCCAGATGGGCGGCTCTGCCGCTGCAGCATCTGTGATCTATACTGCCATGAACGATAGCCTTCTGGAACTTTCCGATGAGACCATGCCCTTCTGGCACGGCAGCTATCTCTATCTCCCGGCGGCCGCTGTTGCTTCCACGGGCATGGGGGTGAGCTATGTTTACAACACGGCGAAACAGACTGTGGTGCTTTACAGCAGCAGTGCTACGATTGTTTTCGACCTGGCTGCCAACACTGCGCAGGATCAAAACGGGAAGAGTTATTCTCAAGTCTGTATTCGTAGAAATGGCCGTCCTTTCGTGCCGGCGGCTGTGGTGGCCAAAGTGCTGGGACTGAGCTATTCCAATATCAAAGTAAACGGTGGTTATCTGGTGCGTCTTTGCAGTGATGCTGCCGTGCTGACAGATAGCGTTTTTGTGGGTGCAGCTGCAACATTGATAGATAGCCGCTATAAAGAGTATATTCGCGGCGGCGGAAACGCCCAGGGTGGAGAAACTATCAACAACGATACGGGTGAGGAGACAGGAAGCCATAGACTCTATCTGTCCCTTACTGTGACGGATGCTGCGAAGGCGGCTTCTCTTGCCGGTGTAGCTGCGGCGTATGGCTCCAATGTGCTGTTCTTTTTAAGCGAGGAGTTGCTTTTTGACCCTGCTGCGGCAGATGCGGTGCGGCAAATCGTTTGCAGTGGAAGCGGTGTTGGCTTGTATGCTCCCGGTGCAGATGCAGCCGCGCGGCTGGAAAAGTGCAATGACCAGCTTTTTGCCATTGCCAACTGCAAGACACGCCTTGTGAGGGTGAGTGAGGAAGAAAGTGAGGCAGTGCGAAGCGCGGGGTACTGTGCTTTCCGTGCAGATATTGTCCGTTCGGGCAATTTCACTTCTGCAGGGGCTAACGGCGTTGTGGATGCGGTAGCAGCCAGAACGCGGGCAGTAAAAGTATATCTGGGCGAAGGTGTGACGGAAGAAGGGTTACGCATGCTGCTTTCGGGACTTCGCACGAAAGAATATGCGCTGCTTCGTTTTACGGAAGTAACGGCATAAAGATTTATAAATCGTTCAAAAATTCGGCACAGATACCGATTATAATGATGGTAAAGAAAATCGGGAGGTGTTTGCGTGGCTCGTAATATTCTTGTAGTGGAAGATGATTCCAATATTTCCGATCTTTTGCGGATGTATCTGGAAAAAGAAGGCTTTGATGTTCGCATTGCCTATGACGGCGGCCGCGCCGTGGAAGAATTTGAAAAGAAAGAACCGGATATGGTGCTGCTGGATATCATGCTCCCCGTACTGGATGGTTGGAGCGTGTGCGCCAAGATCCGGGAAAAGAGCAAAGTGCCCATCATTATGCTCACCGCTAAGGGTGAAGTGATGGATAAGATCCAGGGCCTTGAAATGGGCGCGGATGACTATATTGTAAAGCCTTTTGAAATGAAGGAGTTGCTGGCCCGCATCAATGCGGTGCTTCGCCGCACAGAGATTCCGGAAGATACCCGCAAACGCCTTGTTTTTGACAAACTTGTGATCAATCTGGATTCCTACGAACTTTTGGTGGATGGAAAGAAGATCGATACGCCCCCCAAGGAGCTGGAGCTTCTTTATCATCTGGCATCTACCCCCAACCGTGTGTATACCCGCAATCAGCTGTTGGATGAAGTGTGGGGATTTGATTATTTTGGCGATTCCCGCACGGTGGACGTGCATATCAAGCGCCTGAGAGAAAAGGTGGAAGATATCAGCCGCGAATGGGCGCTGAAAACCGTCTGGGGCGTAGGTTATAAGTTTGAATTGGCGGAAGAAAAGAAATAAAACTGAGGAGACGCGGAAGTGAAGCGATCGAAAACTCTTTATTGGAGACAGTTTATGCTCACGGCCGGCATGGTGGCGCTGACATTTGCCATGTTGGGCACGTCTTTCTTTGCGCTCACGTTTTCTTATGTTCGCAGAAATACCACTGAGGACATGACGGAAAAAGCAGAGGTTATGGCCCAGATTGCTGCGGCATATTTTGAGCAGCGCGGCGGACTTGAAAGCAGGGAGGATCTGCGGCTTATGGCCCAGTTTGCATCTCTTGCGTCCGACATGCAGTTTATTATCACTGACATGCGCGGCAATGTGGTCCTCACCACGGATGAAACCCTGGCGGGAAAAAGCTATGCCATTCCTGATTCCCTGCGCACCATCATGCTGGAAGAGCGGGCCTATAGCGGCACCCGTCAGTTAACGGGGATTTACGATGAATCCAAATTTACTGTAGGCACTATGGTGACTGCCGGAGACGGTTGGGATCTGGGTATGGTGTTTGCCCTGACGGATACTGCGGAGCTTACGGCTATTTGGCGAGGCCTTTTGAGCCTTTTCTGGTTCACTGCTGTCACGGTGCTTCTTATTACTGCGGTGATTACTTCCTTTGCTGTTATGCGTCAGGTGCGGCCCATCCATCAGATGACCCAGGCCACCCGCCGCTATGCCGAAGGGAATTTTGACATCCGCATGTATGACGATGGGAAAAGTGTGGAGATTGGGGAGTTGGTGGCATCCTTCAATGCCATGGCGGATTCGCTGCAGAGAACGGAAATGCAGCGCCGGGAGTTTATTGCCAATGTGTCCCATGAGTTGAAAACCCCCATGACTACTATCGCAGGTTATACCGACGGCATTTTGGACGGTACCATTCCGCCGGAAAATGAGCGCCAGTATCTGGAAATCATTGCCGATGAGAGCCGCCGACTTTCTCGTTTGGTGCGCCGCATGCTGGATGTTTCCCGTTTGCAGAGTATGGATCAACTGCGGGAAAAAGAAAGCTTTGATATTTGTGAAAGCATGCGCCGCGTGCTGATCTCTTTGGAAAAGAAGATCACTGACCGTGGCCTTGACGTTGACGCAGATATTCCCGAAGAGACGCTTTTGGTTCTGGGTGACAATGAGCTTATTACCCAGGTCATTTATAATCTTTTGGAAAATGCGGCAAAATTTGCCTATGCCGGCTCCACACTGTATCTTGGTGTTGCACCCCAGGCAGGCAAAGCGTTGGTTACTGTACGCAACGAGGGAAATACCATCCCGCCGGAAGAAATACCGCGGCTCTTCGAGCGTTTCCACAAAACCAGCAAGTCCCGCAGCGAGGATAAAGACGGTGTGGGATTGGGCCTTTACATTGTAAAAACTATTCTCGAGCAGCATAAAGAGAATATCACCGTTACCAGTGAAGATGGTGTGACTACCTTTGCCTTTACCATTGAACTGGCGGATTAAGGAAAGAAATATGGAAGAAAATCGCATTGAAAATGAAGTGGTGGAATACTTTGATTCCGACATTGTGCAGGAAAGAGTGTTTTACCATGTACAGGGCCGTCCGCTGCCCCGCTGTCCCCATGAGGAGGTTGCGACTGCAGATGTGGAAGAAGTTTATACTTCACCTGTGAAAAAAAGAAAATTGAAAACTGTTTGGATCGTGCTTATCACTGTGGTGGCGCTGCTGTTGCTCAGCGCTGCGGCGCTGTGGTTGGGCTATTCCATGGGCAGCAAGGTGGATGTGTATTACGGAAACGATTTCAATATTCGTGGAAAGGATGACGACAGCAAAGTCTTTACTTCCATTCCTCTTGTGGATGAATTGGGCGGCGCTGTGGTAGAACCGAAAGCTCACACTGGGGAGGCGCTGACCCCGCAGGAGATCTATGCCAAGGTGAATCCTGCTGTGGTGTCGGTGGTGACGCAAGTAAGAGAAGATTATGTTGGTTACGGAACCGGTATGATTTTTACGCCGGATGGGTTTGTCCTTACCAATGCGCATGTAATTGAAAATGGCAAGCTCTGTGGTGTTTATCTCAGTGATGGCACTTTGTATTCGGCAAAACTTGTGGGCTACGATGAGATGCAGGATCTGGCGGTCCTCAAGATGGAAGCCCAGGATCTGCCCTGTGTGGAGTTTGGCGACAGTGATCTTTTGACAGTAGGCGATCCTGCATATGCTATCGGTAATCCGCTCAGTTATGAACTGCGGGGCACGTTCACCGATGGTATCATTTCTGCCATCAACCGCGATGTGACGGTGAGCAGTGGCGGCTCTATGACGTTGATCCAGACCAATACTGCTCTGAACCACGGCAATTCCGGCGGCCCGCTGATCAACCAGTATGGGCAGGTAGTGGGCGTGAATGTGATTAAGATGGAGAGCAGCGTTGTCAACGGCGAAGTGGAAGGCCTTGGCTTTGCCATTCCCATTAGTGCAGCGGCTCATAAGATCAATGAAATTATTGAAACCGGAAAGGCGCTGCCTGATCCCGAGGTCGGCATTCATGTGCAACTTTATTCTTCTGAAGCGGAAGAGGGGGTTTGGGGCCTTAAGATAGTGGAAGTGGAAGAGAACTCTGGTGCGGAAAAAGCCGGGCTGAAAGTTGGTGACTATATCCTCCGCGTAGAAGGCAAGGAAATGGGCACCATGGACGATGTGCTCCGTCTTCGCCGCGGGCTGCATGCAGGTGACACCATGGATATGACCCTCTGGCGTGACGGCGAGATCTTTGATGTGACAGTAACTTTGCAGGAAGCTAAATAATAAAGGAGAGAGATTATGGAATTTGAAGTAATGATGAAAAACCGCAGAAGCTGCCGTTCTTATCAGGACAAGGCGGTGAGCCGTGAAGATCTGGTGAAGATCGTGGAAGCAGGTCGCCTGACTCCCAGCGGCTGCAACTCCCAGCCCTGGAAGTTCATCGTGGTAGACGAAGCAGACGCAAAGGCTCGTCTTTGCGATGCTCTGGTACTGGAAAACGGCGGCTGCAGCTGCCCTTGGCGTGAAAGCGTTCCTGCGTTTATTGTGGTTTGCGAAATGGAAGCGAATGTAATTCCCGGTGTTGTGGAATATTTTGGAACTACCCAGCGTTTTGCGCAGGGTGACATCGGCGCTGCTGCTATGAATATGTGTCATCAGGCTATGGATCTGGGCCTTGGCACCTGCATTCTGGGCATGTACAGCCAGAAGAAACTGGAAGAAGCTTTCGGCATTCCCGAAGGTCATGAAGTGCGCATGGTTATCGCTGTGGGTTACAGTGCCGAAAAGGAAGTGGGTTCTGCCCGTCCCCGCAAGGCTGCAGAAGAAGTTTATTCCTTCAACCGTTGGTAAGGCTTCGATACAATTTGATTTTTCCTCTGCGCTATGTTATGCTGATGTAATGAGTTAGCTCATTACATCAGCATTTTTTTGCTGTTTTCAAAATGTCCTGCGCTGCTGAGTAAATGCCGCGGCGCAGTTATGAGGAGGCTTTATCGTGAGAATTGAGAACCATCCCATTGTGAGTTACGATAAGGGCGAAGAGATCCATTTCACTATGGACGGCAAGCCCCTGACGGCAAAAAAAGGCGACTGTATTGCAGCGGCTCTTATTGCCAATGGCATCCATGCCTTCCGCCGCACCCCCAAGCTGGATAAGCCCCGCGGACTGTACTGCGGTATTGGACAGTGCAACGACTGTGTGGTCATCGTCAACGGCGAACCCAATGTTCGTTCCTGCGTGACGCCTGTGGAAGAAGGTATGCGTGTGGAGACCCAGATCGGTCTCGGAAAGCTGGGGTGCATCGATGACTAAGACGGATATTCTGGTAGTTGGCGGCGGTCCCGGCGGCCTGGGCGCTGCCATTGAAGCGGCGCGTATGGGCGCAAAAGTGATGCTGGTGGATGAAAACCCCAAGCCGGGCGGTCAGCTCTATAAGCAGATCCACAAGTTTTTTGGTTCCCGCGAGCATTATGCAGGTGTCCGCGGTTTCCAGATTGCAGAGCTTCTTATCGAAGAGGCCAAAGAACTGGGGGTAAATATTCGCACCCATACCCGTGCTTTGGGTGTGTTGGATAGAGGCGAAGTTGCCGTGCTGGATGTTGCCCCCGGTCAAAAACACAAAATGGAAAAAGTGCAGGCGAAAAGAATCGTCCTCGCCACCGGTGCCAAGGAAAATTCCCTGCCCTTTGAGGGCTGGACTCTGCCCGGTGTTATGGGCGCAGGTGCAGCGCAGACTTTTGCCAATGTGCACGGCGTTCTTGTGGGTAAAAATATTGTGGTGGTTGGCTCCGGCAATGTGGGCCTGATTGTTTCCTACCAGCTGATGCAGGCCGGCGCCAATGTGCTGGCGTTGGTGGAGGCACTGCCCCGCATCAATGGTTACGCTGTGCATGCTGCGAAAATCAAGCGTGCAGGCGTGCCCGTATATCTCTCCCACACTGTGGTGCGGGCAGAGGGCGATGACCATGTGAAAAGCGTGACCATTGCTGAGATTGATGACAAGTTCCAGCCCCTTTCCGGTACGGAAAAAACCTTTGACTGCGACACGGTGCTTTTGGCCGTGGGTCTTTCTCCCAGAACGGACATGATCAAGATGTTCGGCTGTGAAATGATTTTTGAAAAACGCCTGGGCGGCGCTATGCCCATGCATGATGAAACTATGTGTTCCACCAATCCCGATGTGTATGTCTGCGGAGACCTTGCAGGCGTGGAAGAAGCCAGCACGGCGCTGGATGAAGGTCGTGTGGCAGGCATCTGCGCTGCGCGAAGCTGCGGCTACGAAGCAGACGAAACACGGCTTGCAGCCTTTACGGCAAGCCTTGCAGGTCTTCGCGGCGGCGATATGGGCAAAGCCCGCCGCGAAGCAAAGTGTGATGTGGTAGCTGCTATGAAGGAGGTGCGCTGCAATGAATGATCCTATTATCTGCCGCTGTGAAGAGATCCGTCGTTCTGAGATCCAGGCAGCCATCGATGCAGGCTGCACCAGCGTGACAGCTATCAAGAAATTTACCCGCGCAGGCATGGGTCCCTGTCAGGGCCGCACCTGCGCCAAGCAGATCACCCAGATCCTGCTGCAAAACGGCATTTCCACCGACGGAGCCCTCTATGGCGACAAGAACCGTTTCCCTGTGGTGCCCTGCGGCCTGCTGGAACTTGAGGAGGACAGCCATGAGTGAGAGATTTGATGCCATCGTAGTAGGCGGCGGCTATATTGGCTGCGCTGTGGCATACCGCCTCAGCCGCAGCGGCGTAAAGACCCTGCTTTTGGAAAAGAAGGAAGTGGGCAGCGGCTCCTCCGGTGCTAACTTCGGCAACGTGCAGGTGCAGGACGCTAACTTCGGCCTTTCCATGGTGCTGACCCGTCGCGGTGCAGAACTGATGCGCACCATGGAAGAAGAACTGGAAGCCAACATCGGCTATCGGCCCATCGGCGACTTGGTGGTGGCAGAAAAGCCTTCTCATGTGGATGCCATCCGTGAACGTTATGAAAAACTCCGCGAGGTGGGGCTCGATGTCCAGTGGCTGGATGGCCCCGGCCTTGAAAAATATGAACCCAATATGCGCAAGGGTGCTGCCTGTGGTGCCATTCGTTATATGCAGGGTTCTGTGTATCCTTTCTGGTATATTTACGGTATGCTCAAAGCCGGCAAACGTTTCGGCCTTACTGTGCGTGAGCATGCGGAAGTGGGCGAACTTTATCTGCGGGGCGGTCGCTGCTGCGGTGTGACGCTGAAAGACGGCTCTGTGATTGAAGCGGAAAATGTCATTATTACTGCAGGCCCCGGTACCCGCGCTATCTGCGCTACTGCGGGGTTGGATGCACCGGTCAAAACCGTAAAGGCAGAGGCGATCGTTACTGAAGCCATTCGCCCCTTTATTCTCCATACATATGCTTCTGCAGCATTCTTTGCCGAAGCGCATAATGAAGGCGGCTGGGCATCGTCCCTGGCTATGGCCCAGACCATGCACGGCAACGTTCTCATCGGTGAAACCACCCAGGGCTATGGCCTTGTAGAGGAAAAACACTGGGAGAACACCTCGCCTATCCATTGCGCAGCTATTCCTGAGCGCATTAAAAACTATTATCCCGAACTTGCTAAGGTAAAGGTCATCCGCAGTTATACGGCAAGTTCCCCCTTTACCGATTCCTGTCTGCCTGTTTTTGGTAAAACCAGCGTTTCGGGCCTTTTGGTTGCGGCAGGTTTCAAGAGCACCGTGGTTATGACACCTGTGGTTGGCCGCATTATGGCGGACCTTGTGACACGGGATACCTGCGAATACAACCTGAAGGAATTCATCACCATTTGATAAAAAGTGCGGAAAATGCACAAGGATGCATTCGCGCCCAAATGGTTGACTTCTGATTTTGCCTGCCGTATGATAAAGATACCCATGGTGGTATTTTGCTTTGGTGGACCCTGAGGGTTCTGCGTATTTAAAGCAATCAATCGATAGTATATCGTATAACCAAAGGCGGAGAGCGCCTTTGGTTATACTGGTTTGGTGGGATATTCCCCGTTTTGCGGCGGGAGCGCCCAACGCGTGAAAAATCTGATCATAGGAGCAAACCGTTATGATGAAAGAAATTGGTATGCCCAAGTTTGGCCTCTCCATGGAAACGGGCATCATCGCTGCCTGGCTGGTAAAGGAAGGCGACAAGGTTGAGGCAGGTCAGGCTCTTGCGGAGATCAACTCCGAAAAGCTGAGCAACGTCTGCGAAGCACCTGAAGCAGGCTATATTCGCAAGATCGTGGCTGCTGTAGACGATGAGCTTGAATGCGGCGAAACCATTTGCATCCTTGCTGACAGCATGGACGCGGATATCTCTGCTGCCGGCGGCGCATCTGCAGCCCCTGCTGAAGCAGCACCCGCAGAAGCACCTGCAGCATCTGCACCCGCAGCCGCACCCGCAGGCACCAACATGATCCTTATGCCCAAGTTCGGCCTCTCTATGGAAGAAGGCACCATTGCTGCCTGGCTGGTAAAGGAAGGCGACAGCGTTGTTAAGGGTCAGGCCGTTGCCGAAGTTAACTCTGAAAAGCTCACCAACAACGCCGAAAGCGATTTCGACGGTGTGGTTCTCAAGATCCTGCTGAAGGAAGATGAAACCGCAGAATGCGGCACTCCCATTGCCATCGTTGGCCCTGCAGGCACCGATGTCAGCGGCATGAACACCGCTGCCGCTCCTGCAGCTGCTCCCGCAGCACCTGCTGCCGCTCCTGCTGCA
>JAZQUM010000151.1:0-4503 GCA_045631305.1 Oscillospiraceae bacterium | reverse complement strand
CCCTTCCTCCTCAACACCCGCAACCGCACTTTGGAAAAGAACGGCCAGCGCATCAAGCTTACGCAGGTGGAATATTCCATCATGAAGATGTTTATGGAAAACCCCGGCAAGGCGCTCTCCCGTGAGGAGATTTTGGAATTGGTGTGGGGCAGAGATTATTTCGGTGAATTGAAAATCGTGGACGTGAATATTCGCCGTCTGCGCCTGAAAATCGAGGATAATGCCACCAATCCCGCCTACATCACCACTGTTTGGGGATACGGCTATAAGTGGGGATTTTAAGAAATCAGCACCTGAAGTGACAGGAGAACTAACATGCAAATGGCACATATGACCTCAAGCAGACTGAAAATCAAGGGTTTGCGCCAGCGGTGGATGATCAATACCATTATGCCTATTTTGGTGGTGTTGATTTTGGCGGTGTGCATTCTGGCTTTGGGTATTTCCGGCTATTACCACACCGGTATGCGTTCGGGGATGGAAGCCCGGGCCAAAGCGGCTACCCTCTTTTTCCACGACTATCCCATCAGCAGCTACAGTGAGTATTATCAGCTGGCTTGCAGCTATGCCAGTGAATTTGAAGATAAAGACAAGATGGAGCTGCAGTTTATCAATACCAGCGGCCGTATTCAGGTTTCCAGTTATGGCCTTACCGCAGGTATTTCTCCCGGCACCTCTGATATTACCCAGGCTCTTACTGAAGGTACCATAAAGCATTATGAGGGTGCAGATCCCCAAACGGGAGAAAACATCATGGCGGTTTCCAGCCCTGTGATCTACAACGGCCGTACCATCGGCGTGCTGCGGTATGTAACGTCCCTGGAGCAGGTCACAAGAGAAGTTGTGATATCCTTTGCGGTGTGTCTGCTGGTTGCTATTTGCTGCCTTGCTCTTATTGCGCTTGCCAATGTGCTCTTTATTAATAATGTGGTGCAGCCTGTAGCAGAAGTGAGCGAAGCTGCCAAGCGTATTGCCGGCGGCAGTTACGGTGTACAGGTAGAAAATAAATACAGTGACGAGTTGGGCGAACTGGTAGATAATATCAACGCCATGTCACTGCAGATCAGCCAGAACGAAAAAATGAAGGATGAGTTTATCTCTTCCGTTTCCCATGAGCTCAGAACTCCGCTTACCGCTATCAATGGCTGGGGCGAAACCCTTTTGGGTGATACGGGTGGAGATGCCCATCAGTTTCGTCGTGGTGTTTCCATTATTCTGAAAGAATCCAGACGCCTTACGGGTATGGTGGAAGAGCTGCTGGCATTTTCCCGCATGGAAAACGGCCGCTTTACCCTGCGCATTGAGCCTACGGATCTGCAGGCGGAATTTGAAGACACGATTTTCACTTACCGTGAACTTTTCCGCCAGGAAGGCATCGAAGTGCATTACGAGGCGGAAGACGAGCTTTACGATCCCATTTCCGCCGACCCCGAGCGACTCAAGCAGGTTTTCTGCAACCTGCTGGATAACGCCGCAAAACACGGCGGCGATGGCAAACGCATTGATACTTCTGTGGTGAAAGAGGGCGAATCTCTGGTTATCCGTATCCGTGACTACGGTCCCGGCATCCCGGAAGAGGAGCTTCCCTATGTGAAGCAGAAGTTTTATAAGGGTTCTTCCAAGGCCCGCGGCAGCGGCATCGGCCTTGCAGTATGTGATGAGATCATCCGCCTGCATGATGGTATTTTTGATATCGGTAATGCCGAAGGCGGCGGCACTATTGTTACCATCCGCCTTCCTGCGGGAAAATAAAAATAGAACAAATGTTGCATTTTTGAAAATTGTGTGATACAATAGCGAAGAAAGGAAAACTTATGGCAGAAAAGAACGGTTCCGCCTGCTTTCGTACCTCTATTGGTGGACAGGCTTTGATCGAGGGTATTCTGATGCGAGGCCCTGAGAAGCAGGCCATTGTGGTGCGCGCTCCTGAAGGGCTTGTCATTAAGGAAGAGAAACTGCGCCTTGTGCGGGATAAACATCCCATCCTTGGCTTGCCGCTGATTCGCGGTGCGGTAACCTTTATTGATTCTATGGTCAAGGGTGTACAGGCGCTGATGTTCTCCGCTGACTATTTTCCCGATGATCCCAATGCGCAGCCTTCCAAAGTGGATCAGTGGATCGAAAAGCATTTTTCAGGCGAGAAGGCACAGAAAGTGACAGTTGCTGTTGCGGTAGTGCTGGCCTTGCTGATGACTGTGGGCCTCTTTTTCTTCCTGCCCACCTTCCTTGCCGGTCTTGTAACGCCTTTTGTAAATAGCGTTGTGGTCCACAATCTCATTGAAGGCGTGGTAAAGATTGTGATTTTCGGCGTGTATTTGATCCTTTGCTCCAAGCAGAAGGATATTTACCGTGTGTTCCAGTACCATGGCGCTGAGCACAAGACTATTTTCTGCTACGAGGCCCGTCTTCCTCTCACCGTGGAAAATGTGCGCCGTCAGCCCAAGCATCATCCCCGCTGCGGCACCAGCTTCCTCTTTGTGGTGATCGTGATCTCCATTCTCTTTTCCAGCGTGGTTTTCAGCCTGGTGGACTGGAAGAATATGTGGATCCGTTTTGGCCTCCACCTGTTGCTTTTGCCTTTGATCATCGGCATCGCCTATGAGTTCAACCGCTTTGTGGGCCGCTGCGACAATGCCCTGACCCGCTTTTTGCGCCGCCCCGGCATGTGGCTGCAGAAGTTTACCACCAACGAGCCCGATGATGACATGATCGAAGTGGCCATCAAGGCTATGGAACTGGTGATCCCCGAAAAAGAAGGCAAGGACCTGTGGTGAGTTATGGCAAAAACGTATAATGACCTTTATCTGGATTTCCGCAAGGAGCTCCAGCGTGCCGGTGTGGAAGGTGCCACACTGGAAGCGAAAGAACTGGTGGCCTTTGCCGCCGGTAAAACCAAAGAAGAATTGCTGCGGGATATTCGCCTTTACGTTTCCCCGCAGATGGAGCAGGCCGCTGAAGATCTTTTGCAGCGCCGCCTGCAGGGCGAGCCCATGGCCTATATCATTGGCGAATGGGAGTTTTACGGTTTGGGCCTTGATGTTTCCGAAGCCGTGCTGATTCCCAGAGTGGATACCGAGGTTCTGGTGGAGCAGGCGCTGGAGCATGTGAAGCCTCTTCCCAAGAGCCGTGTGCTGGATCTTTGCGCAGGCAGCGGCTGTGTGGGCCTTGCCATTGCAGCCCATTCTCCCGCCAGCAATGTGGTGCTGGGTGAGTATGATGAAAAGGCGTTGAAGATCTGCCGGCAGAATATCCGCCGCTGCGGCCTGACGGGCCGTGTGGTGAGTCTGGCGGTGGATGCCCGCGAAAAGCCCGCGCCCGCCCTTGGTGAATTTGATTGTATCGTTTCCAATCCTCCCTATATTCCCGATGGGGATATTGCAGGGCTGGATGTTTCCGTCCGTGATTATGAACCTCATCTTGCTTTGCGTGGTGGGGAAGATGGATTGGATTTCTACCGCATTATTGTGGAAAAGTGGCGCGATGCCTTGCATGAAAACGGTAAAATGTTCTTCGAAGTGGGGATCGGCCAGGCAGACAGCGTGATGCGCATCATGCGCAGCGCAGGTTTTGGCGACATTGAAGTGGTAAAAGATACCGCAGGCATCCCCCGCGTGGTGTTCGGCACCCTTTATAACGAGATTTAACGCCCGCATTTCAAGGCGGTGCGATTTGCAGATTTGGAGGAATGTGACATGGCAGAGAAAAAGAACGCAAAGGCAGTTTCCACCGCTGATAAGAAAAAAGCCATCGATGCTGCAATGGAGCAGATCGAGAAGATGTACGGCAAGGGTTCCATCATGCGCTACGGCGACGGGATGGAAGTCAATGTGGAGACCATTCCCACAGGTTCTCTCTCTTTGGACCTGGCGCTGGGGATCGGCGGTGTGCCCAAGGGCCGCATCGTGGAGATCTACGGGCCTGAATCCTGCGGTAAGACCACTCTTGCCCTGCATGTTCTTGCCGAAGCCCAGAAGGCAGGCGGCGACGTTGCTTTCGTAGATGCTGAGCACGCGCTGGAACCCGCTTACGCAAGAGCGCTGGGCGTAAATATTGAAGATATGCTGATCTCCCAGCCTGATACCGGTGAACAGGCGCTGGAAATCACCGAAGCACTGGTGCGCTCCGGCGCCATCGATGTGGTGGTAGTGGACTCCGTTGCAGCCCTCGTTCCCCGCGCTGAAATCGAAGGCGAAATGGGCGACAGTTTCGTTGGTCTCCATGCCCGCCTTATGAGCCAGGCTCTCCGCAAGCTCACGGGTATCATCAACAAGACCAACTGCATCGTTATCTTTATCAACCAGCTGCGTGAAAAGGTGGGCGTGATGTACGGTAACCCCGAAGTTACCACCGGCGGTCGCGCGCTGAAGTTCTATGCGTCCATCCGCATTGATATGCGCCGCGTGGAAACCCTGAAAAACGGTCAGGAAATGATCGGCAACCGTACCCGCGCCAAGGTTGTGAAGAACAAGGTGGCACCTCCTTTCCGTGAAGCGGAATTTGACA
>JAZQUM010000150.1:0-2769 GCA_045631305.1 Oscillospiraceae bacterium | reverse complement strand
GAACGACATGGCTACGATCCGACTTCGAAGACGTGGTAGCCGGCGTGCGCACCCCCCAGACCATTGACCAGCTCCAGCAGGTGATGCCCGGAGTGTACGATCAGTTTGTGGATATCTGCAACAAGCTGGAATACCACTATCGCGACATGCAGGACATGGAGTTTACCATTGAAGACAAGAAACTCTTCATGCTCCAGACCCGTAACGGCAAGCGCACTGCTGCTGCCGCTATGAAGATCGCCTGCGATCTGGTGGACGAAGGTATGATCACCAAGGAAGAAGCCGTGATGATGATCGACCCCAAGAGCCTGGATGCTCTGCTCCATCCCCAGTTTGACGCCGAAGCTCTCAAGAAGGCAAAGGCTGTGGGTCAGGGTCTTGCAGCTTCCCCCGGCGCGGCCTGCGGTCAGATCGTCTTCTCCGCTGAAGATGCTATCGACTGGGCACAGAAGGGTCAGAAGGTGATTCTGGTTCGTCTGGAAACCTCTCCTGAAGACATCGAAGGTATGCACTATTCTCAGGGCGTGCTCACCGTTCGCGGCGGCATGACCTCTCACGCAGCCGTTGTTGCCCGCGGCATGGGCATCTGCTGCGTTTCCGGCTGCGGCGCCATCACCATGGATGAAGCCAACCGCAAGTTCGACCTTGCCGGCAAGACCTACGTAGAGGGCGACTGGATCTCCATCGACGGTTCCACCGGTAAGATCTACGGTGAAAAGATCCCCACTGCCGATGCTGACATCAGCGGTGAATTCGGCCGCATCATGGACTGGGCTGACCGTTTCCGCACTCTGGGCGTTCGCACCAATGCAGATACCCCCCGTGATGCCGCACAGGCTTATTCCTTCGGCGCAGAAGGTATCGGTCTTTGCCGCACCGAGCATATGTTCTTCGACCCCGATCGCATTTCCGCTATCCGCGAAATGATCGTTTCCGAAACTCTCGAGCAGCGTGAGCGCGCTCTTGAAAAGATCGAACCCATGCAGCAGAGCGACTTTGAAGGCATCTATGAAGCCATGAAGGGCAGCCCTGTTACTATCCGTCTCCTTGACCCCCCTCTGCATGAGTTCCTGCCCACCGAAGAAGAAGACATCAAGGCGCTGGCTTCCGAAATGGGCATTTCCGAACAGCACCTGCGCGATACTGTGGCTTCCCTCCACGAGTTCAACCCCATGATGGGTCACCGTGGCTGCCGTCTGGATATCACCTATCCCGAAATCGCAAAGATGCAGACCGCTGCTATCATCAAAGCTGCTCTGGCAGTTCGTTCCCGCCGCCCCGCATGGAAGATCGTTCCCGAGATCATGGTTCCCCTGGTAGGCGAAGCCCGCGAACTGGCATACGTTAAGAAGCAGATCGATAAGGTTGCCAAGAAGCTCATCGAAGAAGCCGGCAGCGATATGGAATATAAGGTCGGTACCATGATCGAAATTCCCCGCGCTGCTCTCACCGCTGATGATATCGCCAAGGAAGCTGAATTCTTCTCCTTCGGCACCAACGACCTGACCCAGATGACCTTCGGCTTCAGCCGTGACGACGCAGGCAAGTTCCTTGCTTCCTACTATGACCGCCGCATCTACGAAGCCGATCCTTTCTCCAAGCTGGACCAGGACGGCGTAGGCAAGCTGGTTGAAATGGCATGCCGTCTGGGCCGCTCCACCCGCCCCGATATCAAGCTGGGTATCTGCGGCGAACAGGGCGGTGACCCCTCCAGCGTGGAATTCTGCCACAAGGTGGGTCTGGACTACGTTTCCTGCAGCCCCTTCCGTGTTCCCATCGCCCGTCTGGCTGCCGCTCAGGCTGCTCTCAAGCACGGCAAGTAAGAGGGAAAGCACATGGTAGAAGAAAATATTTTCATGCTGGTGGATGAAGAGGGCAACGAAGAGGAATACGAATTCCTTTCCCTCGTTACCTACGAAGGCAATGACTACGGTGTGTTCCTTTCCACTGAGGAAGAAGAGGAAGATGTGCTGATTTTGATGGTGGAAACCGACGAAACCGGCAAGGAATGCCTTGTGAGCGTGGACGATGAGGCCACTTTGCAGAAGGTATTTGACCTTTTCAAGGAACAGGAAAAAGACAACATCGATTTCGCTTGAGAATAAAAAAGACTCCCGTTTGTGAAAGCAAACGGGAGTTTTCTTTTTATTCATCCAGTAATTTCAGCATGTCGGGGAAAAGCTCCAGCGAGCGGCGGAGAATGCCGTGGATGTGGGCGATGGCCACACCGTAATTCACCATGGGAACGCCTGCCTCGCGGGCCATGGTGCCGCGGGAGCGCATCTCGGCATCGTTTACCATGCAGCCGCCGCAATGCACGATCACGCGGTAGGGGGCAAGGTCTTTGGGGAACTCTACCCCCGAGGTAAAGGAGAACTGAGGCGTTGCCCTGGAGAACTCCTGGATCCAGCGGGGCATTTTCACCGTGCCGATGTCGTTGCACTGGCGGCGGTGGGTGCAGGCTTCGGCAATGAGCACCTTATCGCTGTCTTGTAGCCGGGAGAGGAGGGCTGCGCCGCGGATCTGACCTGCCAGTTCCCCGCGATAGCGGGCCATGAGGATGGAAAAAGAGGTCAGCGGTACTTCTTTGGGCACGATTTTTCCCACCGCGCCGAAAACCTGAGAATCGGTAATGACCATTTTAGGCGCTTTGGGAAGACTTTGGAGCAGAGTCTCCAGCTCTTCTACCTGGGTGGTGATGGCCACGGCATGGGCATCCAGCACGTCCCGCAGCACCATCTGCTGGGGCAGGATCAGACGGCCCTTGGG
>JAZQUM010000149.1:0-10377 GCA_045631305.1 Oscillospiraceae bacterium | reverse complement strand
GGATCTTTTTCTGGTCCAGAATGCGGAGCGCATTGGTTTTTTCTTCTTTATTCTTTGCCATGTTTCCCTTTCCTCGCCAGCAGCACCACGCCAAGTCGGATCGTAGCCATGTCGTTCTGTGAGCCAAGGAGTTGTTATCAGGTCTTGTCTTCCTTAAGACCGCTTGGCCTCCGACTTGGATCTTTTTCTGGTCCAGAATGCGGAGCGCATTGGTTTTTTCTTCTTTATTCTTTGCCATGTTTCCCTTTCCTCGCCAGCAGCACCACGCCGCTGAGCACGCACACAACGCCAAGGGCCACCCAAAGGCTCATTTCCTCACGAAAAACGAAAATACCCACAAGGGCAGCTACCACAGGCTCCACGCTGGCAATGATGGACGCCGCACCGGACTCCATGCCGTTGAGCCCCTCAGTATAGAAAATATACGGAAGCACGGTGGCAACTACCACCAGCCCCAGCGCCGTCAGCGCGTTTTTCCCATCGCAAAGGGCAGCAGCCAGAGTGGGAAGGTCTGCAAAAACCAGCGCGCCGCAGCCCGCAAAAACAAAGGTCCAGACCGTCACGGTATAAGGATGGTAATGAGCCAGCGCATAGCGGCCGAAAATACTGTATAGCGCGTAGAAAAAGGCGGAGCCAATGCCAAAGAGAAAGCCTTTCAGCGTCACCGTGAGGTCGCCCCCCACCACGCCGCTGACAAGGGCGCAGCCGACAAGCGCCAGCACCAGCGCCAAAAGCTTATTGACCGTCAGCCTATCCTTCCACAAAAGAGCGCTCATCACCACCACAAAAGAGGGCGCGAGATAAAGAAGGATGGCAGAGACTGCAAGGGACGCCAGCTGCTGGCAGTTGAAATAGCAGAAAGAAAACAGCAGCACACTGATAACACCCGTGCCGAAAAAGATGGGCAAGTGCTTTGCCTTGATACGGAACACGCTTCTGTCCTTTACGGCAAAAATTGCCGCCAGCACCAAAAGCCCGCCGAAGTTGCGCACCGCCACCACATTGATGGGAGCAAGTCCCGTTTCATACAGCGGGCGGGTAAAAAGCCCGATAAGCCCCCAAAGGGACGCGCCCAGAAGCACGCTGAGATGGGAGCGGTATGTCTTGAAAAAACTCATGGTTTGCCTCGTTAATTGCCCTTCCCCTGCAACTCCACAATGCGGTCGCGGAGAATGGCAGCATATTCGAATTCCAGCATTTTTGCCGCCGCTTTCATTTCCTTTTCCAGGCGGCGGATCTCGTCTGCGCGTTCAGCATCGCTCATGCTGTGGCGGCCTGCCTTGCGGGCGGTGTTTTCCGCGCTTTTAGCGATCTCCAGAATCTCGCGCACGCTTTTGACAATGGTCTTGGGCACGATGCCATGAGCCTCATTGAATCGGTTCTGAATGTCACGGCGGCGGGCCGTCACGTCCATGGCAGCGCGCATGGAAGGCGTCACGGTGTCGGCATAGAGGATCACGAGACCCTCTGCGTTTCGCGCGGCGCGGCCGATGGTCTGAATGAGGGAGGTCTCGCTGCGGAGAAAGCCTTCCTTATCTGCATCCAGAATGGCCACCAAGGAAACTTCCGGCATGTCCAGACCTTCACGCAACAAATTGATACCCACCAGCACGTCGTATTCCCCAAGACGCAGATCGCGGATCAGCTCCATGCGCTCGATGGTCTCCACATCGGAGTGCATGTACCGCACCCGCACACCCACGGTGCGCAGATAATCTGTGAGATCTTCTGCCATGCGTTTGGTAAGGGTGGTCACCAACACACGCTCGTTTCTTTCCCTGCGGAGATTGATTTCCCCCACAAGGTCGTCGATCTGGCCTTCTACAGGGCGCACTTCCACCACAGGGTCCAAAAGTCCCGTGGGGCGGATCACCTGTTCCACCACCTGACCTGCGCGCTCCGTTTCATATGGGCCGGGGGTGGCAGAAACATAGATCACTTGATTGAGTTTCTTTTCAAACTCCTCAAATTTCAAGGGGCGGTTATCGTAAGCACAGGGCAGACGGAAACCATACTGCACCAGAGAGTCTTTTCTGGCATGGTCGCCGTTGTACATAGCCCGCACCTGAGGAATGGTCACATGGGATTCATCGATAAAGAGCAGGAAATCATCGGGGAAAAAGTCCATCAGCGTCATGGGCGCAGATCCCACGGGGCGGTCAGAAATAACACGGCTGTAGTTTTCAATGCCGCTGCAGTAACCCAGTTCCCGCATCATTTCAATATCGTACAGCGTGCGCTGCTCGATGCGCTGGGCTTCCACCAGTTTTTCTTCCCGCTTGAAATAATCTACCTGATCTTTCAGCTCTTCTTCGATTTTTACAATGGCCCGCTCCATTTTGTCTTTACTTGTGACATAGTGGCTGGCGGGATAGATAGCAATATGGTTGAGATAGCGGCTCACCGAGCGGGTAACGGGACTGATCTCGCCGATGCGGTCGATCTCATCACCGAAAAATTCTACTCGCAGCGCCCAATCCTTGGCATAGGCAGGCCAGATCTCCACGGTGTCACCATGCACCTGGAACATATTGCGCTCAAAGGCAATGTCGTTTCGCTCGTAGCGGATCTCTACCAATCGGCGCAGCAGATCGTCCCGATCCATGGTCATACCCGGGCGCAGAGAGATCATCATCTTGGCAAAGTCGTCCGGCTCACCAAGGCCATAAATGCAGGAAACGGAAGCCACCACGATCACGTCCCGCCGCTCCAGAAGGGCGCAGGTTGCGCTAAGACGCATGCGGTCAATATCCTGATTGGTAGCCGCGTCCTTAGCAATGTAGGTGTCCGTATGGGCGATATAGGCTTCGGGCTGATAATAATCGTAGTAGCTGACGAAGTATTCCACCGCGTTATTGGGAAAAAACTCGCGAAACTCTTCACAAAGCTGGGCAGCCAGTGTCTTGTTGTGAGCCAATACCAGCGTGGGGCGATTCACCTTTTCGATGACCTTTGCCATGGTATAAGTCTTGCCCGAACCGGTAACGCCCAGCAAAACCTGCTCATCCAGTCCGTTGATGACGCCTTCAGCAAGGGCCTCGATGGCCTGAGGCTGGTCGCCTGCGGGGGAATATTCACTTACCACTTTGAAATCCGCCATGCATCCAGCCTCCTTTCTCACAAAAGCGCCTATAAAGGCAGTATATGTATCATATTATTATACCCAATTCGGGTGTATAATTCAAGGCGCAAGGAACAGTTGTTCCAGTTTTTGCACAAAAAAGAAGTGCCCTTTCAGGACACTTCTCAGAATTATAAATTGCGGAAAAATCCGTTGTCTGCAAGGGATACGAAATCTCCATCTGCCACGATCACATGGTCCAGCAATTCCACACCGATGGTAGCAAGCGCATCTTTGATCTGCAGTGTGGCGATTTCATCTTCACGGGAGGGCAGCGCCACGCCGCTGGGATGATTGTGGGCCAGCAGCACCGCGCCGGCTCTGTACAAAATAGCATTTTCTACAATCTCACGCACGCTGACATCCGCTCTGGAAACGCTTCCTTTGCCCACTTCCACACAGCGGATCACTTTATATTTCATATCCAGGCACACTTGGTACATAACTTCCCGTTTCATGCCCTCATAGCGTCCCAGGAAAAATTCTCCCGTCTTTTGGGCGGAATCCAGAATCACATCCTCGCCGTGAATGCAGCTGCGGCGATAGGCCTGGGCAATCAGCGTTAACAGAACAGCTGCATGCTCTCCGATCCCCTCCACCTGCATCAGCTCCTGTGCCGAGGCAGAAAACACCATGTCCAGCGAGCCGAATTTTTTCAGAAGCCGATGTGCCACGGGGTTGGTATCTACTCTGGGGAGCGCATAAAACAGAAGCAGCTCCAGCACCTCGTGGTCAGCAAAAGTTTCCAGGCCGTGGTGCAGATATTGCTGCTTTTTCCGTTCGCGATGACCCTGATGGATGCTCATGCCGCACACCTCTTCCCTGAATAATTCTTATTCACATTATAGCACACCGCACTGCCGCTTCTCAAGAAAAACAAAACCCTCTGTCCTAAAGAACAAAGGGTTTCTTCTTTTATTTTTCGTATTCCGGCAGCACATGGCTCTTTCGCAAAAGGCGCATGAGTTCCGGCGTAACCACTACCAAAATCACCGCCGTGATAACACCTGTCACATAGCGGATCAATGCATTGCCAAAGACATAGGCATAGGTGTAATAATCCCAGATCACACTATGGAGATAGATGGAGCAGGTATTCAACGTTGTAACCACCAAAGAGCTCACCACAAGAATAAAACAAAGCTGCATTCTGGTCAGTTCTGTTTTCTTCCACTTGGCATATCCCCCTACCATGAGGCCGCGAAAACCAATGGGAATCAGCCAAAGAATGGTAGTGAAATCAACACCGTAGTTCAAAAGCTGCTCAAAAAAACTACCGATGAAACCAACAGCAAACCCCCAAAGCGGGCCAAAAAGCAAGCCACCTATAATAACGGGCAGACTGGATACCGTGATCTGCAGTGTGCCGATGCGGATCTTCAAAAAACAAAGAGCCACATACATAGCAGCAAGCATGGCAGAAATCACCATTTTGCGGGTTGTAATCTGCTTTTTTGTCATAATTTTTTCTCCTTTTCCGTCGACACTTGCAAGGTCTTCTGCAATGCGGCGGCCGAAAAAAGAAAACCTCTTTTCGCAGCGCACCGACACGCCCGAAAAGAGGAAACAAACGCCCACTCCTGCACGTGACAGCGGGATGCAGCCTGCACGCGGCGCGCCGGAAGCACTCCGTCCGATGAACAACTCCCCGTCTCATCGGCACATAACCCGCACAGACTTACTCTGCCAAACTATATTTTGCATTTTTATGGTAACACTTCCCGTGCAAGCTGTCAACATTTCCGTATAGGGCGCACTTTTTTGCACACACTATCCCTTGGCGGCATCCCGCCACACCAGTTCAGCTACGGAGGAAAACATCATGAATACCAATTGCAACACCACCAACGACGGCAAGTCCTGCACCCCCAACGAATCTATCCGCTGCGCTGTCACCAACTGCGCACACCATTGCCAGAGCGGCCAGTACTGCGGTCTTTCTTCCATTCAGGTTGGCACCCACGAGGCAAATCCCACCATGGACCAGTGCACTGACTGCCAGAGCTTTAAGAAAAAGTAAAGCTCCGTGCGGGATCTTCCCGCACGCCTACATAAAAGCGGAGGTGCGGATATGAAATACCATCCCAAACTGATCGGCACGGCCACAGGGCTTGTCAGCGGACTTTTCGGCGGTGGTGGCGGCATGGTGCTGCTGCCCATGCTCCGTCAGGAAAAAGCACTTTCTTCTCATGCGCTCTTTGCCAATTGCGTGGCCATCATCTTCCCTGTTTGCATCGTCTCCTCTGCTGCGTATCTTTGTAGTTCAGTAGTAGACCTGCGCCTTGCGGCACCTTTTCTGGCCGGAGGCGCCTTAGGTGGCTGGATCGGCGGAAAGCTGTTTCACTCCATGCCGCCTAAAATTTTATACCTTGCTTTTGCCGGATTTCTTTTTTACGCAGGAGTCAAATATCTTTTATGACCATCCTCTATTTTCTCACCGCTTTGGGAAGCGGCATCATCTCTGCCTGGGGCATTGGCGGCGGCACGCTGCTGCTTTTGATCATGACTCTTTTCTTCCGTCTGGATCAACGCACCGCTCAGGGCATCAATATCCTTTACTTTCTCCCCACAGCAATCTCTGCACTTTGGGTCTATCACAAAAAGGGCATGCTTTATGCGCCCGTTATTCGCAGCACTGCCCCTTGGGCCGCTTTCGGTGCGCTGGCCGGATCTCTGACAGCACTATATGCCGACACTTCTTTTTTAAAAAAAACCTTCGGTATATTTTTGCTGCTCAGCGGCATTTCTATGCTCCGCTCCGTTCTGAAATCAAAAAAAGAAGCCTGAGATGCAAGCATCTCAGGCTTCTTTTTAAAGCACAATCTCTTCGTCCTTCTCTTCCCAAAAAGTCACAGGGCACGGGAAGGGACCATAAAGTTCCACATCTTTTTTTGCCATCTTTACCATACTGAAAACATCATCTTCCGGATAGGGCAAGTGAAAAATCACGATCTCTTTGGTTTTTAGTCCACGGAAGAGCGTCTCCCGTCCCCCGGGAATATCCAAAAACAGCGGATTGGAAAATACTGCGTCATATTCTGCACCATCGGTCATGGCAGAAATGTAAGCCGGGTCAAAATTGGCATCCGAAAGCGCCAGAATGCTTTTTCCGCCAAGATGCACGCTAAAGCACGCCACATCCACATCACGGAATTCTCGCCCACTATGCGCGATGATAAAAGCTTCCACGCGATCACCGTTCCCAAGATCTATGGTAAAAACGGTGTTTTTCTCCGTAGGCAGCAGTTCCACACGGGCACTTTGGGGCAATTTCTGCGGCATGCCATAGGCATCCACCATCCAGATCACCGGGTCATTGTGTTCCAAAAAATCTTTCATTGTATCCGTGGCATAATGATCCCAATGATAATGGCTCACCAGCACATGGGTAATGCCGTCAAAAGGAGCCTCGCCAAGCGTCAGTTTGGCAAGCTTCCCTTCAGGGATGGGGCTGAATCCTTTGGGCGCGCGGCCATAAACAGCATCCAGCAAAATCTTTTTGCCTGCTCCTTCGATCATAAGCCCTGCATTGGCTACACTTGTGATTTTCATTTCCGCGCCTTCTTTCTTTTCTGCTCATTTCATTATACTTGTTTTTTTCGTTCTGACAAGAGTGAACCATTTCCTTGGCATAGACAGAATAGATAGTTTTGCTCCTCTTTTTTCTACATATCCTCATCTTGCGCAAAAAAAGCATCCATGCTATCATTAGTCTTGTACTTTAGTAGTACAAGACTAATTTTGGCGTATCCCATTTGACAGAGGAACACCGTATGGATGAATTAAACGTTGTGCAGATGAATAGCCAGCAGCTTTCCCAGCGCACCAAAATGGCCCTCATCTCCATGATTCAGGAAAAAGGGAAAAACGGCAAGCCCTTCAAACTCCCCAACGAGGATGAGTTGGCCAACCGTCTCGGCATCAGCCGCAATGTCTTGCGCGATGCTTTGATGAGTCTGGAAGAAATGGGGCTTGTGACCCGCCGCCGCAGCAAAGGCACCATTGCCTCTCCTGCCGTTGCCAATGCTATCTGCCGCTTAGATACCGACCCCGAACTTTACCCCATGATCCAGCGCGCCGGTTACACGCCCGGCATCAAGCATATTTTTCTGGGCACAGATCCCAACTGCACACCCGAAGCCGACGGCGCCCTGCTCAAAACGGTCAGCAAAAAGGTTTTTTATGCTGACGAAACCCCTGTAGCGCTTTGTATTGACCGTTTCCCTGACCTGAGCATCTTTGCCGAAAAGGATCTCCTGCAAAAAATGCGGGATCAAACCCACAAAGACACGCTGGAAAATATTTACGGCACCAGTTATGCCTACACAATGGCCCATATTACCGCCACCTTGGCTGACGAAGAAATTGCCGAACACCTGGAAATTTCCCCTTCCAGTGCCGTTCTTTTCATGGAAGACTTCGGTTATAACTACGATCACGAACTGGTGATCCGTTCCACCATCTACTTCCGCCCCGGCATTCTGGATTTAAAATTCCTGCGCAAAAACTGGTAAGTCCATATATTAGGAGAGAGCACAGCTCTCTCCTTTTCTTTGCACACAAAAAGCACCGCTCCGAATATCGGAGCGGTGCGATTATTTTGCAGAATATCTTACTTCTTTTTCTTTGCGGGCATGGAGTGAATGCCGGTGCCCAGCAGAGCGGTAAGAGCTTCCATATAAGCTTCGGACAGAGTGGGATGGCCGTGCATAGCTGCAGCAGCTTCTTCCACGGTCAGCATAGCGTGCATATCAGCAACGCCTTCAGCCAGCAGGTCGTTGGCATTGGGGCCAATGATGTGAACGCCCAGGATTTCCTGCAGATCTTCAGAAGCCAGAACCTTTACCATACCCATGGTATCGTGCATGGTGAGAGCCTTGCCGTTGCCGGAGAACTGGAACTTACCAACCTTATAGCTTACGCCTTCAGCCTTCAGAGCCTGTTCGGTCTTACCAACGCTGGCAACTTCGGGGAAGGTGAATACTGCGCTGGGGATTACACCGTAGTCAACAGCTACATCGTGGCCTGCCATACGTTCTACGCAAACCTTACCTTCGTCTTCAGCAACGTGAGCCAGCTGAACGCGGCCGGTAGCATCGCCGATGGCATAGATGCCCTTAACGTTGGTTTCATAGTTTTCGTCAACCTTAACGCCCTTGCGGTCGTATTCAACGCCAACTTCATCCAGGCCCAGGCCTTCGATGAACATGCCGCGGCCGGTAGCAACCAGAACCTGATCGCATTCCAGGGTCATCTTTTCGCCGCCGCAGTCAACCTTAACAGCCAGACCGGTAGCGGTCTTGGTAACTTCTTCCAGCTTGGTGGAGAGCATGAACTTAACGCCTTCAGCTTCCAGCAGCTTCTGGGAACGAGCGCAGATTTCATCATCCATGGGAGGCATGATCTTGGGCAGGAATTCAACAACGGTAACTTCGCTGCCGAAGTTGCTGTAAATGCCTACGAATTCCATACCGATAACGCCGCCGCCGACGATAACGATCTTTTCGGGAACGGTGGTCATTTCCAGCGCTTCAGTGCTGGTCATAACGCCGGGCAGGTCCAGACCGGGCACGGGAGGAGCCACGCTCTTGGAACCGGTAGCGATGAGGATCTTGGAGGTATCCAGAACCTGCTTTTCGCCCTTGTCATTGGTCACTTCAACCTTGCCTGCAGCCAGGATCTTGCCGGTGCCCTTGATGAGGTCGATCTTGTTGGCCTTCAGCAGGCCAGCAACACCGGAGGTAAGGGTGGAGATGATCTTATTCTTTTCAGCCTGAACCTTTTCCAGGTTGGGGCGGAAGGAACCTTCCACATCAATGCCGTAAGTTGCAGCATGACGGAAATAGTGCATAACCTGAGCATCCTTGTAAAGTGCCTTGGTGGGGATGCAGCCAACATTGAGGCAGGTGCCGCCGCAAACATTCTTTTCTACAACTGCGACCTTCATGCCCAGCTGTGCTGCGCGGATAGCTGCAACATAACCACCGGGACCTGCACCGATAACAACGAGATCAAACATAATATTTTGCTCCTTTTCTGCCTCCGCGGCAATGCCGCGACGGAAATTTTCAAATATCTTTTACCACTTGGGCAAGCCATTCCTTCGCCTCTTGGGCGTTGGAAAGAAAGTTCACATCATGCGGCAATTAGAGCCACTTGAAATCCTTCAGGCTGTCCACAACTTCCTTCAGGAAGCGGGCAGCAGGCGCACCGTTAATAATGCGGTGGTCATGGGTGAGGCTGAAGTTGATGCAGGAAGCGGGGGTCATCAGACCGTTGCGGATAATTACCTGCTTGATGATAGCGCCAACGCCCAGGATCAGGCTTTCGGGGCTATTGAGAACGGGAGTGAAATAGGTGATGCCGAACATACCCAGGTTGGTGATGGTGATGCAGGCGCCGCCCATATCGTTTGCGGTAAGCTTGCCGTTCTTTGCCTTTTCGGTAAGATCCAGCAGTTCGAGGCTGATGGTGCGCAGGTCCTTCATGTTGGCATTGCGGATTACGGGAACAATAAGACCGCCGGGCACGTCTACTGCGCAGCCGATGTCGATGTTCTTTGCAATGCGGATGGTCTTGTCATCCACCAGACCAACACGCATGTCGGGATGGTTTTCCATAGCCATAGCCACAGCCTTGATAATCATAGCGGTGTAGCTGAGCTTGATGCCGGCTGCATTGTACTTGCCCTTGATGGACTGATACAGGCTTACCAGGTTGGAGATGTCAGCTTCGGTGGCAACGGTGTTCTGTGCAGTGCCCTGGAGGCTGTTCATCATGCCCTTGCAAACTGCCAGTTCCATGGGAGTCATCTTGCGGATGACATCAGGCTTGGTGCTGTCATATACGGAAGCGGCAGCTTCAGCTTCTACTTCGCTGTAAGGCTTGCCGTAACGCTTGAGGTCGCTGACGGTGATGGAGCCGTCTTCGCCAGAGCCCTTGATATGGCCATAAGCCCAGCCCTTGCGTTCAGCAACGGCCTTGGCACGGCGGGTAATCTTTACATCGGCAGGAGCCACATAAGCAGCAGGTGCTGCAGCAACGGGAGCAGCTTCAGCGGCTGCTTCAGCAGCGCTCTTACCGAACTTCTTCACATCGTCAATGGTGATAGCGCCGCCGATGCCGGTGCCAACAATGTGGCTGTAAACCAGGCCCTTTTCTTCGGCGTACTTCTTAGCGCGGGGAGTGATCTTCACATCGCCTGCGGGAGCGGCTGCAACGGGGGCAGCTGCGGGTGCTGCAGCAGGAGCGGCAGC
>JAZQUM010000148.1:0-16691 GCA_045631305.1 Oscillospiraceae bacterium | reverse complement strand
CATCCTCACCGACCTTGCCCAAAAGCTGGCAGGCGCCTCTTTCGGCGAGTTCTACCACATCCTTCGCGAGCATTACAACACTTACGGTGTGGGCATCTTAGGCCACTACCGCGCCTTCAAGCTGGGTGCGGAAGGCGAGCTCAAGCCCATCCCCGAAACTGACCCCGCCCGCTTCACAGACCTTATCGGCTGCGAGGAGCAGAAGGCGGAGCTTTTGAAAAATACCCGCGCTTTCCTTGCGGGGAAGGCCGCCAACAACGTGCTTTTGTACGGTGACAGCGGCACGGGTAAATCCACCTGCATCAAGGCCCTCATCAACGAGTGCTGGCAGGACGGTCTCCGCGTCATCGAAGCTTACAAGTATCAGATGCCGCTGCTGCCCGATGTCATCGCGGCAGTGAAGAACCGCGGCTACAAATTCATCCTCTATATCGACGATCTTTCCTTTGAAGATTTTGAAGGGGAATATAAATTCCTCAAGTCCGTCATCGAAGGTGACGTGGAAGGCAAGCCCCAGAACCTGCTGGTTTACGCTACCTCCAACCGCCGCCATCTGGTGAAGGAAACCTGGAACGACCGCGGTGACATGACCCATCAGAACGATGTGCACCATTCCGATACGCTGGAAGAGAAACTCTCTCTTGCGGGCCGCTTCGGTCTTTCCATCAATTTCTCCTCCCCCCGCCGCAAAGAGTACCACAATATCGTCGCATCTCTGGCCGAAAAGGCAGGCATCCACATGGACGAAACGGAACTCTTCCGCCGCGCCGATGCGTGGGAGATCCGCCATGGCGGCGTTTCGGGCCGCGTGGCACAGCAGTTTATCAACTATCTCACCTGCGATGCTTTCGAAGGTGAAAAGGAGCCTACATGTTAACTTTGGATAAAATCTATCATGCCGCCTTTGTGCTTAAGGAAGTGCTGCGTAAGACGGACATGATCCATGCACCTGAACTTACCAAAAACGCCGACGTTTACCTGAAGACCGAAAATCTGCAGATTACGGGCAGCTTCAAGGTACGCGGCGCGTACTATAAAATCAGCCAGCTTTCCGAAGAGCAGCGCAAGGCAGGCATCGTGGCCTGCAGCGCAGGCAACCACGCACAGGGCGTGGCGCTGGCAGCTACCAAAATGGGCATCAAGAGCGTTGTGTGCATGCCCGACGGCGCACCCATCAGCAAGGTGGAAGCTACCAAGCGCCTTGGCGCGGAAGTGGCTCTCGTTAAGGGCGCCTATGACGACGCTTATGAATACGCCATGAACCTGCAGAAGGAAACGGGCGCTACCCTCATCCACCCCTTTGACGATGAATACGTCATCGCAGGTCAGGGCACCATCGGCCTTGAGATCCTCGAGCAGCTCAGCGATGTGGAAGCCATCATCGTGCCTGTCGGCGGCGGCGGTCTCATTTCCGGCCTTGCCTATGCCGTCAAGCACCTGAACCCCAACGTGAAGATCTACGGCGTGCAGGCAGCCAACGCTGCCAGCATGGAGCGTAGCCAGAAGCTGGGCGAAAAGATCACCCTTCCCACCGTCAAGACCTTTGCGGACGGTATCGCCGTGAAGCACCCCGGTGACCTCACTTACGAACTGGTGCGCGAATATGTGGACGACATCGTCACCGTTACCGAAGACCAGATCGCAGCAGCTATCCTTGCCATGATGGAAAAGCACAAGCTGGTGGCCGAAGGCGCAGGCGCTGTCAGCGTGGCAGCTGCCATGTTCGCTGACCTGCCCATTGCCGGCAAGAAGACCGTGTGCCTGGTTTCCGGCGGCAACATCGACGTGAACATTCTCTCCCGCGTTATCACCCGCGGTCTTGTGACCAGCGGCCGCAACGCCACCCTCATGATCGCGCTGGAAGATAAGCCCGGTCAGCTGGTGGGCGTCAGCGAGATCATCTCCCGCTGCGGCGGCAACGTTACCAGTGTTTACCACGAACGAAGCAATGCCAATATGCCCGTTGCCAGCTGCTTCCTTAAGATCGGCATGGAGACCCGCTCCTTCGAGCAGATCGAAGAAATCAAGGCAGCTCTTCGCGCCGAAGGTTTCGACATTGTATCCGATGTAGTTTAATTTTTCAGGAGGATTTTTACTATGCGTAAGTGCATCAAGACTGACAAGGCTCCCGCAGCCATCGGCCCCTATTCTCAGGGCGTACAGGTAGGTAATCTGGTATACGTTTCCGGCCAGATCCCCATCGATCCCGCTACCGGCGCTTTCGCAGGTGACGATATCGTGACCCAGACCAAGCAGGTGCTGACCAACGTCAGCGAAGTGCTTTCCGCTGCAGGCACCTCTATGGATAAGGTGGTCAAGACCACCGTTCTTCTCAAGAATATGGGTGACTTTGCTACCGTGAATGAAATTTACGCCACTTTCTTCACCGGCGAAATTCTTCCCGCCCGCGCTGCTTTCGAAGTGGCTGCACTGCCCAAGGGTGCTCTCGTTGAAATCGAAGCCATCGCTGAGGTAGAATAAGATGAAAATCGCCTGCGTTCAGATGGATATGGCCTTTGCCGCCCCGAAAGTGAACTTTTCCAAGGCGGCAGAGTTGGTGCGCCGCGCTGCCCAAAGCGGGGCGGATGTCATCGTGCTGCCTGAAACGTGGAACGTGGGCTTCTTTCCCAAAGAAGGGCTCCTGGCCCTTGCGGATGAAAAGGCCGCCGAGACATGCGAAGAAATGGGGCGCCTTGCAAAGGAGCTTTCCGTCAATATCGTTGCAGGCAGCGTTGCTGAGCGCCGCGGTGACAAGGTCTATAATACTGCCCTTGTTTTCGACCGCGCAGGCGAATGCGTTGCAGAGTATCGCAAAAGCCACCTCTTTTCTCCCATGGGTGAGGATCAATATTTCGCCGCGGGGGAGAGCCGCTGCCGCTTCACGCTGGACGGCGTCAACTGTGGGCTTATCACCTGCTACGATATCCGTTTTCCTGAACTGACCCGCGCCATGGCCCTTGAGGGCATGGATGTGCTTTTCTGCGTGGCCCAGTGGCCCAAGGTGCGCATGGAGCATTTGAACGTGCTCACTCGTGCCCGCGCCATTGAAAACCAGATGTTCCTGGCTTGCTGCAATTCCTGCGGCACGGCGGGGAAAACGAAGTTTGGCGGCGGCAGCGCCATTATCGACCCTTGGGGCGCGGTTATGGTGCAGGCGGGAGAGGGTGAGGAGATCCTCGATGCAGAGTGTGATCTTTCGGTGCTGCAAGGCATCCGCGAGAGCATTCATGTTTTCCGCGACCGACGCCCGGATTTATACTAAAAGAAAAAGAGAGACGCATTTGCGTCTCTCTTTTTTTAAGAATGAGATCTTGTTTTTTGAGCCATGCGCAGTGCAGATACACAAGGAAGAATCAGTATGCCACAGAAGAAATTGCTGATGCCGTGGGTGATGTCAAAGGGGAGTCCTGCGATGATCCATGCGATGGTGCTTTTAAAATTCAAACCGAAAAGAAGCGCCTGGGCGGGGGCATACAGCACACCGTATGAAAAGCCGTGGAGCGCGCAGACTGCCATGTAAACAATGGGCTGCAGCTTTTTGGGCATGTTGCGGGGCAGCAGCATGGTCATGCCCCAAAGCACGGTCCAGATATAAAGGTAAGGCACCCACCAGGTGGCAAAGCCACCGAAAATCCCTGTGAGAAATACAAAAACATAAATGGGATAGAGCGCCTTTTTGCGGAACACCAGCGTATAAGCCATGATGAACATGCCAGTGAGGTGGATGTTGGGAAGGACATCCATTATGATTTTGGATACATACATAATGGTGCCCAGCATGGCATACAGCGCGATTTCTTTGATGCTTAATTTCACTTTTCTACCTTCAGCATGTAAGCGCTGCCGGGAACGATATCGGTGGTATCCACACCGGAGGTGGCATATTCGCCATTAATGTAGAAGGCCCAGTAAGTGCCGTCCACTTCGTAGTCGGCGGTGATGCCGTTTACGGTTTTTACATAGAGACCATATTCGTTTTCGTCACCCGCGATGAGCTCCAGAGCCAGCAGGGCATCGCCCACGGTGGTTTCATCGGTGTTGACGGTGAAGAAAGTTTCTGCGCCTTCTGCGTCCACTACCGTAAGGTCAAAAGCGGTGGCGCCTTCGCCCAAAACGGTCACGTTGCCGCTTTCGGAAACGGGGGGTTCCTCAACGTCGGTTTTATCGCTGCAGCCTGCTGCAAAAAGTGCCGTAACCGCAATGAGCACGATGCAAAGGATCAGCGACAGGATTTTTTTCAATTCTGTCTTTCGCATGATATGCATTCTCCTTATTAAAATGTATTCCCTCTTCTGACCGGTAACCGCAGTCCTGTGATGAGGTTTTTGTCGGCAAGTATTCCGGCTCGGCGCTGTTTTCTCTGCCTTCTCAGATCACTCCAATGGCTCTTTCCCCGAAGTGCGGTCTTCGGGTAAGAGAAAACATTTTGCGCGCCTCACGGCGACGGTCCTCGCGCAGGTCTTGCACCTGTTTCCATAACCGACGGCGCTATTTTACCACAGGAAAGGAGAAAAAGAAAGAGTATATTCTTTTGTTTGACAAAGCGGCAGGAAAACTATAGAATAAGGAGAAAACTTTTCAGGAGGAACTTATGACTAGCGAAGATATTCAGAACTTATTAAATGCATCTGTAGGCGAAGTGTCTCTGGGTGCGATCATCACCGGTGTTATTACCCTGGTGATCTGCCTCTTTGTGGTTCGCCTTGTGGTTAAGGCTGTAAAGAAAATTCTGGCTAAAACTGCTATCGATGAGCGCGTGCAGGGTTATGTGGCAGGCGGTGTGCGTCTGGCGCTTTATGTGATCTCGGGATTGATCGTGGCAGACAGTGTGGGCATTCCTGTGTCCTCTCTGGTAGCAATGGTCAGCGTACTTTCTTTGGCTATTTCTCTTGCTGTGCAGGATATCCTTTCCGACGTGGCAGGCGGCCTGGTGGTGCTGATCTCCAAGCCCTTTAAGGTTGGTGACTATATTGAAACCAGCGACGGTGAAGGTACCGTAGCAGAGATCGGTCTTACTTATACCTGCATCAATACTGCAGACAATGTCCGCGTAATGCTGCCCAACAGCACTATTTCTGCAGGCAAGATCGTGAACTATACTGCTCTGGGCATTCGTCGCGTGCGCCACAATGTCACCGCTTCTTACGATGCACCCACCGAAACGGTGCGCAAGGCCCTTTTTGCCGCTGTGGAAAAGACCAACAATGTACTGCCCGATCCCGGTCCTGCGGTATATCTCTGCGCTTATAATGATAGCGCCATTGAATATTCCGTGCGCTGCTGGGCTACCTGCGACAACTTCTGGGACGTGCATTTTGAACTTCTGGCCAATATCCGTGAAGCTTTCGATGAAGCCGGCGTAGAAATGACCTATAACCACCTGAATGTTCATGTGATCGAAAAGTAATCAAAAAAATCCCTATCCATACGGATAGGGATTTTTCTTTTTCTTATGCGCCGAAGTAGCGCTGCTCCAGATCTTTTACCATCTTTACATAGAGGTTGCGGCAGGCCTCATGTTCGCCGCGTTCAATATGGCGCAGGCAGGGGGTGAGATATGTTTCGTCCACCTCGCGGCAGCGGGTATTCACATCGTCGAAATACTTCATGCAGGAGACAATGGCAGGTGCTACACGGTAGTATTCATCAATGAGAGCGCGGCCTTCAGCCGTTTTGGCAAGCTCTTCGTCACGGAAGCGGCGGAATGCGGTGAGCTCATAGCAATCGTCGCTCTTGCCGCTATTTTCACATACGGCAGTGGTGATGAAGCACAAGCGTCTGCGGAAGCCGCCTGCAATATCCTCATAGGCTGCCAGATGGAACATTTCCTTAGGATAGCGTTTCACCCATTCATCACGGATGGCAAGGCAGATATCATCGCACCAATCGTAGCCCTGCAGGCGGATAAGAGGAATAAGGAAGATGACAATGGTCATGCGGTCCATTTCCCGGGTGCGGCCTTTGGCGCGGGTTTCATCCCAAACACGCTGCATTTCATTCATGAAAGCTTCGCCCAGCAGGGGAAATGCCTTGCTCCGATCTTCGGGAAGCATGGAATTGACAATGCGCTGCATATCGTTCATCAAACCAATATACTGAGTGCTGTACTCATCAAAACGCTTGTCGTAGTCATGCTTTTTGCCGAAATCTTCTGCCAGCTTACGGTGCTGATAGGCGCATTTGGTGAGATTTGCAGCGAAAGCTTTCAGCTGGCTTTCCAGGGCGGAAAGGGGAAGGAAAGTGGCGTTTTTCTGTTCCAATGCTGCTTTTTCCGCAGCATCCCAATCGGCGCGAAGAATGCGCTCGCCACAGTATACGCAGGAGAATTCCGCAAGGTCTGCAGGAACGCTCAGCTCTTTTTTGCATTTGGGGCAAATGCCGTTTTTCATTTCACTCATAGTTTATTCCTCGTTGTCCGTAGTTTCGGTATCGGGTTCCGGCAGTTCTTCCTGCGAGGCGTCGTCTTGATGATCTCCGCCCTTGGATTTTTTAAGTTCAGCGCGGATCACAAAGACCATAAGTAAAACACCGATTGCCAAAAACAAAGTGGCAAACAGGAAGAAAATCACGCGGAGAGTGGTGTCTGTCATCTCGGTGAAAATACCTTTATAAAGTTGGAAGGCCAGATAGGCAAGATAAGAACCTGCCAAAAAACGAATAACTGATTTGTTCATTTACAGCGCATCTCCTCACGATCGGCGGCAATGAGAAGCTTTAGTGCTTCCACACCGGTTTTCACAGCGGAAGAAGTATCTTCCGTCATATCCTGGTCAAGGCCGGCTTTTTCCCGCTCCTGGTTCCAGATCACATGGAAGCAGCTGCCGCAGCGTGCGCCACGGGCGGCAGCCACCACAAAGAGGGTGGCAGATTCCATTTCGCTTGCCTTTACGCCAAGGCGCTTCCAGGCTTCCCACTTCTGCTCCAGTTCATAAGAAACGGGCATACGGGCAGGGGAGTGCTGGCCGTAAAAAGAGTCCTTGCACTGAACGATGCCGGTGTGATAAGAATAGCCCAGATTTTTAGCAGCGCTCACCAATGCATTGGTGACGGAAAGATCGGCTACAGCGGGAAATTCAATGGGTGCATATTCGCAGCTGGTGTGCTCATAGCGAATGGCACCGGTGGCAATCACCACATCACCGGAACGGACAGAAAGATCAATGCCGCCGCAGGTGCCTACCCGCAGGAAGGTGTCGGCGCCGATATTGCAGAGTTCTTCCATGGCAATAGCGGCAGAAGGGCCGCCAATGCCTGTGGAGCAAACGCTGACCTTTTCGCCCAAAAGCGTTCCGGTATAGATGTTAAATTCGCGGTTTTGCCCTACATGGCGGGGGTTATCGAAAAGAGCAGCAATGGCTTCGCAGCGACCCGGATCACCCGGCAGAAGAACATAGCGGCCAACGTCGCCCTTGACACAGTGGATATGGAATTCTTTGGACAATTCCTGCATTAAAACACCCCCTGAAAAATATTATTATCAGTATACTGTACTTTCTTTCTTTTTACAAGCACCTGTGTAGAGTTGCACTGAGGGCAGAAAAAGAGTATACTATATTAAAAAAGGAGGGATAGGATGGAAAAGCTGAAAGCTCTGGCTCAGGAGATGAAAAAGCATTCTTATTGTGCCTATTCCCGCTTTGCCGTGGGCGCAGCGCTGGAGTGTGAAGATGGCAGCGTGTATAGCGGCTGCAATGTGGAAAATGCCAGTTACGGGCTTACCATCTGCGCCGAGCGGACAGCGGCAGTGAAAGCTGTCAGCGAGGGAAAGAAAAAATTCCGCCGCATCGTTATCAGCGGCAGCGGAGATGATTTTTGCTACCCTTGCGGTGCTTGCCGTCAGTTTCTCTATGAATTCAATCCTGATATGGAAGTAATTTCTCTCAACGGGAAAGGAGAAAGCAGCTGTGCGGTGCTGAAAGAGCTGCTGCCGTGCGGTTTTGGCGCAAGCAATATGAAAGCGGAAGATGAAAACTGATATAATAACCGTTTGAAAATTAACGATTTGCCTTAAAACAACATTTCTCTTGATTTTGTTATGGCTTTGATAAAATTCTGATTGATTTCAGATAATTTAGTAAAAAATAATTTGAAATATTTTGGCGCATAAAATGCGGAGAATGCAATGAAAGTCGTTAAAAATATAACTTGTCGAAAAAGTATTGCTATTTTTTGCGCTTTATGATATCCTCACTTAAACAAAATAATTGATAGCTACCATAAATATTATTTATAAAACAAATGGCGAATCATACTGTCGAGAAATCGGCATGAGAAAGGGTGAAGGAATTGAGCAGACTTGAAATGAACATGCCCAGCCGCGCGCAAACCGTGGTGGAAAACCTATACCGTGATGTGGAGCGCCGTATTGCGGCGAGCCCTCCCGGTCTGTGCCCCGTTGATATGAGCCATACTTTCCTGCAGTTGTGCCATGCACAGTCCTGCGGTAAGTGCGTGCCCTGCCGTATCGGTCTCGGCCAGCTGGCAAAGCTGATTGAACTGGTACTGGATGGCAAGGGTACCATGGAAACCATCGCTTATATTGAAAAGACTGCCCGCGGCGTTTACAACACCGCTGACTGTGCTATCGGCCGTGACGCAGCACGCCTGGTGCTGGATGGTCTGGACGGTTTCCGTGATGACTATGAAGAACATGTAAAGAACCACCGCTGCCTTGCAGGCCTCAGCAATCCTGTACCCTGCGTGGCGCTGTGCCCCGCCGGTGTAGACATTCCCGGTTACATGGCATTGGTAAAGGAAGGTCGCTGCGCAGATGCCGTTCGCCTCATCCGCAAGGACAATCCTTTCCCCACTGCCTGCGCTTATATCTGCGAGCATCCTTGCGAAGCACGCTGCCGCAGAAATATGATCGACGCTGCCGTGAATATCCGAGGTCTGAAGCGTTATGCTGTGGATAATGCAGGTGTTGTTCCCAATCCTGCCTGCGCTGAATCCACGGGCAAAACCGTTGCTGTTATCGGTGGCGGCCCCTCCGGCCTTTCCTGCGCTTATTACCTGTCTTTGATGGGTCACAAGGTAACTGTTTTCGAAGAAAAGCAGAAGCTGGGCGGTATGCTCCGCTACGGCATCCCCAGCTATCGTTTCCCCCGTGAAAAGCTGGATGAAGAAATCGAATCCATCCTTTCCGTTGGCATTGAAGTGAAGTACGGTGTTACCATTGGTAAGGATATTTACATTCAGGAACTGCAGAAGCAGTTTGACTGCGTTTACATTGCTATCGGCGCCCATACCGACAAGAAGACCGGTATTGAAGGAGAAAATAGCGGCAATGTGATCAGCGCCGTTGAAATGCTCCGACGTATCGGCAATGATGATATGCCCGATTTCACCGGCAAGAACGTGGTAGTTATCGGCGGCGGCAACGTTGCTATGGACGTCACCCGTTCTGCTATCCGTCTGGGTGCCAAGAAGGTTACCTGTACTTACCGCCGTCGTATCGCAGATATGACTGCACTTCCCGAAGAAGTGGAAGGTGCTATCGCAGAAGGTGCCGAAGTTATGGAACTGGCAGCTCCTGTCCGTATTGAAGCTGATGAAAACGGCAATGCTGCTGCTCTTTGGGTACAGCCCCAGATCATCGGTGAAGTGGATAAGGCAGGTCGCCCCAGACCCAACAAGGCAGCGCTGCCTGAAGTGCGTCTCCCTGCCGACGTGATCGTTGTAGCTATCGGTCAGGGCATTGAGACCCACGGTATTGAACTTGGCGGCGTTCCCGTTCAGCGCGGTACGCTGGTGGCTCTCAGCTCCAACCAGGTTGAAAACATGGACAATGTTTTCGCCGGCGGCGACTGCGTTACCGGTCCTGCTACCGTTATCCGTGCTATTGCAGCAGGTAAGGTGGCAGCAGCTAACATCGACGAATACCTTGGCTTTAACCATGAGATCCGCGTGGATGTGGAAGTTCCCGCTCCCGTTCTCAACAACAAGAGACCTCACGGCCGTATTAATACCACGGAAGTGGAAGCCGGCGAGCGCAAGACCAACTTCAACTGCATCGAATGCGGCATGACCACCGAAGGTGCCTGCGCAGAAGCATCCCGCTGCCTGCGTTGTGACCACTTCGGCTACGGAAACTTCAGAGGAGGCAGAGTCGAAAAATGGTAACTTTGACGATTGATAAGAAAACGGTTCAGGTTCCTGAAGGAACTACCATCCTGGATGCTGCCCGCGCTGCCAATATTGAGATCCCTACCCTGTGCTACCTTAAAGATTACAATGAGATCGGTGCCTGCCGCATCTGCATGGTGGAAGTGGAAGGCTATGAACGCCTTGTTCCCTCCTGCAACAATGTAGTAGCTGAAGGCATGGTGGTCTATACCAATAGTCCCCGCGTTCGTGAAGCCCGCCGCGTGAATTTGCGTCTGCTGCTTTCTCAGCATGAGACCAAGTGCACCAAGTGCACCCGCAGCGGCAACTGCAAGCTCCAGCAGCTGACCACCGACTATAATCTTTTGGGCGAGCATTATGTAACTGATCTTAAGCCCGATTTTGACAACTTCGATCTTCCCCTTGTCCGCATCGAAAACCGCTGCGTGCGCTGCATGCGCTGCGTGCAGATCTGCGAAAAGATGCAGGGCCTCGGTATCTGGGATCTGGTAGGTACCGGTTCCCGTACCACTGTCGGTACCGGTAAGAGCAAGAATCTCTTCGACTCCGACTGTACCTTCTGCGGTCAGTGCATTACCCACTGTCCCGTTGGCGCACTGCAGGAAAGAGATGATACCGGCAAGGTATTTGACGCACTGGCAGATCCTAACACCATCACCGTGGTGCAGGTGGCTCCCGCTGTTCGCGCCGCATGGGGCGAATATTACGGCCTGGAACCCGAATTTACCACCGCAAAGCGCATGGTCACCGCTCTCAAGCAGCTGGGCTTCGACTATGTATTTGACACCAACTTTACGGCTGACCTCACCATCATGGAAGAAGGCACTGAGTTTATCCAGCGCTTCCAGAACCGTGATGACTATAGTTGGCCTATGTTTACCTCCTGCTGTCCCGGTTGGGTTCGTTTCCTGAAGGGTCAGTATCCTCAGTATACTGCAAATCTTTCTACCGCCAAGTCTCCTCAGCAGATGTTCGGCGCAGTAGCCAAGAGCTACTTTGCTGAAAAGCTGGGTGTGGATCCCCACAGAATTTTCGTAGTATCCATCATGCCCTGCGTTTCCAAGAAGAGCGAAGCGGCACTGGAACCCATGAAGGATGCCTGCGGTGACAGAGATGTTGACGTTGTACTTACCACCCGCGAAATGGTTCGCATGTTCCGCGGTGAGCAGGTAAATCCCCGTGTGCTGGAAGAAACCGAGTTTGACAGTCCTCTGGGCAGCGGTACTGGTGCAGCTGTGATCTTCGGCGCTACCGGCGGCGTTATGGACGCTGCGCTGCGCACGGCATATGCTGTTCTCACCGGCTCCAATCCCGATGCGGATGCATTCCATTCTGTTCGCGGTATGGACGGCTGGAAGGAAGCTGTTTTCACCATTCCCGATGTGGGTGATGTAAAAGTTGCTGTTACCAGTGGTCTGGCCAATACCCGCAAGCTGATGGAAGCGCTGAAGAAGGGCACGGTTTCCTACGATTTCGTGGAAGTAATGGCTTGTCCCGGCGGTTGCGCAGGCGGCGGCGGTCAGCCCATTCACGACGGCAAGGAACTGGCAGAATACCGCGGCGATGCTCTGTGGAATCTGGATAAGAATGCTGCTGTTCGCTTCTCTCATGAAAATACCGATGTGCAGAATCTTTATGCTGAGTATCTGGAACATCCCGTTAGCGAAAAGGCACACCATCTGCTTCATACTGATCACGAAGCTTGGAAGATGCCCAACCAGAAGTAAGTAAAATCAAAAAGAGTGCTGACCTATGGGTCAGCACTCTTTTTTTATTCGTTCAGATCTTCTTTTGGAAGCTTTTTCAGGAAGGTTACGGCAAATGGAATAGCAATAAGGGTTGCACAAAAGTTGGCAAGAGGCTGCGCTTCCTGAATGCCGGAAAGACCGCGGAGAGGTGCCAGAATCAAAAGGAACAGCAGGAAAAGGCCGCCGCTTCGGAAAGCGGAGAGGATGGATGCCCCCAGCTTTTTGCCTGTAGACTGGAACATCATTTCTGTTACCGTGCCAAAGGACTGGAAATACATGGCGGCGCATTGTAAAATCAAAGCTCTTGTGCCGATCTCAATGACTTTGGGGTCATCACGGAAGAGGGCGATGAGGTCGCCGGAGAAGATAAGGCAAACGGTGCAGATCACAGCAATGGAACCTGTGGCAATGCCCAGCGTCCAGAAGAAAGCTTTCCGGACACGAGTATATTTTCCGGCACCGTAATTAAAGCTGCTGATGGGTTGGAACCCTTGCCCAATGCCGAGGCCCGAAGCGAAAATGAAAAAGGCGATGCGGGAAACGATGCTCATGGCGGAAATGGCGGGGTCGCCGTAGCCGCCTGCGCGGATCAGGTTATTTAACGTAATGGTGCAGCCGGAATTAAGCCCCTGACGGATGAGACTGGGAAAGCCGGTAAAAGCCATGTCGAAAATCTTTCGGACGTCTCGCATCACAAAACGAAGGGAGAGGCGGCTTTGGGTTTTCCCCCTGAGAAAGGTAGAGAGAAGAATGCAAAAGCCCACCATCTGAGAAAAGGCGGTAGCGAGACCTGCCCCCGCAACTCCCATGTCAAAAACCAGAATCAGCAGTGGGTCCAGAGCGATATTCAGTGCAGCGCCTGCCAGCAGGGCAAACATAGCCAGGGTGGCTTTCCCCTCGTAGCGCAGAAGATTATTCATCACATGGCTGCAGACGATGAAGGGTGCGCCCAGCATGATCCAAAGGCAGTACTCTTCCGCGAACGGCTGGATGGTTTTGGTGCTGCCCAAAAGAATTACGAACTGGGGGAGAAAGAGGAGACCCAGCACGGAGAGGATCACAGCGGTGATCAAAGCAAGGAAAAAGGCGGTGGAAGCATAGGCATTGGCCGCATCAGTATCCTTGTGACCGGAACTGCGGGCCATCAGGCTGCCGCCGCCCTGACCAAACATGAAGGCAACGGCCTGCAAAATGGCGGTAGCGCCGAAAACAACGCCTACTGCGCCGCTGGCGCTGTTGCCGAGATGACCTACAAAGGCGGTATCTACCATGTTGTAGATAGTGGTCACCAGCATGCTGATCACCGTAGGGATAGAAAGTTTTACCACAAGGCGAGGCACCGGTGTGGCAGTCATGAGTTCATACTGTGAGATTTTCGCTTTCAACCTGTGCCCTCCTTTCAAAAAGACGCAAGCGCGGCCTGCATCAGCCGACCGCGCTTTGGTTAATTTCAGAAAGATACCACTTCTTCTTCGGGCTTTTCGCAAGGCGCAATGGATTCCACATAGAGAACGGGACCGTCACCCTTATAGGCGGCATGATGTTCTACGGCAACCTTGGCCTGAATTTCCACCCACTCGCGGTTTACAAAGTTTTTCAAGGTGTCGCCCTTGCACACAACGCCAAGGAAAGTGATGTCCTTTTCGCAGCAAATCATGGCAAAGCGGCCGGGACAATGCACGCCCTTGTACTTCTTGGAGTGGCACATCAGCATCTTCAAAGAAACGGATTTGCCTGCATAGCGCTCAGGGTGATCCATCACATCTACATACCAGACGCCGAAATCGTCATCAGGGATGGTGATTACATCGGCATCCATATCGAAAGGAGCGATGGAATCATCGGCATAGTCTTCGCTGGTGCCATCGTCATTCTCGAAGAACATGTCAGCGCGGCGGTTTACCATGCGCAGGTTGCGGCTGCGCAGCTGACGGCGCAGTTCTTCGTTGCAGCGGTTGAAGATCACCATGTCGGCATTGATGATTTTTTCCATCATCAGCTGGCCCATGTTTTTGGCATAAACTTCAAAGGAACGGCTATCTACCAGCGTCATGATCTGATAAAGGATCCAGTTGGCGGGGAGAGACTTGCTGTAGATCTCTTCCATGAGCCACATGCCGTTGGACTCGATAATGACCTGCTGGGGCTTATACTGCTTTTCCAGCTTCTTGAGATAGGCGGGGGTCAGCTCTTCCTGGTCTTCAATGTTGATGACCGTCACATTGCGAAGTACCTTGGGATCGTATTCCTCTTCGCCTTCTTCACAGCAGAGGAGAAGGGTGCGGTCTTCAATGGCGAAGCCGTCTGCCAGAATGCCGTTGATGAAATTGGTTTTACCGGAATCCAGAAAACCGGCGATCATATAAACAGGAATATTCATAAAAACATCCTCTATTGAAAATTAAATACCAAAGAGGCTCTTCAGCGCGCTTTCTTTCAGCTGAGCGCCGATGACGCAGATGCGGCCGGTAACGTCGGCGCTGCCATCGCGGACCTCGTGTTCTTCGGGCACATAGTCGAAGTGGATCCACTTTCCGTCGCTGGCGGGAACGATGCCCTTGCTGCGAACTACCATGCCGTATTCGCCGCTATCAAGAGCGGTGAGGATGCGGCGGATCTCATCAGCGGAAAAGGTCTTGGGGGATTCAGCGCCCCAGCTGGTGAAGACTTCGTCGGCATGATGGTGATGATGGCCGTGGTCATGATCGTGCTCGTGGCAGCAGCAGTGAGGATCGCTGCATTCGCCGTGCTCGTGATGGTGGTCATGATCATGATGATGTTCGTGTTCATGATGATGTTCGTGTTCATGATGATGCTCATGATGGTCATGATCGCAGCAATGCTCGTGGTCATGTTCGTGTTCATGGTGATGCTCGTGGCAGCAGCAATGAGGATCGTCGCACTCTTCGCCGTGATGATGGTGCACTTCCTTCATCAGTTCTTCGGCAAAGGAGTGAGAGGTCTTTTCCATAGCATCCTGGATCTGCTTGCCGCTGATCTCTTCCCAGGGAGTGGTGATGATGGTAGCGGAGGGATTCTTTTCACGCAGCAGAGAAACGGCGGTATCCAGCTTTTCAGCGCTGATTTTACCGGTGCGGCTCAAAATGATGCAGCCTGCATTTTCTACCTGATTATTGAAGAATTCACCGAAGTTCTTCATGTAAACCTTGCACTTGATAGCGTCTGCCACGGTGATGAAGCTGTTGAGAACCATGTCACCGTTTTCTTCCGTTACCTTTTCCACGGCAGAGATCACATCGCTGAGCTTGCCAACGCCGCTGGGTTCAATGATGATGCGGTCAGGCTTGAACTGAGCGTAAACATCCTTCATGGCTTCGCCGAAATCGCCCACCAAAGAGCAGCAGATGCAGCCCGAGGACATTTCGGAGATCTGCACGCCGGATTCTTTCAGGAAACCGCCGTCGATACTGATTTCACCGAATTCGTTTTCGATGAGCACCAGCTTTTCGCCTGCATAAGCTTCGGCCAGGAGCTTCTTGATGAGAGTGGTTTTACCCGCGCCAAGGAAGCCGGAAATAATGTCAATTTTGGTCATATAAATTGCCTCCTGAATTAAACTAAAACGAAAGGCGCGCACTTGCACCTATTACACCTAATTATAATTCTATCATAGTCCTATTTTACCGAAATTTCAACACTTCAACACAAAGGAAAAAAGAGGACAAAAAATATCCCGCAGAATCCTGCGGGATATTTTTTATTTGCCGAGTTCCTTGTTCTTTTCGCAAGCAGCGATGACAGCTTCCATCGCTGCAGCGCGAAGACCGCCGCGCTCCAGCGCCCGCACACCCTGAATGGTGCTGCCGCCGGGGGAGCAGACTTCATCCTTCAAAAGACCGGGATGCTTGCCGGACGCAGCAAGCAGCTTGCCTGCGCCGCAAAGTACCTGCGCTGCATACTGCTGAGCCTTCGCGCGGGGAAGACCTGCAGCAACAGCGCCATCAGCCAGTGCTTCCATGAAAAGGTCGCAGAATGCGCCGCCGCAGCCGGCCAGAGCGCTGCCTGCATCCATAAGATGCTCGCTGAGGGAGTCCAGCAGACCGCAGCAGCTCATGGCGTTGACCAGCTCTGCCGTTTCGCCCTCTGTGACGAGATGGTTTGCGGTGTAGAGAATGATGCCTTCGCCTACAGAAACGGCGGTGTTGGGCATAATACGAAGCACAGGATATTCTCCGCCTGCCATTTCCGCAATGCGCTGGGTGGTGAGACCTGCAGCCATGGAAACGAGAACAAAGCGGTCGGTACGGGAGCGGAGGACGGGGGCGATGTCAGAAAGGACATCTGCCATCATCTGGGGCTTAACACCCAGAAAAATATAAGTGGCACTCTGGGCAATGGTTTCATTGGAACTGACAGCTGCGCCCAGAGCCTTGGCGCAGCGCTCCACTTTTTCCGCGGTTCTGCCGGAAAGGGCTACATTAGCGCCGCCTACGGCCTGCACGACACCGCTTGCCAGGGCGCTGCCCATATTGCCGCAGCCGATAAAGCCAAATCGTTCGTTCATAGTGTGCCTCCTTAGCGGATCTGACCGTTGCCGGTGATCACATATTTATAGGAAGTGAGCTCTTCCAGCCCCATGGGGCCGCGGGCATGAAGTTTCTGGGTGGAGATGCCCATTTCACAGCCAAGACCGAATTCACCGCCGTCGGTGAAGCGGGTGGAAGCATTGACATAAACGGCGGCGCTATCTACCAGGGTGGTAAAGCGGGCAACAGCGGCATCGTCTTCAGAAATGATGGCATCGGAGTGACCGGTGGAGTGTGCAGAGATGTGAGCAATAGCTTCATCCACGCTGTC
>JAZQUM010000147.1:0-7794 GCA_045631305.1 Oscillospiraceae bacterium | reverse complement strand
GCAAAGCGCCGCTATGACTATGTAGGCCTCAACAACTGCATCGCCGCTTCCAAGGTGGCTGCAGGTCCTCTGGAATGCAAGTTCGGCTGCTTCGGCTGCGGCACCTGCGCAGAAGCCTGCCGTTTCGGCGCCATCGCCATTAATGAAAAGGGCGTTGCTGAAGTGGATAAGGAAAAGTGCACCAACTGCGGTGCCTGCCGTAAGGTTTGCCCCCGCGGCCTTATTGACGAAGTGCCTTACAGCAAGAAGGCCTCCGTTTCCTGTGCCAACCACGATAAGGGCCCCGCTGCCGTCAAGGTTTGTGACAGTGCCTGCATGGGCTGCGGCCTGTGCGCCAAGTCCTGCCCCAACGGTGCCATCACCATGGAAAACAATCTCCCTGTCATCGACTATACCAAGTGCGGTGACTGCGGTAAGTGCGCTCTGGTCTGCCCCAGAAATGTGATCTTCCCCATTCCTACTGCGGAAGCCAAGGAAGCTTACAAGGCAGAGCAGAAAGCTGCCGCCGCTGCCAAGGCTGCTGCCGCCAAGGCCGCTGCGGAAGCAAAGGCTGCCGCTGCCGCCAAGGCAGAATAAAATTGAGAAAAAGACCGCCTTCGGGCGGTCTTTTTTGTTGTGTTTTTTGCGGGACAAGACTATACTCAGTTTGATAGAAAGCGAAGGAGGTGGCAAAGTGACTTACGAAGCTGCGCTTGAATATATTCATTCCCACCACTGGGCAGGCCAGACCAGAGGCCTTGGCCGTGTGCGGGAATTGCTGCGTCTTTTGGGTGAGCCGCAGAAAAAATTGAGGTTTGTTCACGTAGCAGGTACCAATGGAAAAGGCTCCACCTCGGTGATGATCGCCTCCGTTCTTCGGGCAGCTGGTTACAAAGTGGGTCTCAATACCTCGCCTTTTATCATGCGCTTTAATGAGCGGGTGCGCGTTGACGGCGAACCCATCAGCGATGAGAAACTGACCGATTGGGTAGAGCGCATGGCGCCCATTATTGACGCCATGGAAGATCAGCCCCGGGAGTTTGATATTATCACCGCCCTTGCTCTGGCGTATTTTGCCGAAGAAGGCTGCGATATTGCAGTTCTGGAAGTGGGCCTTGGCGGCGAACTGGATGCCACCAATGTGATCGATTGCCCGGAAGTGACGGTGCTTACCGCTATGGGCATGGACCATGTGGCAATTCTCGGCCCCACTATGGAAGATGTTGCAAAAGCGAAAGCGGGCATCATCAAAGAGAGGGCAGAGGTGGTGAGCTTTGGCGGCAATGCCGTGGCAGATAAAGTTTTTGCCCACACCTGCCTGCGGCTTGGCGCAAATTTGATGCTGTTGGATTGCGGCCGCATTGAAAATGCGGTGTCCACGCTGGATGGCAATGACTTTTTCCTTGCGCCCTATGGCGCGCTGCACATTCCTCTGGCAGGGGCATATCAGGTGAAAAATGCCGCTTTGGCGGTGCTGGCTTGTGAAAAACTGGCAGAAAAAGGCTGGCGCATCGGAAGCGAAGCAATTTGCGCAGGTCTCGCTTCGGCACAGTGGCCCGCACGTTTTGAAGTGCTGAGTCGCGCGCCTGTTTTCGTGTTGGATGGTGCCCATAATGCCCATGGCATCCGTGCAGCAGCAGAGAGTCTTGCTGCGATTGCTCCTGAATGGGTGTTCCTTTTGGGTGTGATGGAGGATAAGGACGTGGGGGACATGCTCTCCTGCCTTGTGCCGCTTGCAAAGAAATTTGTCACTGTTCGGCCTGATAGTCCCCGTGCCATGGAAGCGGATGCTTTGGCAGAACTTCTCAATGTTCGCTTTGGTATTTCTGCTGTGGCGGCAGAAAATGTGGAGCAGGGCGTTGCACTGGCGAAGGGACTTGCCGGAGAAAGGGGCGCGGTATGCGCTTTAGGTTCTCTCTATTTTGCAGGAGAGATTCGTCAGGTTGTGGGAAAATAATTCAAATGACTGCGGGATATTTCCTGCGGTCATTTTTTATAAAAAGCGGGCATACGATTTGGATAAGGTGCATAAATTAAATCGATTAAAATTTATCTTGCTTTTTTTGAAAAAGGGACTATAATCCTTATGGACTTAAAAGAGGGTGACCTCTGAACATAAAAGAAAGGCAAGACTATGGCAACTCTGTTATCTGTATCTCTGGCGCTGCTCATTGGCCTTATGATGACCCGCGTCCTCAAACCCTTCAAGCTTCCCGCTGTAACGGCATACCTCATCAGCGGCATCCTCATTGGCCCCTATTTCCTGGGCCGTCTCGGCATTCCCGGTCTGGGCTTTGCCACCATGGAAGAAGTGGAACATCTTGGCCTGCTGGCTGATGTGGCGCTGGGCTTCATCGCTTTTTCCATCGGCAATGAATTCCGCATGAGCCACCTGAGAGAGACCGGCCGTCAGGCTACGATCATTGGTATTGTGCAGGGTCTGGTGGCAGCTGCTTTTGTAGACGTCGGTCTCATTGCGCTGCACTTTGCTATTCCTGATAAGCTCTCCATCCCCGCAGCCATCACCCTGGGCGCTATCGCTACCGCTACCGCGCCTGCGGCAACTTTGATGGTAGTCCGCCAGTACAAGGCCAAGGGTAAGCTTACCGATATCCTGCTTCCCGTTGTCGCACTGGACGACGCTGTGGGTCTTATGGTCTTCGCAGTTTCCTTCGGTGTTGCCAAGGCTATGGTGCAGGGCAGCTTCGATCTCATGTCCATTCTGGTGCAGCCCCTGGCAGAGATCGTGCTCTCTTTGGGCCTTGGTGCGCTTCTGGGCGCGCTGCTCACCTGGCTGGAAAAGTTCTTCAACTCCAACTCCAACCGCCTTTCCGTCACCATCGGCTTCGTGTTCCTTGCCGTTGCTCTTTCCAAGCTTAACTTCACCGTGTGCGGCGTGCACGTGGCCTTCTCCTCTCTCCTGGTTTGCATGATGGCAGGCACCGTGTTCTGCAACATGTGCGACCTTTCCTTCGACCTTATGGACCGTGCCGACGGCTGGACCGCGCCTCTTTTTGCGCTGTTCTTCGTGATCAGCGGTGCAGAACTGGAACTGAATGTTTTCGGTGACATTGCCATCGTTGGCGTGGGCGCCGCTTACATTCTGCTGCGTTCTATCGGTAAGTATTACGGCTCTTACTGGTCTGCTGCATGGGCAAATTGCGACGAGACCATCAAGAAGTATCTGGGTATCACGCTGCTGCCTCAGGCAGGCGTTGCGCTGGGCATGTGCCACAGCGTGGGCGAACTGGGTGAAGGCGCAGATCTGGTGCGCAACATCGTACTTTTCGCCGTTCTCATCTATGAACTGGTCGGCCCTGTTATGACCCGCGATGCCCTCACCCGCGCAGGCGACATCCAGCCCAAGAGCCACGAAGTTGTTCACCGCCGTGCAGCTCTGCTGGAGTTCTCCAAGATCGTGAAAATGAGCGAAAACGCTATGCATCACAACAAGCGCAAGAACAAGAAAAAATAAAGTGTTTTCAAGGCGTCGGAGATTTTTTCTCCGACGCTTTTTCTTTTGCAAGTATTCACAAATTATTAAATTAGCAGTTATTGACTTTGAGTGCTAATGGTGGTAAACTTGGCTTAGCACTTAAAAAGAAAGAGTGCTAAAATTATGGAAAGGTTCGGCTCGCTATGGAATTGACCGATCGCAAAAAGCGAATACTGAAAGTGGTGGTCGATGACTATATCAGCTCCGCCGAACCCATTGGCTCCAAGGCCATCGCCGCAGAACTGGAAGCTGCAGGGCTGAAGGTAAGCTCCGCTACCATCCGCAATGAACTCAGCGATCTTGTGGAAATGGGTTATCTGGAACAGCCCCATACCTCTGCCGGCCGTATCCCTTCCCCCAAAGGCTACCGACTCTATGTCAACGAGCTGATGGAACGCAAGGGCGTGAGCCATGAAGAGGCAGAATCCATCAACGCGGCACTGCAGGAAAAAATGTCTGAGCTGGATCAGGTGGTGGCCAAGGCCGGCCAGATGGTTTCCAAAATCGTGGACTATCCCGCCTATGCCATGACGGATAATAAAGCTCGCAGTGTGGCCCGCCGCTTTGAGCTGATCAGCGTCAGCGACGAGAGCTTTATCGCGGTGGTGATGCTGGACGATAACCGTGTGAAGAGTCAGATTTTGAATCTGCAGCTTCCCGTGGAAAAAGAAAAGCTTGCCGAACTCAGCCATCTTCTCAACACCCACTTCACCCGCATCGGTGTGGATGAAATGAATGCAAAGCTTATGAGCCTTGCTGATCAGGTGGGAGCTGAGTGGTTCCTGCTTTTGAGTCAGGTGGTGGAATATGCCGGCGGCCTTATTGAAAAGGCTGACCGCCAGCAGATCTTCACTTCCGATACCAGCCAGCTTTTGAATTTCCCTGAATTTCAGGATGTAAATAAGGCACAGAAACTGATGAGCTTCATTGTGGACAACAAGGAAAATCTGCCGGTGCCTCAGGGTGACGATCCGGTTCAGATCCTCATTGGCCCTGAAAATGTGAACGATGCGCTGCGGGAAAGCAGCGTTGTAGTGGCAAGCTACGATATCGGTGAAAATATGCGCGGTCTCATCGGTGTGGTTGGCCCCACCCGTATGGACTATGCCACTGTGGCAGCGCGGCTGAGTTACTTCGCCGAAGGACTTACCAAAATGTTTGGAAAGAACGGATTACCCCCGAAGGAGGAGCAGTAATACATGGCAGAAAACAAGACCGAAGCACCTGTTGCAGAAGAGGTGGAAGCGGCTGTGGAAGAAACCGCCGCTGAAGAAACTGCAGCACCTGAAAAGAGCGAAAACGACGCTCTTGCAGAACTGAATGAAAAGTATCTCCGCCTTGCTGCGGAATATGATAACTATCGCAAGCGCACCGCGAAGGAAAAGGAAGGCATCTATGCCAATGCCCGCATCGATACCGTCACCGCTTTCCTCAGCGTGCATGACAATCTGGAACGCGGCATCCGCCAGTACGAAGAGGATTCCCCTCACCGCCAGGGTCTGGAAATGATCATGAAGCAGTTTGATGCTGCGCTGGAAAGCCTCGGTGTTACTGAGATTCAGGCCGAAGGCGCCGAGTTCGACCCCAACATCCACAATGCTGTGATGCATGTGGACGATGAAAACCTTGGCGAAAACGTGGTAGCGGAAGTCTTTGAAAAGGGCTTTATGCTGGGCGACAAGGTTCTTCGCTTCGCAACCGTGAAAGTTGCAAACTAAAAATCGGAAATAAAAACCAATTCATATATCAGGAGGCACAAACATTATGTCTAAAGTTATCGGTATCGACCTGGGTACGACCAACTCTTGCGTATCCGTTATGGAAGGCGGCGAAGCCGTTGTTATTGCTAACGCTGAAGGTAACCGCACTACTCCCTCTGTCGTTGCATTCTCCAAGACCGGCGAACGTATGGTAGGTCAGGTTGCAAAGCGCCAGGCTATCACCAACCCCGACCGCACCATCGCATCCATCAAGCGCGAAATGGGTTCCGACTATAAGGTAAACATCGACTCCAAGGCTTATACTCCTCAGGAGATCAGCGCAATGGTTCTGCAGAAGCTGAAGGCTGATGCTGAAAGCTATCTGGGCACCACCGTTACCGAAGCCGTTATCACCGTTCCCGCATACTTCACCGACGCACAGCGTCAGGCTACCAAGGATGCAGGCCGCATCGCAGGTCTGGATGTTAAGCGCATCATCAACGAACCCACCGCAGCAGCTCTGGCTTATGGTGTGGATAAGGAAGAAGCTCAGAAGATTATGGTCTATGACCTTGGCGGCGGTACTTTCGACGTTTCCATTCTGGAAATCGATGACGGTGTCATCGAAGTTCTGGCTACCGCAGGCAACAACCGTCTGGGCGGCGACGACTTCGACGAATGCGTTATGAAGTATCTGGCCAGCGAATTCAAGAAGGCTGAAGGCATCGACCTCTCCGGCGATAAGGTTGCTATGCAGCGTCTGAAGGAAGCAGCTGAAAAGGCAAAGATCGAACTTTCCGGCGTTACCACTTCCAACATCAACCTGCCCTATATCACCGCTGACGCTACCGGCCCCAAGCATCTGGATATCACCCTCTCCCGCGCTAAGTTCAACGAACTCACCAGCCACCTGGTAGACGCTACCATGGGTCCCGTTCGTCAGGCAATGAGCGACGCAGGCCTGCGTCCCGCAGACCTCGCCAAGGTTCTGATGGTTGGCGGTTCTTCCCGCATCCCCGCTGTTCAGGAAGCAGTAAAGAAGTTCACCGGCAACGATCCCTTCAAGGGCATCAACCCCGATGAATGCGTTGCAATGGGCGCTGCTCTTCAGGCAGGCGTTCTCACCGGCGACGTAAAGGGCCTGCTGCTGCTGGACGTTACTCCCCTGAGCTTGGGTATCGAAACCATGGGCGGTGTTTGCACCAAACTCATCGAACGCAACACCACCATCCCTGTAAAGAAGAGCCAGATCTTCTCCACCGCTGCTGACAACCAGACCAGCGTTGAAGTTAACGTTCTGCAGGGCGAACGCGAAATGGCAGCTGCCAACAAGAGCCTGGGCCGTTTCCACCTGGACGGCATTGCTCCCGCTCGCCGCGGTGTTCCCCAGATCGAAGTTACCTTCGATATCGACGCCAACGGCATCGTAAACGTATCCGCTAAGGATCTGGGCACCGGCTGCGAACAGCACATCACCATCACTTCCTCTTCCAACATGAGCAAGGAGGACATCGAACGCGCCGTTAAGGAAGCTGAACAGTTTGCCGCTGAAGACGCTAAGATCAAGGAAGAAGTAGAAACCCGCAACCAGGGTGACCAGATGGTTTACCAGTGCGAAAAGACTCTGGAAGAAATGGGCGACAAGATCCCCGCTGAAGATAAGTCCAAGGTAGAAGCTGCCGTTGCTAAGCTGAAGGATGCTCTCAAGGGCACCGACACCGCTGCTATCAAGGCTGCTACCGAAGAAGTCACCAAGGAATTCTACGCTGTCAGCGAAAAGCTGTATCAGCAGGCTAATCCTCAGGGTGCTGCAGGCGGCCCCGACATGGGCGGCGCTGCTCCCGGCGGTGAACAGTATTACGATGCTGACTACACCGTAGTTGACGACGAAAACAAGTAATTTACGACCATACGGCCAAGGAAGGTTTCCCGCGGGGAAACCTTCCTTCGCCTGCGTTTTGCCAAAAGAAAATTTTGCGTGATCTGCTCTCGCAAGGAGAGCTTGAAAAGGAAAATAAATTCCAGTAAGGATTGAACATATATGGCAGATAAAAGAGACTATTACGAGGTCCTTGGTATCCAGAAAGGCGCAAGCGAAGAGGAGATCAAGAAGGCCTATAAAAAGCTGGCGCGTAAATATCACCCCGATATGAACCCCGGCGATAAGGAAGCGGAAGAAAAGTTCAAAGAGATCAATGAAGCCAACGAGATCCTGTCTGACAGTGATAAGCGTGCCCGTTACGATCAGTTTGGCTTTGCCGGCGTTGACCCCAACTATGGCGGCGGCGCGGGCTACGGCGGTTACGGCGGCGGCTTCGACTTCGGCGATCTGGGCGATCTTTTCGGCAGTTTCTTCGGCGGCGGCTTCGGCGGCTCTGCCCGCTCCAATCCCAATGCACCCCGCCGCGGTGAAAGCATCCGCATGGGTGTTTCCATCAGCTTTGAAGAGGCGGCTTTCGGCTGCGAAAAAGAAATCACCGTGGATCGCACGGAAAAGTGCGCTGAGTGCGATGGCAGCGGCTGTGAAAAGGGCACCACCGCAGAGGTTTGCCCCGAGTGCCGCGGCAGCGGCACGGTGCAGGTGCGCCGCCAGACCCCCATGGGCGTTTTCGCCTCCAG
>JAZQUM010000146.1:0-8604 GCA_045631305.1 Oscillospiraceae bacterium | reverse complement strand
TCCACATTCATCATGGCGGTGATGCCCTGAGGAATGGTCTTGGTGGGGATGACCACTACCTGCTTTTCGGTGAGGTCAGCGCACTGTTCGGCAGCCATGATGATGTTCTTGTTATTGGGGAGAACAAATACCACTTCTGCGGGGATCTTGTCGATTTCCTGCAGGATGCTTTCGGTGGAGGGGTTCATGGTCTGACCGCCGCTGACGATGCCATCAGCACCCAGGTCACGGAAGAGGGAAGCAAGGCCTTCGCCTGCGCAGACGGAAAGGAAACCGTAACGCTTTTCGGGAGCAGCTACTTTCTTTTCCTGTGCGGGAGGCATGTCGCTGCTGTCGTTATCCAGATCGTCTACGCTCTGGGTCTTGCGGCCGGCAGCCATGTCTTCATATTGGGTGCGCATATTTTCGATCTTGGCCAGCTCCAGAATACCGTACTTCTGGCCCTCGTTGAGAGCGTTGCCGGGAATGTCGGTATGAACGTGAACCTTGAAAGCATCGTCATCTTCGCCGATGACAAGGCTGTCGCCGATGCTGTTGAGATATTCACGCAGGGGATCGAGATTTACGTTGGGGTTGCTCTTGCGAACGATGAAAACGGTGTCGAAAGTGAAGGTGATCTCTTCGTCGGAAAGGCTGGCGAAGTCTGCCTTGTCCTGTGCTTCCTTTTCTTCGGGAAGATCAACCATGGGTTCGCCCTTCATGCAGCTGAGCATGCCTTCGAGAATAACCATATAGCCCTCACCACCGGCATCGATCACGCCGGCTTTCTTCAAAACGGGATTCATATCCATGGTCTCGGCCAGAGTTGCACGGCCCTGTTCAATAGCCTGCTCCAGCACGTACTGGGCGTTGTTGTTTTCCTTGGCAGCTTCCGCAGCGCGCTGAGCAGCGAGACGGGAAACGGTGAGGACAGTGCCTTCGGCAGGTTTCATAACAGCTTTGTAGGCAGCGGCAACGCCTTCTTCCATGGCGGTAGCGAGTTCAACGCCGTCTGCGCTTTCTTTGCCCTTGAGGCTCTTGGAAAGGCCGCGGAAGAGGAGGGAGAGGATTACACCGGAGTTACCGCGGGCGCCGCGCAAAAGAGCGGAAGCGGTAACGGAAGCAGCCTGATCGATGGATGCGGGAGCAACCTTCTTCAGTTCGGTGGCTGCATTGTTGATGGACATGCTCATGTTGGTGCCGGTATCACCGTCGGGTACGGGGAAGACGTTCAGGTCATTAATGGCCTGTTTCTTGGCGGTCACGGCAGCAGCCCCGTAGAGGACCATGTCCTTAAAGAGCTGGCCGTTAATGCGTTCTTTCATCTTTCGTTTCCTCCTTGTGATCAAACGGTCATGGAATCAACGAAGATGTTGACGGCCTTGACTTCTACACCGGTATTCTTAGTGACCATGTAGCGAACTTCTTTAATGATGGAGCGGCTGACGGCAAAAATGTTCACGCCGTTTTCTACGATGATGTGCAGGTCGATGGAAAGGGTGCCGTCTTCGTTATAATAGACCTTGACACCCTTGCTCATAGCTTCGCCGCGGAGCAGGTGGACCAGACCGTCCTTCATGGAGCGGTATGCCATGCCCTTGACACCGAAGCAGTTGGTAGCTGCGGCGCCGGTAATGACGGAAAACACGGCGCTGCTGACAGAAATCACGCCATGCTCGTTATGTGCTTTAATCATAATAGACCTCCTTGCGCCGATGGCGCAAAAAACGGATTTTGATCCGCGAAAACTGCGGAATACAAGTTCCCATACTAATAGGATTTTATTATATACGATTTTTTGGAGGATAACAAGGGGGAATGACAGAATTTCTCTTTCAGGCGTTCGTTTCTGCATTGAAAAGAGGAAAAAATCATGGTATAATCCCATTGGTATAAATTTGCCGCAGTTTTTCAACTGCGGACGAAGGAGAAAAATTATGCGCGTAATCACCGGTTCGGCCCGAGGCCGCCGTCTGAAAGAGCTTGACGGAATGGAGACCCGCCCTACTACTTCGCGGGTGAAAGACGGGCTCTTCAGCGCTATTCAGTTTGATATCGAGGGCCGCCGTGTGCTGGATCTTTTTGCCGGCACGGGCCAGTTGGGGATTGAAACTCTCAGCCGTGGTGCAAAAAGCTGCACTTTTGTGGACCAGCGTGCCGATGCGGTGAAGCTGATCCGTGAGAACCTTGTTTTGTGCCGCCTGGAAGATAAGGCCAAGGTGGTTTCTTCTGAAGCCATGGCTTTTCTTGCCGGCGTGCGGGAAAAGTATGACCTGATCTTCCTGGATCCCCCCTATGAAGCGGGACTTTTGGAAAAGGCTATTGCCCAGATCGCGCGTCACGATCTGCTTGCGCCTCACGGCATCATGGTAGCTGAGAGTCCTGCAGATAAGACGCTGCCTGCCCTCAGCGAGCCTTACAGCATCTATCGCGAATACCGTTACGGCAAAATCAAGCTCACCGTGTACCATAGAGACGGAAGCGAGGCGTGAAGATGAAAGTTGCTGTTTATCCGGGCAGTTTTGACCCGGTGACTCTGGGCCATCTGGATGTGATCCGCCGTGCGGCTCTTCTTTTTGATGAGCTTTGCGTTTGTGTGGTGGCCAACTGTGAAAAGAAAAATCCCATGTTCTCCGATGAGGAGAAGGTGGAAATGCTGCGTGCCGCTGTGGCTGATATCCCTAATGTCCGCGTGGAACTGTGGGGCGGCCTTGTAACGGATTACGCCGCTGAAAAGAATGCCTGCGTGCTGGTGCGCGGTGTTCGCAACGGGTCGGATTTCGATGCGGAATACCAGCTTTCTCAGATCTACGGTGAACTGAAGAAAGGGCTGGACACCGTGTTCCTGCCTGCTTCTCCCCAGTATAGCTATATCAGCTCTACTTTTGCCCGGGAGATGATCAAATATCGCCAGGATCTTACCAAGTATGTGCCGACTTCGGTCGTTGAGATTGTGAAAGGATGGAAATAACCATGGCTAATGATGTAAACCACCTGATTGATGTGTTGTATGGAATGATCGATGAGGCAAAGAATGCACCGCTGAGTGCTGATAAGTGTGTCATCAACCGCGATGAAGCGCTGGATATTCTGGAAGAAGTCCGCGCTCAGCTGCCTCTGGAACTCAAGCGTGCTCAGGAACTGCTTTCCGCACGCAACGAATTCGTGGAATCCGCCAAGCGTGATGTGGAACGCATGATGCGTCAGGCTGAGCTGGATGCCAAAGCTAAGGTTTCCGAAAGTGAGATCGTGCTGGCAGCCCGCAAGCGCGGTCAGGAGATCGTGCTGCGCGCAGAAGAGCGCTCCAAGGAAATGTATCGCGTAGCCAATGAATACACTGAGGACGCGCTGCGCCGCACCGAAGAAGCTATCGCTATGGCTTATGAAGAGGTAAAGCAGTCCCGCGTAAACTTCCGCACTGCCTCTGCTGAGCAGATGCGCCGCCAGCGTGAAGAGTTGGAAAAGCGCGAAAAAGAAGACGCAATGGATGCATAAAATGCACAAAAAATTATGTCGAAATTTCGTTAAAAATGACGAAAATCTCGGCGTGGGGTCTTCGGAAAACACAAAATAGAGAATTCGAAAAGAACAGACACAATATCTTGTGTCTGTTCTTTTTTTGTGCCCAATCTATTGATTTTCGAGACGAAAAAGGCGGCAAAAACCTTGGAAAATCAAGGGTTTGCACCCTAAAGAAACACGAAATTTCCCCTTGCATTTCTGCTGTCAGAATCGTATAATTAGCATAGAAGTGGTGGAAAGTGGTGAGTAGTGCATCAAAGTGGGTGAAAAATCCCATAAATGGTGTCTTGAATCACTGTTTTGCGATTTCTGAAAACCGATGATCAATCAGAAGGGAGTGGCAGGAATGACCGGTCAATATCAGCATACTGTTGACGCCAAGGGTCGTCTTTTTATCCCTGCCAAGCTCCGTGAAGAACTGGGCGAAACCTTCTATGTGACCATGGGTATGGATGGCTGCCTCAGCGTATACAGCGATGCAAGCTGGGCCAAGTTTACTGAGAAGTTTGAGTCCCTTCCCTATACCCGCACCAAGGCTATGCGTCCCCTCTTTGCCAACGCTGCAAAGTGCGAGCCCGACGCACAGGGTCGCATCCTTCTTCCTGCCAAGCTTCGTGCTTATGCGGGCCTTCAGAAGGACGTGGTGGTCATCGGTGTTTCCAACCGCGCTGAAATCTGGGATGCAGAAAAGTGGTACGCCGTGGAAGCAGCGGAGCTCAACCCCGAAAATATGGGCGCCGTGATGGAAGAACTGGGGTTCTAACATGGCATTTGATAAAAACGCAGTGTCTGATGAAGCTTTCGGCCACAAGCCGGTGCTTCTGGATGAGTGCCTTGAGGCGCTTAACATCCGCCCTGACGGCATTTACCTCGATGGTACCTTGGGCCGTGCGGGTCACTCCCTTGAAATTTGCCGCCGCCTGACCACGGGTCGCCTCATCTGCCTTGACCGTGATATGACCGCGATTGAAGCGGCAAAGATCCGCCTTGCGGATTACATGGATCGCGTGACTTTGGTCCACACCAACTTCAGTGAAGTGGGCGGCGTGCTCCGTGATTTGGGTATCAGTGGTGTAGATGGAATGCTTTTCGACCTTGGCGTTTCTTCTCCTCAGTTGGATACTCCTGAACGTGGCTTTTCCTACATGCACGATGCACCGCTGGATATGCGCATGGACGCGCAGGCTACCCTTACTGCGGCGCAGGTGGTAAACGAGTGGAGCTATGAAGAGCTTCGCCGCATCTTGTTTGAATATGGCGAAGAGCGTTATGCGCCCGCCATTGCAAAAAATATTGTTTCTTCCCGTGAAGCAAAACCCATCGAAACCACCTTCGAGTTGGTGGAAATCATCCGCAAGGCTATGCCTGCTGCGGCGCTGCGGGAAAAACAGCACCCTGCAAAACGCAGTTTTCAGGCCATCCGCATCGCGGTGAATGATGAGCTTGGTGAGCTGCCTCCCATGATGGAGTCGGCTGCCGCGTGTCTCAATCCCGGCGGTCGCCTGGCGGTGATCACCTTCCATTCTCTGGAAGACCGCATCATTAAGAAAACCATGCAAACGCTGGAAACGGGCTGCACCTGCCCGCCGGAATTCCCGGTTTGCGTTTGCGGAAAAAAACCTATTATGAAACTTGTGAGCCGCAAGCCCATCGTGGCGGGGGCGGCAGAACTGGAATACAATCCCCGTGCCCGCAGCGCCAAGCTGAGAGTTGGGGAAAAGAGCAGTGATTAACGAAGGAGAATTCTCATGGCAAGTGCATCTGCTAAAAAAGTGAATTACAGAACTTATGGCAGTCTTGCCTATGATGTAAATGTAAGAGCCGAGGAACATGCCCTCACCGGCTCTGCTGCTGAGTTTGAGCGCCGCGTTCATGCTGAACCCATGGTGCGCCCCGCACCCAAGGCTGTTCCTCAGACCCGCACTCATGCTGTTACCCGCCCTGCTGTCCGTGTCAGCGCTCTTGCTGTGGTTGGCTCCGTTGTGATCGGCTTTATGCTGGTAATGATCCTTATGAGCTATGTGCAGCTTACTGCTATTTCTTCCAGCGTGGTAAGCATGAAGTCTGAACTGGCAGCTTTGGAACAGGAGAATATCTCCCTCACCTCCACTTATGAGCGTGTGTTCGACAAGTCTTCCGTGAAGGAAGCAGCAGAGGCTGCCGGTATGACCAAGCCCAGTCCCAGCCAGATCTATTACATTGATCTTTCCAGCCCTGATACAGTAGTGCTCCATCAGGAGAAGAGTGTCAGTGCATGGAATAACGTTGCGGATGCCCTTGGCCGCAGCTTCTTAAGTGTTGTGGAATACTTCAATTAAGCGGCACCATATAATAAAATTGCGTAAGGAGTAAGAAGGGGTCTTCTTACTCCTTGCTTTCCATTTATCCAAGAGAAAATTAACTGCTGAATTTGCCCGGAGGGATGAAAAACCGTGTCTCAGACGCCTCAAAGAAAAAGTGAAGCCGCACGCCAGGCCAATAGAGTGGTCCATTCCCGCACCATGGTTTTCATGGTGCTTTTAGGCGTTGTGACCTTTGTGATGCTCTTCTTCCGCCTCTATGACCTGCAGATTCGCCAGCATGATGTGCTGGAGGAAAAGGCGGTTATGCAGCAGACGGCATCCTCCGTGGTCACTGCTTCCCGCGGCACCATTTATGACCGTAATGGCAACGCTCTTGCTATTAGTGCAACGGCGGAAACCATCTTCCTTTCCCCCAAGGAAATTGCGGATAATGAAGAAGATAAACTGCTGATTGCCTCTAACCTTATGTCCATTCTGGGTGTGGATCAGGCAGAACTTCTTACCATGATGGAAGATGTAAATTCCCAGTACAAAATTGTTGTTCGCCGCGCGGAGCAGGAGTTGGCCGATAAGGTGCGTGAATTTATCGATGCCAACGATATTTCCGGCATCTATCTTGTGCCGGACTCCAAGCGCTATTATCCTTACGGCAGCCTTGCTTCTCATGTTATCGGCTTTGTGGGTACCGATAATAACGGCCTTTACGGTCTGGAAGCTTATTATGAAGATAGCCTCCAGGGTACCAACGGTCTTACCATTACATCCAAAAATGCCGCCGGCACTGACGTTTTGTATCAGTATGAGCAGTATTATGACGCTGAAAACGGCAAAAATCTGGTGACCACCATCGATACCAACATCCAGTATTATCTGGAAAAGGCCCTTGCTGACATGGAAGCCAAGTACGGTACGGGCGTTGGTGCGCAGGGCATTATTATGAATGCCAAGACCGGTGCGATTTACGCCATGGCCTCTCTTCCCACTTATGACCCCAACGATCCTTTTGCGGTTTATTCCGAGTTCCTGACCGATGATCTGGAAGGTCTGGAAGATGAGGAATACAACGAAAAGCGGGCTGCGCTGCAGCTTCTGCAGTGGAGAAACCGCTCCATCAACGATACCTATGAGCCCGGTTCTACGGGTAAGATTTTGACCCTTTCCATTGCGCTGGAAGAGGGCAAGACTTCTCTGAATAACACCTATGACTGCAGCGGTTCTCTGGAAGTGAGCACCGCCCGCATCAACTGCTCCAAGCGCACCGGCCACGGCCATCAGAGTCTGAAAGTGGCGGTAGGTAACTCCTGCAACCCTGCTTTCATCAATCTGGGCCTTGCCATTGGCACTTCCACTTACTATAACTACATGGAAGCTTTTGGCCTGAAGGAAAAAACCGGCATTGACCTTGGCGGTGAAGCCACGGGTATTTTCCGTGAAGAATCTGCCTTCGATACTTTGGACCTTGCCTGCTATGCTTTCGGTCAGAACTATACCGTAACAGCGCTGGAACTCATTACCGCTCAGGCAGCCTGTGTTAACGGCGGCTATCTCAATGAGCCCTACATCGTAGAACAAATTATGGATGAAGACGGCAACGTGGTCTTCCAGCATGATAATACCCCCGTTCGCCAGGTTATCAGCAACGATACTTCCGTTAAGGCTCGTGAAATTCTGGAATACGTAGTCAGCGACGGTACCGGTGCAAACGGTCAGGTTCCCGGTTACCGAATCGGCGGCAAGACTGGTACGGCAGATAAAGGTAAGACCGGCGATATCGTAGTTTCTTTCTGTTGCTTTGCTCCCGCTGACGATCCTGAGATCATCATGCTTTTGACGCTGGATACCCCCAGCCGTGTTACCGGCACTTATCCTTCCGGCGGCAACATGGTTGCACCTTTCTGCAGTCAGATCCTCTCTGACGTGCTGCCTTATCTGGGTTATGAGCCTGAATACGAAGAGGGTGAATATGCCAGCGCAGATACTACTGTAATCAACGTTATTGGCGACACAGTGGAAGAAGCTACTCAGCGCCTTAAGGCCATGGGCCTGGGCGTGAAAACTGTGGGTGATGGCGATAAGGTCACCGATCAGACGCCCCTTGGCGGCGCCATCGTTCCCGGCAGCGCTGATATCATTCTCTATCTGGGCGTGGATAAACCCGAAGGCCCCTGCGTGGTGCCCAATGTGGTGGGCATGTCGGCAGAAAAGGCCAATAAGACCATTACCGATGCAGGTCTTATTATGCGCGTTACCGGTGCGGCTTCCAGTGACTCCGGCAACGTATACGTTATTTCTCAGTCGGAAGAAGCAGGCACACAGGTGGAAGCCGGTACAGTTATGACCGTCCAGCTGGGTGACACCTCGGTGCGAGACTGATCACGGGAGGAATTTACCATGAAACTCAAAGATTTGCTGGCAGGTATTGCGGTTCTTTCCGCTACTGCCGATATGGAAACGGAGATCACGGGCGTTAGTTACGATTCCCGCGAGACTGCGGCCGGCGACCTTTTCGTCGCCATGACGGGTTACGCCACCGACGGCCACCGCTTTATTCCTATGGCTGCAGAAAAAGGCGCTGCCTGCGTACTTTGTGAAAATGTGCCTGAAGTGGATGTACCCTACGTGCAGGTGGAAAATACCCGCCGCGTACTGGCAGAAGTGGGTGCCAACTTCTTTGACCACCCCGGTAAGGAAATGACCGTGGTAGGTGTTACCGGTACCAATGGCAAGACCACCACCACCTATCTCCTCAAGGCCATTCTGGAAGCCAAGGCAGGTGCCAAGGTGGGCCTCATCGGCACCA
>JAZQUM010000145.1:0-2058 GCA_045631305.1 Oscillospiraceae bacterium | reverse complement strand
AGCCCTTCAGGCTGCCACCTCTCCCATAGGGAGAGGCAAGTGGTGCGGCAGTAACTTAGGCCGCTAAACGATCATTTATCTTTATAGAATGAAATAAGGCGGCTGCAAAGAGCAGCCGCCGTGGTTATGTACCATTCTTAGTGGGTCTCCAGCCAAGCGTTGACCTTGGTCTGGGCCAGACGGAAGATGTCCTCTTCGGGGGACAGAGAGGTTTCGCCGCCGCCTACATGCAGGAAGTACAGACCGCCGGGAGTCTGGTACAGGTCTTCCTCATAGCCGTTGGGATCGCCCAGCTGGCCGAAAGAGTAAGCCTTGATCAGAGTTGAGGTTTCGGTATCGTATTCCTTCTTGCAGATGATCTTCTTCATGGAATCGACCTCCTTTCTTAAACGTGGTTATTATACAAGGAATAATTGAAAAATCAAGGGGATTGCGGGTTAAATACCAACAAAATCGGCAAATTACGGAAAAACGGATGAAATTTCCTTTATGCCGATGTGCAGAATGTACATACAATCTTGCGAAAATCCTGCTTCTGTGATAGAATCCCCGTGAAAAGAGGTGTAGAATATGAAGGATCTGCCCATGTTTACAACGGAATATGGCATTGCCAGCTTGATCCTCAGGGAAGTACCCTATCAGCAGACCGCCTATATTCGCTTGCAAAGCAGTGCGGAACCGGAAAAACTCCTTGACGAGTGCGTGAAGTTTTGCCGGATGGTGGGCGCTGAGAAGATCCTGGTGAAGGAAACGGAAGGGATTAGCCAACCCTTTTATACCGCCATTTGGCGCATGGTCTGCGCGAAAGATTCCATCGGCGATACCGATGCCGCTCTTTGGCCGGTGCAGGAAGAAACGGTGGAAGCATTTAAAAAGATCTATAACGATAAGGTATCCCATGTTCCTAACGCTGCCTGGATGGATGCTGCCGATGAAAAACAGATGCTGAAAACAGGGGAAGGGTACTTCGTTCATAGGGGGAAGACTCTCTTGGGCATCGGCAGAGTGCTGGGGGGCGAGATCCGCTTTTTGGCTTCCCTGCAGCCCGGTGCGGGAGCGGATGTGGTGAAGGCTTTGGCCCATGCGGCAACGGAAGACACCATTACCATGGAAGTGGCATCTGCCAACGAAAAGGCTGTAAAACTCTATGAAAACCTGGGATTTATCAAAAACGCGGAACTTTCCAGGTGGCTTCGCGTGTTGTAGAAAAAACCTTTATCTGTAAAGAAAAAATACTTGACATCGTTGCGCCGCTATGCTATAATGCCCGAGGTCAAGGAAAAAACCTTGACAAGGGAGGTTTCTGATGGACGCGCTGGAAATGGTGCTGCTGCTGGATTACTACGGCGGCATGCTGACAGATAAGCAGAAAGAATGCTTTGATATGCGTTATAATCAGGATATGTCCTTGGGCGAGATCGCGGAAACGCTGGGTGTCAGCCGCCAGGCTGTCAATGATAATCTCTCCCGTACGGAGGCCCTCCTGCGTCGGATGGAAGAGAATATCGGATGTGTCAAACGGGATATGCGCTACAGAGCTGCCGCTCAGGAGATCCTGGAAGCAGCCACCGTGCTTGACGCCTCTTCCGATCCGGCTGTACTAGCTTTGGCGAAGCGCATTCGCGCTGCGGTGCAATCCATAAAGGAGTAAGCAATGGCATTTGAAGGCTTGACCGAAAAAATCTCTGCCACCTTTAAAAAGCTCCGTGGCAAAGGCCGTTTGAAAGAGGCCGATGTCAAGGAGGCTATGCGTGAGATCCGCATGGCGCTTTTGGAGGCGGATGTGAGCTATAAAGTGGTGAAGGACTTCGTAAAGTCTGTCACCGAGCGGTGCGTTGGCACCGACGTGCTGGAAAGCCTGACTCCCGCGCAGATGATCGTTAAGATCGTTAACGAAGAACTGTGCAAGCTCATGGGCTCCGACGCCAAGCACATTACCATCAATCCGGGCGGTCCTACCGTTGTGATGCTTGTAGGTCTCCAGGGTGCAGGTAAGACCACCAACGGCTCTAAGCTTGCGGGTCTTATGAAGCGCCAGGGCAGAAACCCTCTGCTGGT
>JAZQUM010000144.1:0-40176 GCA_045631305.1 Oscillospiraceae bacterium | reverse complement strand
CTGATGTTCCTGCCCATCGGTGATGTGATCAACACCATTTGTGTTGGTGTCATTGCCGTGACCACGCTGTATTCCGGTGTGGAGTACTTTGCCAAAAATAAGGATGTCATCAAATCCGCTTGACACAAATGCGGAAGATTGCTAATATAATATGAGTATTCCGCTGACAATTCCATCGCGTGAAGAACGGGAAGAGTAACAGAACCACCGCGGAACAGAGAGGGCGCGCCACCGGCTGCAAGCGTGCCTGCCGAGGCTTCTGCCAAGTGCGCCCGGGAGCGCAGGGAGAGATCCCCGCCAAGGCCAGCGTTATGGCTGAAAGTGATAAATGAGAGTGGAACCGCGTAGTTGATTTACGCCTCTCGTGTGCCGCAAAGCACATGAGAGGCGCTTTTATTTTTTGGAAATGAGGAAGATCATTTGGGACGATTGAATGACCTGCTCTCCGCTTACCAGCGCCGAGACCCTGCGTCCCGCAGTAAGCTGGAAATATTTTTGTTATATCCCGGTGTGCATGCCGTTTTGTACCACCGCCTGGCCCATTGGCTCCACGTCCGCGGTTGGAAGTTTTTGGCCCGCTGGGTCTCCCAGCATAACCGCCGCCGCACAGGTGTGGAGATCCACCCCGGCGCCACCATCGGTGAACGCCTGGTTATCGACCACGGTGCAGGCATTGTCATCGGTGAAACTACCGAGATCGGCGACGATGTGCTGCTTTACCAGTGCGTGACCCTGGGCGGTACCGGTAAGGAACTGGGCAAGCGCCATCCCACTATCGGCAACAATGTGATGATCGGTTCGGGCGCCAAGGTGCTGGGGCCTTTCAAGGTGGGGGACAATGCCCGCATCGCATCCAACGCAGTGGTGCTTTCCGAAGTGCCTGCCAATGCAACGGCAGTCGGCGTACCGGCTGAGATCGTGCAGAAAAAAGAAGAAAAAATTCACCGCTATACCGACGAGCTGGACCAGATCCATGTGGAGAACCCTCTGCAGAACGAGATCGACGATCTGACCCGCCGCATTGCGGAACTGGAACGAAAGCTACAGGAAAAGGAGAACTGATATGTATTTATATAACTCTGCAACCCGCAAGAAGGAAGAATTTATCCCCAACAATCCCGACATCGTAAAGATGTATACCTGCGGTCCTACCGTGTATCATTTTGCACACATCGGTAACCTGCGCTCCTATATCATGGAAGACGTGCTGGAAAAGTTCCTGCGTTTTGAAGGCTACAACGTTAAGCGCGTTATGAACATCACCGACGTAGGTCACCTTACCTCCGATGCCGACGAAGGCGAAGATAAGATGCTCAAGGGTGCCAAGCGCGAAAACAAGACCGTGATGGATATTGCTCGCTTCTATACCGAAGCCTTTTTTGAAGATTGCCGCAAGCTGAACATCAAGCGTCCCGACGTGGTAGAACCCGCTACCAACTGCATCGGCGAATACATTCAGATCATCGAAAAGCTGGTAGAGACCGGTTACGGCTACCTTGCCGGCGGCAACGTGTATTTTGATACCTCCAAGCTGGAAAAGTACTATGTGTTCAACAACCAGAATGAAGACGATCTGGCTGTTGGTGTGCGTGAAGGCGTGGAAGAAGACACCAACAAGAAGAACAAGAATGACTTCGTTCTGTGGTTCACCAAGTCCAAGTTTGAAGATCAGGCCCTGAAGTGGGATTCCCCCTGGGGCGTTGGTTATCCCGGCTGGCACATTGAATGCTCCGGTATCTCCATGAAGCATCTGGGCGAAGACCTGGATATTCACTGCGGCGGTATCGACAATGCTTTCCCCCACCACACCAACGAAATTGCACAGAGCGAAAGCTATCTGGGCCACAAGTGGTGCAACTACTGGATGCACGTTCTGCACCTCAATACCTCTGACGGTAAGATGAGTAAGTCCAAGGGTGAGTTCCTCACCGTTTCCTTGCTGGAAGAAAAGGGCTACGATCCTCTGGTTTACCGCTTCTTCTGCCTCCAGTCCCACTATCGCAAGGGCCTTGTGTTCACTTGGGAAAATCTGGATAACGCAGCAGGCGCATTCAATAAGCTCATCAAGAAGGTTGCTGCTCTCAAGGCTGATGACGGCGCTGTGGATGAAGCAGTTCTTGCTGAATACCGCGCAAAGTTTGCCCAGCAGATGGGTAACGACCTGAACACCTCCATGGGTATCACTGCTATTTACGATGCCCTGAAGGCTAAGACCAACGATGTTACCAAGCGTGCAATCCTGGCAGCTTACGACACCGTGCTGAGTCTCGACCTTCTTGCCAAGGGTGATGAAATGCGTGAAAAGATGGCATCTCAGGCTGCCAGCACCGCAGCCGGCGGCTACACCATCACCGGCGAAGGCGATCCCGCCATCGACGCTCTGGTTCTGGCTCGCTATGAAGCCAAGAAGGCAAAGAATTTTGCCGAAGCCGACCGTATCCGTGATGAACTCAAGGCGCAGGGCATTGAGATTGTGGATATGAAGGACGGCGCATCCTGGAAGCGCGTATAAAATTTAAAAAAAGAGAAGCTTCGGAAGAAATTCCGAAGCTTTTCTTATGCTTTTTCTTCAATGAGTTTCAAAATGCGCTGGGGCGTTGCAGGAAGTGTGTTTACCTCCGCGCCGATGGCATGGGAAATGGCATTGGCCAGCGCGCCGAGAGAGGGCACGATGCTGCACTCGCCAAGGCTCTTGGCACCGTAAGGCCCCACGGGAGAAGCGCCGTCAGCAAAGGCCACTTTGATTTCCGGCATGTCAGTGGACTTCATCATTTTATAGGAGCGGAAGTTATTCTGCTTCACCGCGCCGTTTTCATCCACGGCGGCGCTTTCGCAAAGCACCTGACCCATACCCATGGCAATGGCGCCTTCCACCTGACCTTCTGCGCTCAAAGGATTGATAACGCGGCCCACATCGTGAACGGCGGCATATTTCAAAACCTTGACGTCGCCTGTCTTGATGTTCACCTGTACCTTGGCAAAATGTGCCCCGTAGGGGATGGGGCAGCCGTTGCTGGCAGCGGAGACGGAAACGGCCAGATCGCGCATGGATTTTTCATGGGCGTAAACCACCACGTCTTCCACGCTGGCGCTCTTATTGCCGCTCCAAACGCAGTCGCCGCCAAATTCCACCGTGGCGGGGTCAACTTCCAGCAGCTTTCCTGCTTCTGCCTGCAGTTCCTTCTTCATTTCCTCCGCGCACTTCAGCGCGCCGAGACCGCCTACATAAGCACCGCGGCTTCCGAAGCTGCCAAAGTCGATGCAGGAGGTGGAGGTATCGCCGCCAATGGTCTCAATGCGGTCAAGGCTGAGGCCGAGGACAGAGGAGATAAACTGCTTTTGCAGCGTCACGCTGCCGTTGCCCATATCCTGATTGGGGGTGAGGAGGGTGCAGGTGCCGTCCATATTCATTTTCAGGATCATGCCTGTAAGGTCTGCCAGCACACCGTACATGCTGGTGATATGGCAGGCGGTGGAAACACCGATGCCGATGCGGGTGTTGGAAGAGGTGTCCTGCTTGCGGCATTCTTCCGCTTCAGCATACCAATCGAAAAGCGCTGCGCCCTTTTCCAGACATTCTTTGCCGCGGGCATTGCCGTGGGGCACGCCGTTGCGAAGGTCGGCATCATCGGGATCTACCAGATATTTGCGCTGAATCTCCATGGGATCCATGCCCAGAGTGTTGGCCACCTCGCTGAGCTGGCGCTGCAGCGCAAAGAACAGCTGGGGCGAGCCAAAACCGCGGACAGCACCTGCCACGGGGCAGTTGGTCATAACGGGATAGCCCAGATAGCGGACGTTGGGCACTTTGGAGATTTTAAAAGCCTTGCCGCACATGGCCCAGACGATGGACTTGGAGCCTGTGGCATAAGCGCCTGCGTTGGCATAGACCTTATAGTCCTGGGCTACGATGGTGCCGTCATCCATAAAGCCTGTTTTAAGATACAGCACAGCGCCGTGGCGGGTGCGGGTGGAGGCAATGGATTCGCGGCGGTTGTATGTCACCTTTACGGGGCGGCAGGTTGCCTTGGAAAGGGCGGCCGCCACACCTTCCACGATCATGTCCATCTTGCTGCCAAAACTACCGCCCATCATGGTGGTGATGACACGGCAGCGGCTGAGGGGAATGTTGAACAGACGGGAAAGATTTACCTGTACATGGTTGCAGTCCTGGGTGGGGGAGTAGACGGTAAGAGCGCCGTCAGGGGTGAAGGTTGCGATGGCGGCATGGGTCTCGATGGCACCTGCGTGAATAGGGGAGAGCTCATAGCGGCGGGAGATCACATGCTGAGCGGAGGCAAAAGCTGCCTCCACATCACCGCAGGCCTGCTTCACTTCGCAAAGAACGTTGCCGCCCTCGTGGATGGGATAAGCCCCCTCTTTGGCGGCTTCTTCCGCGTCAAACACAGCGGGAAGGTCTTCATACTCCACGCGGATAGCGCGGATGGCGGCCAAAGCGGTTTTTTCATCTACCGCGGCGACGGCTGCCACACGGTCTCCCACATGGCGCACCACGGAATCGAAAAGCATTTCGGTTTTGAGAATGTCAATATCCTCGCCGTTGCTGTTAAAAAGCGCGTTGGGCGTGTTTTTATAGCACACTACCGCTTTGACACCGGGCATAGCCTCGGCGGCGGAAGTATCGATATTTACAATGCGGGCATGGGCCTTGGGAGAGAAGAGTACCTTGCCGCAAAGCATGCGGGGCAGGCTCATATCGTCCAGATATTCCATGCGTCCGGTGACCTTCATCACCGCGTCCTGCACGGGAACGCCCTTGCCGATAATATTCATGGGATCAATATGCATAAGAAAACCTCGTTGGTTTACATAATATTTCTTTCAAATAGATTCCACGGATAGATATCCGGGGGAAAATGGGTAAAGCGCATGGCTTCTCCGCTTTCGGGGTGGGTAAAGCCCAAGGTGCAGGAAAAGAGGGCAATGGGGGTATCCCCTTCTTCGCTGCCGTATTTTTTGTCCCCTACCAAAGGAAGAGAGCGGGAGGAGAACTGCACGCGGATCTGATGGGTGCGGCCTGTGTGGAGGCGGATCTTCACAAGGGTAAGTCCGTCACGTTCTGCCAGCACGCGGTAGGAGAGGCGGGCCTCCAGAATGTCTTTGCCGGGAGCGTCTGCCACGAAAGTGCGGCGGAGTTTTTTGTCGCGGCCCAAAAGGTCCACCATGTCGCCCTCTTTTGTTTCAAGGGTGCCGCGGACCACGGCCAGATATTCTTTTTCAAAGGCGCGGCCTTCCACCTGAGCGGAAAGGATGGACGCGGCTTTTACCGAGCGGGCCAGAACCATCAGTCCGCCCACCACCTGGTCCAGACGGTGCACCGTGCGTACGCAGGCGTGTGCATCGCCAAGCTGGGTGCGGATGAGGGAGGGGAGACCGCCCTCTTCATCGGTGGAGAGAATGCCTGCGGGTTTCACGCACACCACAATACGTTTATCAAGATAAAGGATCTCCATAGGCTTTTCCTTAGATCACGGCACGGGTGTGTTCACAGATCTCGTTGATGCGCTTTTGCAGAATTTTGAGATCCACAAAGGTTTCGGGACGGCGGGATTCATCACGCAGAAGGGCGGCGGGATGATAGATAGCCATCATTTCGATGCCGTCTTTTTCAAACCAGAGGCCATGCTCCTGCGTGATCTTGAAATCGGGCTTGATGATTTCCCCTGCGGCCACGCGGCCCAGACAGACGATGATCTTGGGTTTGAGAAGGGCCAGCTGACGGCGAAGATAGTCCATGCAGGCATCTTTCTCCACGTTCAGGGGGTCTCTGTTTTCGGGAGGACGGCACTTGACGCTGTTGGTGATAAACACATCGGCGCGGGAAAGACCGATCATCTTCAGCATATCGTCCAGCAGGGCACCTGCTTTACCCACAAAGGGAAGGCCCTGCTCATCCTCGTTGGCGCCGGGACCTTCGCCAATGAAAAGGACTTCTGCCGTTTCCGATCCGTCACCAAAAACCACGTGCTTGCGGGTTTTGGCAAGGCCGCATTTTTGGCATGCCATGCATTCTGCGCGAAGTTCATTCCAATTGTCCATCTGTAAGCGCCTCCTTTTTCTTTTGCTCAGTATAGCACAATTTGGCTTTTCCGACAACGATAAAAGAGGATGCCGCAGCATCCTCTTTTGTGTTATTTTTTGTGGGCGCTGAGCCAATTGAGAAGATCGGCATAGACTTCTTCGCGGCCTGTTTCGTTGAGGATTTCATGGCGCATGTCGGCATAGAGTTTCAGTTGCAGGTCCTGCACGCCGGCTTTGCGGAAAGATGCGTGGGCCTTGCGAACGCCCTTGCCCATGTCGCCTACAGGGTCTTTGTCCCCGGCAACGAAAAGGACGGGGGTGTGGATGTTCATTTTTTCCAGATTGGCTTTTCTGGCAATAAAGAGAAGGCCACCCAGCATGTCGTGGAAAAGCCCTACGGAGGAGTCGGCGCCGCAAAGGGGGTCGGCAATGTAGCGGTCCACATTTTCTTCGTTGATACTGAGCCAGTCAAAACCTGTGCGGTTGGGGGCAAAGGCTTTATTGTAAGAGCCGAAAGCCAGGGTGGTGACAGTATCGGAAGGCTTGTCCCAGCCCACTTTTTTGGCCTGCAGTTTGGCAATGGCGCGGCCTGCGGTAACGATGGCGGGACTCATTTGCCCCGTGCCCATAATAATGGCGCCGCTGAGTACACCGGGATAGCGGATCAGGAAGGTGCGGGCGAGGAAAGAACCCATAGAGTGACCTAAAAGGAAATAAGGTGCGGAAGGATACGCCTTATGGGTAAGGTCAAAGAGAGAATACATGTCGTCCACGGCATTCATCCAGCCGTTTTCCGGGCCGAAATAGATGGGGCTTTGTCCTTCTGATTTTCCGTGGCCCATATGGTCATTTGCCACCACGGCAAAGCCGTGTTCTGTCAAATATTCAGCAAAGGGAGCATAGCGCAGGGCGTATTCTGCGATGCCGTGTGCAATCTGCAAAACGGCAGTGATTTTGCCGCTGTCCGGCAGCCATTCCACGGCGTGAATACGGGAAACACCGTCTGCGCCGGGGAAGAAAAATTCACGAAACTGAGCCATAAGAATGCCTCCTTTTGTAGGGTACTATCAGCATACCACATTTTGACCAAAATGCAAAGAAAAGGGGAATTGGCAAAAAACTTGCGTTCATATGGATTTTGCGCTATACTGAAAAAGTAAAAATACCATAATTGAAAGGAGAACTTTACTATGGCATTTTTGGATGAACTGGCAAAGAAAACGCAGGATGTGGCAGCTGTCGCCGGTGAAAAGGTGAAGGTGGCTTATGAGGTGGTCAGCGAAAAGGCAAAAATCGCAGCTGAACGCGCCAAGATCAATCTTGCCATTGCTGCTGAACAGCGTGAGATCATCAAGAACTATAAGGTGATCGGTGAATGGTTTACCTCCGAATATGAAGGCGAATTTCCCGAGGCTATTGCCGATGTTGTGAAGGCTGTGCAGGATTCCAAGGCAAAGATCGCCGATCTGGAAGCCAGCAAGCCTGCTATGGAAGAAGCTGAGGATGAAGATTTTGCAGAAGAAGGCAAGGTTTGCTCTGTTTGCGGCAATGTGTCTGACAGCATTTTCTGCCCCCAGTGCGGCGCTCCCATGGATGAATAAGTGTGAAAAAACAAAAGCAAGGTGGACTTTTAGTCCACCTTGTTTTTTTATTCTGTGTAACCGTATAAACCCCGTACGGAAACTTCTCCCGAACGGATGGTTTCTACTGCGCCGTCGGCATGGCGCACTACAAGGCCGAAGGAATCGTCGATATCCAGTGCGAAAACTTTTTCTTCGCCTTCCCGCCACATAAGGCGTGCATCCTTGCCCAGAGTTACGCAGTGGGCGCGATAATCAGCGACATAGTCACAGATGGCAGCGGGATTTTCCAAAAGGGCAGGGAGCTTTAAAATCTCCTCAATCATCGCGGCGGTAAGCTGCGCGCGGGATACTTTTTGTTCTGCAGCCAAATCCAGAGAAGAGGCAAGAGCAGCTACTTCGGGGGAGAAATCTTCTGCTTTGTGGTGCACATTGACCCCCACACCCACGATCATGTGCTGCACCCGTCCGCTTTCGCTTTCCAGTGCCATTTCCGTCAGAATGCCGCAGATTTTTTTGCTGCCATAAACCAGATCGTTGGTCCACTTGATGCCGCAGTCAATACCGCAGACACTTTTGATGGCCCGCTGTACCGCAACGGCGCAAAGCCCCGTGGCAGGAAGCGCCTGAGCGGGAGCAATATCAGGGCGGAGCAAAAGGGAGAGATACACGCCCTTGCCGGCGGGAGACTCAAAACTGCGGCCCATGCGTCCGCGCCCTGCACTTTGATGGTCGGCAACAGCCACAAGGTCGCTATCTGCGCAGGAGAGGGAAAGTCGCTTGAGGTACGTGTTGGTGGAATCCACCGAATCCAGCACGGTGAGTTTATTTTCGGGCAAAGAAGGAAGGAAAGAGAGGATAGCATCTTTCGTCAGCGCGTCGGGTACAGCGGAGAGACGATACCCCTGAGAGGGGCGGGCTTCAATGGTGTAACCTTCTTTTCTCAAGGCGGCTACAGCCTTCCACACAGCGGCACGGGTGATGCCAAGACGGCGGCAGAGTGCTTCGCCGGAAACGTATTCATTTTGGTTTTCCTGCAGAAAATGCAGCACCTCTTTTTTGCTCATAAAGCCTCCCGAAAGCTTTTTTTGCAGTTTATCATGCTTTGGCGCTGTTGTAAATGAAGGGGCGTGTTTTTCTTTGGAAGTTTTGGTGGGATGCAGTTGACGCGCCTAGAAAAAACGGGTATTATGTAAATGTAAAATACCCCTGAAATCGCGAGGGAGGATGCAAAAATGGATGTGCGTAAATGTCAGGAATGCGGGGAACTGTATTCCGTCAGCTATAAAAGATGTCCCTTCTGTGAAGAGGAAGAAATGATCAGCCGCGGTAAGAATCCTGCCCGTCGCGGCGGTGGCCGCCGTGTGGCAGCAAAAGAACCCAGTGTGCTGGGCCCTGTGATGATTATTGTGCTGTTGCTTTTGGCGGCGCTGTTGGTTTATTTCTTCTTCGGCGATCAGCTGGCGCAGTCTCTGGGCTTCGGTGATGACAGCGCCATCGTGGAAGACGAAGTGACTCCCGACGATACGTTGGAAGATGATGTAACGGCAGATGACACTCAGGTGGGTGACGATGTGACCCCCGGTGATGATATTGTCCCCCCCGAAGTGGGCGATGATACCACGCCTCCTGAAGACGGGGATGTGGATGCTCCTGTGGTGGACGATCCTGTAACGGAAGATCCTGTGGAAGATGAGCCGGCTACCGTGCCTGTTCTCTCCCGTGAAGACTTCACGCTGGATCTCGTGGGCAATACCTTCTATAATATGACTGTGGCCGGCGGCAAGGCTCCTTACACCTGGAAGTCCAGCAATGAAGCTATTGCCAAGGTGGATGCCAACGGCACCGTTACCGCAGTTTCCGGCGGCAATGCCACCATCACCGTTACCGATGCCGACGGTACGACTGCAGAGTGCGTGGTTCGCGTGAAAGGCGCTGAAAGCGGCAGCATTTCTCTGAGCCATTCTGATATCACCATGAAGAAGGGTGAAAAGGTGGCGCTGACGCTCAGCGGTGCAGATGCAGGTGTGTGGTCTGTAGGCAACAGCTCTGTTGCCACGGTGGATGGCAACGGTAATGTTACGGGTGTTTCCAAGGGCCAGACTACCCTTACTGTTACGGTTGGCAATTTGAAGGCTGAGTGCATCATCCGTGTAAAGTGAGTAAAGACTAAAACCCGCAGCAGACTCCTGCTGCGGGTTTTTCTTGCGCGGAACTGTAGGGTATGGTATGATATTTTGATAATACTGGGAGGGGAGGCGAAAGTAATAAAGGAGAAAGATTTTAAGAATAAGTCCGGCATCAGCATTTTTTTATCCTATTTCAAGCCCCATAAAAAGCTCTTTTTCATCGACATGGCCTGTGCTCTCAGCGTGGCGCTGATCGATCTTGCTTTCCCCTTCGTTTCCCGTGCGGCTATGAACCGCCTTTTGCCGGAGGCAAAGTTCAATGCCTTTTTCGTGGTGATGGCGGTGATTGTGGCAGCATATATCCTGCGCTCTTTTATGGAGTATATCATCGGCTACTGGGGCCACACCTTCGGCATCCGTGTGGAGGCTGATATCCGCCGCGATCTCTTTTCTCACATGCAGCAGCTGAGTTTCCGTTATTATGACAAAAACCGTACCGGTAAACTCATGAGCCGCATGACCACCGATCTTTTCGATATTACCGAGCTTGCCCATCACGGCCCGGAAAACCTGCTGGTTTCCGCTGTGACCATTGTGGGCGCACTTGCGGTGATGTTTACGATTCAGTGGCGTCTTGCTCTTGTTATCGGTGTGATGCTGCCTGCCTTTATTGTGGCGGTGATTGCTTTCCGACGTAATATGACGGAGACTTCCCGTGCCGTAAAGACCAAAACAGGGGCTATCAATGCCGAATTGGAAAGCAGCCTTTCCGGTATGCGCACTGCCAAGGCCTTTGCCAACGAGAGAGAAGAGCTGGATAAATTTATCCGTGCCAACGATACTTATAAAGGTGCTAAACGCTCTTTCCATAAAAGCATGGGGAAATTCACTGCTGTGCTGGAGCTTTGCATGTCTCTTCTTACCGTTGCGGTAATTGCCGGCGGCGGCTATCTTTATATGCAGGGTAAGATGGACTTTGTAGATATCATTACCTTTAGTTTGTATACGTCCACTTTTGCCACCCCGGTGAGAAAACTCATGCAGTTTACCGAGCTTTTTGCCGCAGGCTTTGCGGGCTTTAACCGCTTTGTGGAAGTGATGCGCATGGAACCCGATCTGAAAGATGCACCCTATGCAGAAGAACTGGGAACTGTGCGGGGTGAGATCACTCTGGATAATGTGAACTTTTCCTACGGTGAAGAAGCAGTTCTTCGGGATGTGTCGGTTCATATTGCTGCAGGGGAAACCGTGGCTGTGGTTGGCCCTTCCGGTGGCGGAAAAACCACTTTGTGCCAGCTGATCCCCCGTTTTTACGATGTGGATTCCGGCTTCGTTTGTGTGGATGGAAAAGATGTTCGCGCTGTGACACAGCAGTCCCTGCGCCGCCAGATCGGCATCGTGCAGCAGGATGTGTTCCTTTTTGCGGCAAGTATTTTGGAAAATATCCGCTACGGCCGTCCCGATGCCACCTATGAAGAGGTGGTGGAAGCTGCCAAACGCGCCGAGATTTATGATGATATTATGGATATGCCGGATGGTTTTGAAACCAATGTGGGTGAACGCGGTGTCCGGCTTTCCGGTGGGCAGAAGCAGCGCATTTCCATCGCCCGTATTTTCCTGAAAAATCCCCCTATCCTGATTCTGGACGAGGCCACTTCTGCGCTGGACAGCGTTACCGAATCTCGCATTCAGCGCTCTTTTGATGAACTTGCCCAGGGCCGCACCTGCCTTGTGATTGCCCACCGTCTTTCCACTGTGCGAAATGCTGACCGCGTGTTGGTGGTGGAAGAGGGGCGCATCCGCGAAGAAGGCACCCATGAGGAACTGCTGCAGCGGGGCGGAGAATATGCCAAGCTTTACGAATTGCAGATGACAGGCCATGAATAAACGAGAATTGTTGGACCGCGCAGCCGCCACGGCGGAAGAGCGCATGACCCTTGCCCGTGTGCTGGATAAATACGAGCAATGCCGGCGGGGTTCTTTTGTGACCCATACTGATTTTCTCACCCCACAGGAACAGTCTGCCGCTGAGGATATTCTGCGGAGTTTAGGGGAGAGGGAAGTGTTCTTTTTCGGCGGATATGAAGGAGCAGAGCGAAAAGCCCTCTTTTTCCTGCCGGAGTGGATGGAAGAACTGCCGGAGGAGTTGCCCTTTGGTTTTTTGCGGGCCTCTTTCTATACGGCAAATGCTCTCTCGCACCGTGACTTTCTGGGCAGTCTGATGGGCCTTGGTCTTACCCGTGAAAAAATCGGCGATATTCTGGTGACAGAGAAAAGTGCCGACATCGTGGTGATGGACAGTGTGGCAGATTTCCTGTACCATAATTTTACCTCTGCAGGCCGCACGGCGTTGAAGGTGGAGTCTATCACCGCTAAGGTACTGCATATTCCTCAGGCCAAAGTCCGCCGCATCCGAGCCACGGTAATGTCGCTGCGGCTGGACAGTATTGCTGCCGAAGGTTTCGGTATGAGCCGCAGCAAAGCAGCAGACCTGATCAACAGCGGCAAAGTGCAGCTGAATCACCGTCTTTGCCAAAGAACGGATGCCGCTGTAGAAGAAGGTTGCGTGATCTCTGTCCGGGGTCTTGGTAAATTTGTTGTAACAAAAATTGAGGGTGTTTCCAAAAAGGGAAGGACCTTCGTGGAAATGGAAAGATACATATAATATAAAAGGATATAAAAGGAGAATGTTATGATCGATGATGTAATCAAGCGGATCAATGAACTGGCTAAGAAGGCCAAGGAAGAAGGCCTCACCGAAGAAGAAATCGCAGAGCGCGACAAGCTGCGCCGCATTTATATCAATTCTGTGGTGGGCAATCTGGAAGCAGAACTGAAAAACACCTATGTTATGGACGAAAAGGGCAACAAGCGCAAGTTGAGCAAGAAGGGTGGCTGAAAAAGCGGCTTTAGTACATTTAACGATGGGAGCAGAGCACAAGATATAGATTTTTGTGATGTTTCTGCACCAGAAAAAGAGTCATATTTTGCATTCCCGGGCTTTTTTGACGGCCCGGGAATTTTTGCAATATAACCAAAGATTTTGAGTCTTATAAACAATATGATATTTTCCAAAACCCGCAAACCATTGGTATTACTGAGTTTACGGGTTTTTGATGCCCTGCACATCTGTGCAAAACTCCTGTTTTTGTGCATTTGTACAAGAAAAATGAATTTCAGGGATGTTTTGTTGACAGATATCCCGGCGTGGTGTACAATGCATACATCGATAAGAACCGCGTATTTATTGAAAATGCTGAAACTGCTTGAAAACGCTGAAGACGGTGTTTGCAGTTTTTACAAGTTCTCTAAAACGGGTCAAGATTACCAAAACGACGCTTACCCGTGGTAATAATCGGTAAAAGTGTAAGCAAGTAGAAAGAGGAGGAAATTTTTTTATGAAGAAAGAACTGGCTAAGTATCCGAAAGTGCATCCCGCAATGATCGCTGTTTGGGCCGCTTTGATCTCTGTATCCGGTCTGCTTCCCACCTTCCCCATGTTCGGTACCGGCGGTACTTTTAGTATCGGTTCCGCACTGGCACCCCTGGCCGGCATCATGTTTGGTCCCTGGACCGGCGCTCTGACCGTAGCAATCGGTGGTATCATCGGTTCCTTCATCGCTCCCCACACCGCAGTATTCGGCATCTTCACCTTCCTGTCCGACATGTCCCTGACCTTCGCAGCAGGTTACATGGCCAGAAAGAACTGGAAAGTTGGCTTCATCATGCTGGTGATCATCACTGCTATCTGGTTCGGTGTATTCCCCCAGGGCCGTGAAGCTTGGATCTTCGCTTGCGGCGTATTCGGCAGCGGTCTGATCATGGCTCCCATCGGCGGCATCGTTGGCGGTAAGCTGTTCGACCAGGGTGGTGCTAAGCGCGTTCTCGGTCTGGCTCTGATCGCATTCCCCTGCTACATCGTAGGCGTTGCAGTTGGTGACATTCTGATGCTCATCATGATGGACATTCCTTCCGAACTGCTCAACACCATGATGGTTTGGCTGTCTCCCTTTGAACGTGTAATCTTCTCCATCGCTTCCGCTATCATTGGTACTCCCCTGCTGATCGGTCTGCCCAAGATCTCTGTTTATGTTGGTCCTGACTACGACGGCGAAGAAAAGAGCGACGACCTCGACGCTAAGATGGCTGCAGAAGCTGCTGCTAAGAAGAACGACTAATTTATCGCAAAAAAACCGGTTATACACAGTATACATAAGCAAAGGGGACGGCTTATGGCCGTCCCCTTTCGCAATTTAAGCTAAGCATTATGAAGGAGAATTCAAATGGCTGGAATTGAATTTTTGGATCTTAAATCCCCGGTGCATAAGCTTGATCCTCGCGTGAAGATCATTGCTTTCCTGCTCTTCAGTGTATTTATCTTTACTACCAAGAGCTTCCTCGTTATCTCCCTGATTTTCTTCCCTGTAGTTGGTCTTTGGTTCCTTGCAAAGATTCCCTTCTCCAGAATCGCTGGTTTGATTAAGCTGATGATCGGCCTTATGGCTGTTATTACCTTGATGCAGGCAATCTTCCAGGACGGTACTATCGTTCTGCTGGATCCCATCATTCCCGAATTTATCCCCCTGATCGGTGGCGCAGGTACCGTGTATTGGGAAGGTGTTGAATACGGTCTCGTTCTGAGCTATCGCCTCATCACCCTGATCCTGATCATGCCCCTGTTCCTCATGACTACCGATGTTAACACGATGTCTGTTGGTCTTGTTAAGCTGGGTCTTCCCTATAAGATCGCTTATATGGCAAGTACTGCTCTGAACATGATCCCCAGCCTTACCGAACAGGTCAATACCATTATGGACGCACAGAAGCTGCGCGGCTCCATGGTATTTGAAGAAGGTAAGATGATGGATAAGATCAAGGCTTATCCCGCGCTGGTAGTACCTATGGTAATCGGCGCTATGAAGAAGGCTATGCTTATCGGTGTTGCTATGGACGCCCGTGCGTTCGGCTGCGATAAGACCCGTACCTATGTACAGGAACTGAAGTATTCCAAGGGTGACATCACCACTCTGGTATGCATCATTCTCTATCTCGTTGCTCTCTGCGTGCTCAATTTCTTTGGGCTTAAGTATCTTGGTCTGTAAGGAGGGGAAACCATGGAACATGTAATTGAAGTAAAAGGCTTGTACTATCGTTATCCCCGCGGCAAGGAATATGTTCTCCGTGACATTAACTTTACCGTAGATAAGGGCGAATTCCTGGCAGTTACCGGTGAAAACGGTGCCGGCAAGACCACCCTTTCTCTGCTCCTGGCCGGTATCATTCCCAACAGCCAGGGCGGCAAGATGCTGGGCGATGTTATCGTTAACGGCCTTAACACCAAGGAACATAAGCTCTCCGAGCTTTCTCAGAATGTCGGCGTGGTTCTGGAAGACCCTGAAACTCAGCTCTTCACCACCAAGGTTATCAACGAAGTTTGCTTCGGTGCTGAAAACCTGAAGATGGATCCCGCAAAGATCAAGGAACGCGCTAAGTGGGCTATGGATGTTGTTACCATGACCGGTTACGATGATCGCCCCCCCACGATGCTCTCCGGCGGTCAGAAGCAGCGTGTTGCTATCGCAGCTGCACTGACCATGGGTCCCGATATCATGGTATTGGACGAACCCACCTCTCAGCTTGACCCTGTTGGTACCGGCGAAGTATTCCGTGTTATCCAGATGCTGAAGGATTACTACGGCATGACCATCGTTATGATCACCCATAACAGTGAAGAGATCGCCCGCTTTGCAGACCGCGTTCTCGTTCTGAACAAGGGTGAAGTTCTGGCACAGGGTACTCCCAGAGAAATTTTCGGTGACATTGAAACGCTGAAGAAGGCATGGGTATCCGCTCCTCAGTCCTCCATGGTAGCTATGACTATGGCTGCAGAAGGCGAAGAAATGACCGAAGAGCTTCCCATTACTCTGGAAGAAGGTATCGAATATCTCAACAAGCATTTTGCAAAGGTGGTGGTTAAATGAGTCACGCAGTAGAAGTAAAGAATGTAACTTTCACTTATCCTAACGGTTTTACCGCTCTCCGCGGCCTTAATTTTACCATCGAAAAGGGCGAGTTCGTGGCTATCATCGGCCAGAACGGCGCAGGTAAGTCCACTCTGCTGAAGAACCTTACCGGTCTTCTGCACCCCACTACCGGTGAGATTCTGGTAGATGGCACCAAGACCACGGATCTTTCCGTTGCTCGTCTTGCACTGAAGCTGGGCTTCGTTCTGCAGAACCCCGACCGTCAGCTCTTCGCTGATACCGTATATCAGGAAATCGAATACGGTCCCAAGAACCTTGGTCTTCCCGAAGAAGAAGTCAAGGAACGCGTGGAAGAAGCGATCCGCATGGCAGGTCTGGAAGGTAAGGAAGAAGATTATCCTCCCGCACTTTCCGCAGGTGAACGTGCTAAGGTAGTTATCGCATCCGTGGCAGCTATGCGTCCCGATGTTATCATTTTGGATGAACCTACCACCGGTCAGGATAACCGCGGCCGTACTCAGATCATGGAAATCGCTAAGAAGTTCCATGAACTGGGCCACACCATCATCGTGGTTACCCACGATATGTCCCTGGTTGCCAAGTACGCTAAGCGCACTTTGGTATTCTGCAAGGGTCAGCTGCTGCTGGAAGGCACCACCCGCGAAGTATTCGCACAGGAAGAAAAGATCAAGGAAGCATATATTCTGCCTCCTCAGGTTACCCGTATGGCTGCCCATGCCGATATCGGCGCAGAGGACACCATCCTTACTGTAGAAGAAATGGTGGAATTCCTGAAGAAGAAAAAGGCTTAAACACAAATAAAAACAACCGCCGCAAGGCGGTTGTTTTTTTTGTTTACAGAAAATAAATAAGCGAAGCGATCAGCGCGATCTGGGCGATCAGAATAGCGGGGATCCCGTAGCGGAAGGAACGGTGCAGGGTTTTGTGGCGGAAAATGCGCATGGCGAAGATGGCGCCCACGCTGCCGCCCAAAGCAGCCAGGGAGAAAAGTCTCTTTTCCGGCACGCGGCGCATATCCTTGCGGGCGCGGCGCTTGTCGGCGCCGAAGGTGCAGAAGGTGATAAGATTGATGGCGGCAATGTAGATGGCGATCACCGACCAATATTGCTGTAAAAAGTGGAGCATAGCAGTTTTTCCTCTCTTTGAATGGCACTATTGTAGGCGATAGCGGCGAAAAAAGCAAGAAAATCGAACCTCCTGAAATAATTTGCTGCAAAAAGTGGATAAAAAACAAATTATTCCTTGTAAAAGTGCAGGAAAAGCGATATAATATCTCCCACTGGAATAAACTGCATGAAAGGCGGTACATGATTATGGAACGCATTAAAATCGCCGGTATTTTCGCTGACAGCGAACAGCTCTCCGGCAAGAGCGTCGTGGTTTGCGGCTGGGCCCGCACGATCCGCGATATGAAGACTTTCGGTTTTATCGAACTCAATGACGGCTCCTGCTTCAAGAATCTTCAGGTTGTTATGGATGCCAATGTTCTTTCCAACTATAAAGAAATCGCATCTCAGAACGTAGGCGCGGCCCTCATCGTTCGCGGCACCGTCGTGCTGACTCCCGAAGCAAAGCAGCCTCTGGAAGTGAAGGCTGAATCCATCGAAGTGGAAGGTGTTTCTTCTCCCGAATATCCCCTGCAGAAGAAGCGTCACACCATGGAATACCTGCGCACCATCGCGCACCTGCGCCCCCGCACCAACCTCTTCAGCGCAGCTTTCCGCGTTCGCTCCGTGGCAGCTCATGCTATCCATGAGTTCTTCCAGGACCGCGGCTTCGTTTACGTACACACTCCCATCATCACCGCTTCCGACTGCGAAGGCGCCGGTGAAATGTTCCGCGTGACCACTCTGGATATGGATAACCTCCCCAAGAATGAGGATGGCTCCATCAACTACGGTGAAGACTTCTTCGGCAAGTCCGCAAACCTCACCGTTTCCGGTCAGCTCAATGCTGAAAACTTCGCCATGGCATTTGGCGATGTTTATACCTTCGGCCCCACCTTCCGCGCCGAAAAGTCTAACACCCAGCGCCACGCTGCTGAGTTCTGGATGATCGAGCCCGAAATGGCCTTCACTGATCTGAAGGGCGACATGGACGTGGCAGAAGCTATGATCAAGTTCATCATCCGCCGCACCATGGAACGCTGCCCCAACGAACTGGCCTTCTTCAACAGCTTCGTGGATAAGGGCCTGCTGGAACGTCTTGAGCACGTTATGAATTCCGACTTCGGCCGCGTAAGCTACACCGAAGCTGTGGAAATTCTGGAAAAGAACAACGATAAGTTCGACTATAAGGTTTCCTGGGGCTGCGACCTGCAGACCGAACACGAACGCTTCCTCACCGAGCAGGTGTTCAAGAAGCCCGTATTCGTAACCGACTATCCCAAGGAAATCAAGGCATTCTACATGCGCCTTAACGACGACGGTAAGACCGTTGCCGGTTGCGACTGTCTGGTTCCCGGTATCGGCGAGATCATCGGCGGCAGCCAGCGTGAAGAACGTCTGGACATTCTGGAAGATCGCATCCGCCAGCTGGGTATGGATCCCGAAGATTATTGGTGGTATCTGGATCTGCGCCGCTACGGCTCCTGCAAGCACGCAGGTTTCGGCCTTGGCTTCGAACGCATGGTTATGTACCTCACCGGTATTCCCAACATCCGCGACGTGCTGCCCCATCCCCGTACCGTGGGCACTGCCGAATTCTAAAAAGCAAAAAGAAAACACCCTGCTTCTTGCAGGGTGTTTTTTTAGTTAAAACCGACGTAAGTGAAAAAGAGCAGGGCAGAAATGCTGAGAACGATGATGGTGGGCAGCGCCAACAGCAGGCAAAAGGCCATCACAGTAACTTTGCGGGAGACGAGGTCACCTTCCATTTTTTGCTTGTACTGCCGTGCCAGCAGGAAGAGAAGGGCTGCAAGATATACCGCCAGTGCTACAAAGAAGGCGGGGATACGCTCCAGCCAAAAATAGATCTGCCCCAAAGAGAAAGCGGTGCAGAGCAGTTCAACGATAATAAGCAGGGCGAAAGATACTTTTTTCATAACGGTATCTCCTTGAAAAAGTAAAAAAGCACCGCAAAACTCGCGCTTTGCGGTGCTTTGGCACCCCGAAGAGGACTCTAACCTCCGACCTGCCGCTTAGGAGGCGGCCGCTCTATACAGCTGAGCTACCGGGGCATAAACTTGCGCAGCGCGCCTAACCATTATACTGGATAGGCTAAGGGTTGTCAATTTTTCAAAAAGATGGAAAAAGTTGCCCATATGCCTTGAAAATAGGGAATGCTTGTAATAAAATATTATGTTGGAAATAAAGCGAATGTATTTTGTGCCGCGGGTTTTCCTGCGGGTATAAGGAGATAGATAAGCATGCAGAATGATAAGCTGAGAAATGTTGCCATTATTGCCCACGTTGACCACGGTAAGACCACCCTGGTAGACGAAATGCTCAAGCAGGGCGGTGCATACCACGAAAATCAGGAAGTGGTAGACCGTGTTATGGACTCCAACGATCTGGAGCGTGAGCGTGGCATTACCATCCTTGCCAAGAACACTGCCATTCAGTACGGCGAGACCAAGATCAACATCGTAGATACCCCCGGCCATGCTGACTTCGGTGGCGAAGTAGAGCGTATTCTGAAGATGGTAAACGGTGTTATTCTGCTGGTAGACGCTGCAGAAGGCGCTATGCCTCAGACCCGTTTCGTGCTTTCCCGCGCGCTGGAACTGGGCCACCGCGTCATCGTTGTGGTAAATAAGATCGACCGTCCCGACCAGCGCATCCACGAAGTGGTGGATGAAGTGCTGGAACTGCTGCTGGATCTGGATGCAACCCCCGAACAGTTGGATTCCCCCATGCTTTTCTGCTCCGGCAGAAACGGCACTGCATCTTACTCTCCCGATGTGGTGGGCACCGATCTCAAGCCCCTCTTCGAAACCATTCTTGAATACATTCCCGCACCTGAAGCTGATGCCAACGCACCCTTCCAGATGCTGGTTTCCTCCATTGACTACAATGAATATGTAGGCCGTATCGCCATCGGCCGCATTGAGCGCGGCACTCTGCGCCAGAATCAGGAAATTGCTGTTTGCAACTTCCATGCCCCCGATGCACCTGCCAAGAAGGCAAAGGCTGTTTCCATGTATGAATTCGACGGTCTGGGCAAGAAGCCTGTTACCGTTTCCACCGCAGGCAACATCATTGCTATGAGCGGTATCGGTGATATCACCATCGGTGATACCATCTGCGAACCTTCCTGCGTTGAACCTTTGCCTTTCGTCAAGATCAGCGCACCCACCATTGAAATGACCTTCTCCGTAAACGACTCTCCCTTCGCAGGCCGCGAAGGTAAGTTCGTTACCTCCCGCCAGATCCGTGACCGCCTCATGAAGGAAACTCTGAAGGACGTTTCCCTCCGCGTCAGCGAGATCGAAGGCGCTATGGACGCATTCAACGTGGCAGGCCGCGGTGAAATGTCCCTTTCCATCCTGATCGAAACCATGCGCCGCGAAGGCTATGAGTTCCAGGTATCTCCCCCCCGCGTGCTTTACAAGGAAGTGGACGGTGTGAACTGCGAACCCATTGAACGCGTTGTGTGCGACGTTCCCTCCGATGCTGTGGGCGCTGTTATTGAAAAGCTGGGCAGCCGCAAGGGCGACCTGCTGGAAATGACTCCCGTGGGCAACCGCATGAAGGTGGAATTCCTGGTTCCCTCCCGCGGCCTTTTCGGCTATCGCAATGAGTTCCTGACCGACACCAAGGGCGAAGGTATCATGGCTTCCGTATTTGATTCTTACGCACCCTTCAAGGGCGAAGTGACCCGCCGCAACACCGGCTCTCTCATCGCTTTTGAAACCGGTGAATCCGTGACTTACGGTCTTTTCAACGCGCAGGAACGCGGTTCTCTCTTCATCGGCGCAGGCGTGAATGTTTATGCCGGCATGGTAGTCGGTGTATCTCCCAAGCTGGAAGACATCACCGTTAACGTGTGCAAGAAAAAGCAGCTGACCAATATGCGCGCTTCCGGTTCCGATGAAGCGCTGCGTCTGGTAACGCCCCGCATTCTGAGTCTGGAACAGTGCCTGGAATTCCTGGCAGATGACGAGCTTCTGGAAGTTACTCCCAAGAGCCTGCGCATCCGCAAGAGCATTCTGGATCACGAAAGACGCATGAAGGCTATCCACAAGAAAAAGTAATAAAAAATAAAAGAAAGGCGCTGCCCTCGGGCAGCGGGTCCTTTTTTATTTTTTGCGGGAAACGTGAATGTCAAAATCGATGGCGGTGGTGAGGGTGGAGAGTTTTTTCAGCTGCTCCACACCGTCTTTGGGTGTTTTCCAATAATAAGGTGTCATCTGGAAAAGGGCGAAGATATCTTCCTGAGAAGTGAGGGTGACGGTTTCTTCCACATGCCGCACCTCTACATAGGAAAAACCTTCATAGGGGGTCAGCTTTTCCTCGTTGGGATAGGGGGTGGGGTAGAGAACTTTTTTCATCTCCCAAAGGTGATTTGCCCCGGGAACCACATAGAAGAAATAGCCGCCGTTTTTCAGCACGCGGTAGAATTCTTCCAGAGCCAGGGGGGAGAAGCAGTTGATCAAAAGATCACAGCTGCTGTCTGCCACGGGAAGATGATAGGCGGAGGCTACGGCAAACTCGCCGTTTTTTACCTTTTTGGCAGCCCGTTGCACGGCAAACTTGGAAATGTCGATACCTGCGATATGTACTTTCCGTCCGTCGGCACAAAGGGATTCGTAAATGCCTGCGGTGTAATAGCCTTCGCCGCAGCCTGAGTCAAACACGGTGACATCCTTTTGGGAAAGGGCGAGGGAAAGGTCACAGAGGGCGCGGCGCAGCGGCTCATAATAGCCCTTGGAAAGGAAGGCAGAGCGGCTGGCCACCATGCCTTTGTCATCACCGGGCTGGAGAGAGTTTTTCTTGTTGGCGGGGAGAAGATGGGTGTAGCCTGCCGCGGCAATATCGTAAGAATGGCGGTTGGGGCAGGTGTAGGATGTTTCTCCCCGTGTGAGGGGCTTGCCGCAGATGGGGCAGAGAAAAAGACTCATAATAAGCTCCTTACTGCATGGCGGATTCGGAAACAGTCACATCCCGTATCCACTTTTTGCTGCGAAGTCGAAGGGTGAAGAAGGGCACCTTGGACCAGTTTTCGGTGTGGATCGCCATGACGACGAAGATGGGAGGCGCCTTGAAAACAAGGCCTACCAGTGCTGTCAGTGCGATGGAGATGCACCACATGGGAACAAGGTCCAGAATGGCAGCTGCCCGAACATCTCCGCCGCCGCGAAGAATGCCCACGATGACGGTGGTGTTATAAAACTGGGCGGGGCAGGTGATGGAATAGAAAATCACCATGTAGGCAGCGATTTGCGCCTGGAATGCGGTGAGATTGAAGAGGGGGAAAAGGATGGGCTGCAGCAGCGTGGGAAGCAGCAGCACTTCCAAAAGACCGACAGTGGTGCCTACGCAGCAGCTGACAAAACAAAGTGCGCAGCCGATGTCGTAAACATTTTTCTGGTTGCCGCTGCCGATTTCTTTGCCGATGATAACACCTGCTGCAGCGGACATGCCGAACATGCCTGCTACTGTCAGACGGGAGATGTTGCCTGCCACGGTATAAGCGGCCAGCATATCGGCGCTGAGGGCCATGTGGCCCATGATCACAGTGAACATGGAGGTGCCAAGTCCCCAGAGGGTCTCGTTGAGGATCACGGGGGAGCAATACTTCATGTAGCTTGCGAAAATCACCTTGCCGGGGCGCAGCAGGCAGCGGGCCATGAGAGGCACGCGGCGGGAAAGGAAGGCATAAGAAAAGGTGATAATGAATTCGATAATGCGGGAAATCAGGGTGGCAAGAGCCGCGCCGCGGATGCCCATAGGCTCCAAACCGAAGGCGCCGAAAATGAAAATATAGTTCAGCACGGTATTGCAGGCAGTGGAGATGCCCAGCACCGTGGTGCCCAGCTTGGGGTTTTCCGTGGCGCTTTCCATGTTGATGTAGATCATGGAAAGGCTGTTAAAGGCATAGGAGAAGCCCACGATGTGGACATAAGGCGCAGCAAGGGCAATGATATCCTTGTTGTTGGTCACAAGGCTCATGACAAATTCCGGCTGGAAGAAAAGAAGCAGCGCGAAAAGAAGGCCGAAGCCGCCTGCGGTGTAGAATCCAAGGCCCAACACGCGGTTAATGGTGCGGACGTCTTTCTTGCCCCAATACTGGCTGAAAAGAACGGCAGAGCCACTCTGGAAACCGAAGAGGATCATCTGGAAAAGGGTCACGGGAACGTTGGCCGCCGTTACGGCAGACATTTCCAGATTGCCGATAAGCCCCACCATGAAGGTGTCTACAAAGCCAAGGGAATTGGTAATAAGATGCTGCAGCAGCACGGGGATGCCGAGAGAAGCGATGCGACGGTAAAAGCCCGGCTCGCGTTTTAAGAAATGGAACATAAATCCTCCGGATCAGAACATGGGGAAGCGGGTGTCGTGGTGTTTTTTCAGCGCGGCGCAGAGTGCGTCAATATCCTCGCGGGTGGTCTCGGGTGAGAAACTGATGCGAAGAATACCTTGTGTCACGCGCTTTTCAAGACCCAGCGCGGCAAAGACGTGGCTGGGCTTACCCTTGTGGCAGGCAGAGCCTGCAGAGATGCAGATGCCCTGTGTATCAAGATCGTTGACCACATTGGCGCTGGGATAGCCAGGCATGGAAACGGAGAGGATGTGAGGCGCTTCGCCGTTACCCACGCGGACAAGACCCTCGATGCCAAGGAGCTGAGTCAGGCAGTATTCCTTGATCTGTGCCATGTGGCGGAGCTTTTCTTCCAGATTTTCTGCGCGCAGTTCCACCGCTTTGGCAAAGCCTGCCAGCTGCGCAGTGGGTTCGGTGCCTGCACGAAGGCCGCTTTCCTGACCGCCGCCAAAAAGCATGGGAAGAGGAGCGCGAACACGGCTGCTGATATAAAGGGCGCCGCTTCCCTTAGGACCGCCGATCTTGTGGGCGGAAACGGTGACGAAATCCGCACCCAGCTCTGCTGCGGAGAAGGGAATCTTCAAAAAGGCCTGCACGGCATCGGTGTGAAGCAGGGCAGCGCTTTTGCGCTCTTTCAAAAGGTCAGCGACTTCCTTTACGGGGAGGATCACGCCCGTTTCGTTATTTACCAGCATCATAGATACCAAAATGGTATCTTCCCGCAAAGCATCTGCCACCTGCTCCACGGTGATGTTGCCGCTGGTGTCGGGCTTCAGGTAGGTGACCTCATAGCCGCGCTTTGCAAGGTGCTTGCAGTGTTCCAGAACAGCGCTGTGCTCAATGGCGGTGGTGATGATGTGCTTTCCGGTGTGGCGGCCATTCCAGATGGAAGCGGAGATGGCCCAGTTGTCACCTTCCGTGCCGCAGGAGGTGAAATGGAGGTTCTTGCTCTGGCAGCCGAGGGCGCGGGCGATGACGGCGCGGTAGCCTTCCACACGTTCCTTTTCTTCGCGGCCCATGGCATACTGAGAAGACGGATTGCCAAAATGCTCCGTCAGTTCCTGGTACATCGCGTCAGCCACCGCCTTGGGAACAGGGGTGGTAGCGGCATGATCGAGATAATGCATGAGAAATCCCTCCAAAGTCTTGCCCGTTTGGGGAAAAATCGGTATAATGATCATGAGGGGAAATACCCTCACGGATAAAAACATTCAATCCGTATTATTGTATCACGCAAAACGCGAATTGGCAAGAATACTGCCTTCGCGGGAAAGGGCAGAAAACATATGCGCTTCGCCATTTACACCCTTGGCTGCAAAGTGAATCAGTATGAAACGCAGGCTATGGAGCGGGAACTTTGCGCCCGCGGCCATGAGTTGGTGGATTTTGAAGCTGCGGCGGATGTGTATGTGATCAATACCTGCTCGGTAACGGCAGTCAGCGACAAGAAGTCCCGTCAGATGATCCGCCGTGCCCGCAAGATGAATCCTGAGGCGGTGGTGGCGGCCTGCGGCTGCTACGTGCAGACCCATGCTGAAGAAGCAAGAGGGTTGGAAGTGGACCTGATCGCAGGCACTAATGACCGTCGCGCCTTTATCGATCTTCTGGAAGAAGAGTGCCGCATGCGCCGCCGCATCGAAAATATTGACGAGGCTTTGCGCCGCCGTACCTTCGAAGTGCTGCCTGCCGGCGGCATGGCAGAGCGCACTCGCGCCATGATGAAAGTGGAAGACGGCTGCGTGAATTTCTGCACTTACTGTATCATTCCCTATGCCCGCGGCCCTGTACGCTCCCTTCCTATGGAAGTGGCACGGCAGCAGGTGCGTGAGCTGAAGGAAGCGGGCTACCGCGAGATCGTGGTCACGGGTATCGAGATCTCCTCTTACGGTCACGATCTGAAAGACGGTACCACCATTACCGATTTACTGGAACTCATCTGCACCGAAGCGGGGGATATCCGCATCCGTCTGGGAAGTTTGGAACCCCGCACCATTACGGAGGATTTCTGCCGCCGTCTTTCGGGCTTTGAAAACCTCTGCCCCCATTTCCATCTTTCCCTTCAGAGTGGCTGCACCACTACCCTCAAGCGCATGAATCGCAAGTATGATGCGGAGCGCTTTTTGGAATCCGTGTCCCTTCTTCGTAAGTGGTTCGACCATCCCGCCATCACTACCGACCTGATCGCGGGCTTCCCTGAGGAGACGGAGGAAGAGTTTGAAGAGACGCTTGCCATGATCCGGAAGTGCGCCTTTGCGGACATGCATGTTTTCCCCTATTCCATCCGCCCTGGCACCCCTGCCGCCAAAATGAAGCAGATAGCGCCTCAGGTGAAGGAAGAGCGGGCGCACCGCGCGGCCGCCGTGGCAGAAGAAATGCACCGCGCCTATATGGAAGCGTGTGTTGGCCGCACTTATAAGGTGCTTTTCGAGCAGGAAAAGGGCGAGCATTTTGTAGGTCATGCTCCCAACTATATGGAGGTGCTTGTCCACGGTGAAAACCTGCATAACCAAGTGAAAAATGTAAAGATCAGCGGTATCCTTTCCGGCAGTCTCGTCGGAGAGATCGTGGAGGAATAACTATGGCACATCACTTTTTTGCCTACATCGCCCGCATGCGCTTTATCAACCGCTGGGCCTTGATGCGCAACAGTTACGCGGAAAATATTCAGGAACACAGCCACATGGTAGCTGTGGTGGCCCATGCACTGGCTGAGATCCGCAACGCTTATTTTGGCGGCAATATGGACGCGGGCAAGGTGGCAGTTGCTGCGCTGTATCACGATGCCAGTGAGATCATTACAGGCGATATGCCTACCCCCATTAAGTATTATAACCCCAAGATCCGCGATTCCTACAAGGAAGTAGAGCAGGTGGCCTGCGACAAGCTTTTGCAGATGCTGCCTGAAAAACTCAAGGGTGTTTATGCGCCTTTGATCTGCGAAGCGGATGAGGAGATCCGCGCGGTGGTGAAGGCGGCGGACAAGATCTCTGCCTACATCAAGTGCGTGGAAGAACTGAAGGCGGGGAACATGGAGTTCCGTCAGGCGGCAGAGCAGTGCAAAAAAGCGCTGGAGGAAAATCCCCTGCCCGAAGTGCGCCATTTTATGGAAAACTTCATGCCCAGCTTCTCCCTGACGCTGGACGAACTGCAATAAAAAAGAAAGTTCCGACTTTGAGGAAAAATTTTTTCTCAGAGCGGAACTTTTTGCTATTCTTTGCGTCTATATTTCTGAAAGCCACAAGTGAGATAAGAAAGGTGGGTATTTTATGAAAAAGATTTTTGCTTTGATGCTCTCGCTGGTTCTGTGTGTGACGCTGCTTTCCGCCTGCGGGGGCGGCATGGCCGATGATACCGCCGCGGAATCAGCGCCTATGGATGGCGGCTATGTGACGGAAGATTCTGCGACGGCAGGCGTCAGCGGCGGCGGTGACATGATCACGGTGAAAAACAATGCCAAGATGATCTACACTGCGGAGCTGGAAATGGAAACCACCGAGTTTGATGCGGTGACGGAATCTCTGGTGGCGCTGGTCACGGAAATGGGGGGCTATTTTGAGTCCCGCAATCTGACGGATTACGGCTACCGCTACGGTTATTATACCGTCCGTGTGCCTGCGGAAAAATATGTTGTCTTTATGGACCGGGTCAGCGAGCTGTGCCTTGTGGTCAGCGCTTATGACACGGCAGACGATGTCAGCGAGCAGTATTACGATATTGAGGCCCGCCTTACCACCCAGCGCACTAAGCTGGAGCGGCTGCAGGAATTGCTCGCTCAGGCAAAGAACATGGAAGATATCATCACCATCGAGTCTGCCATCAGCGACACGGAACTGGCCATCGAGCAGCTGACGGGTTCTCTGCGCGCCTATGATTCTCTCATCGACTATGCAACCATCCACATCAACCTTTCCGAGGTCTATAAGCTGCGCAATGTGGAAGAGGCACCTGCCACCTTTACTCAGCGCCTTGGCACGGCCTTTAAGAATGGCTTTGCCGATGCTGTTGACTTTGTGGAAGACTTGATCATCGGCCTTGCAGGTGCCTGGGTGCTGCTTATTTTCCTTGGTGTCGGCGCCTGGGTAGCGGTTGTGGTCCTGCGGAAGGAAAAGGCCAAGAGAAAGGCCCGCCAGCAGGAACTTTACGAAAAATATCACGCAGACATGAACAAAAATAAAGAAGACGAACAGAAGTAAGTGCTAAAAGAGGGGGGCGAAAGCTCCCCTCTTTCTTGACATGGCATGGCGCAAAGACTATATTGAAAGAAAAGGAGGGGATCGCATGAAAATCATCTGGCTGGGACATGCCTGCTTTGCGCTGGAAAGCGACGGCTACCGCGCAGTGATCGACCCGTACCACGAAGTGGAAGGCTGTGCCGATGTGGATACGTGGGCCAACGCGGTATATAAAAGTCATGGGCATCACGACCATGATTATTTTGACGGCGTAAAACTTTTGCCCGCAGAAGAGAGCCCTTTCCTTGTGGAAACGGTGAAAACCAAGCACGATGGGGAAAACGGCGCGCTGCGCGGTGACAACATTGTGCATATCTTTTCTGTTCACGGTCTGCGGGTTGCCCATCTGGGAGATCTGGGTCACTTGCTTACCCAAGATCAGCTTGTATCAATCGACAAGGTAGACGCGGTGATGATCCCCATCGGCGGCACTTACACGCTGGATCCGAAGGAAGCCAAGAGCGTGGCAGATGCTATTGGCGCAAGGGTGGTCATCCCTATGCACTACCGTGAAGGCAGCAAGGATTATGCAGTTTTGCGCACGGCAGAGGAATTTACCGACCTTTTTGACGCAAAGGATGTGCATCATCTTTCCTGCAGCCAACTGGAACTGACAAAAGATCTGCCTAAGGGCGTTTACCGCCTGGCATTTCCTGCATAAAACAAGAGCCTTCGCATAAACTGAGAAAAAGTTTGTGCGGAGGTTTTTTATGCGCCAGCGACTTGCAGCGTGGGAATGGATCGCTTTTGGGGTGGTGTGCGCCTTAGGCAGCGCGCTGCACTTTTTATATGACCTCAGCGGGGAAAATACCCTTTTGGCGGCTTTTTCCGCGGTGAATGAATCCACATGGGAGCATATGAAAATTTTCTTTTTTCCCTATGTGCTCTTTGCGGTGGCAGAGTTTTTTGCCTTGCGAAAAGGGTATCCCAATTTACTTGCTGCCAAAGCTTTGGGACTTTCAACGGGACTTTTGTTGATTCCCGCCGTATTTTACACGGCGCGGGGTATCGTCGGCACCACAGAGGATTGGTTCAATATTTCTATCTTTTTTCTCGCCGCCGCGGTGTCACAGTTTGTTAGCTGCCGCATGACGCGAAAAGGAAAGTTTTCGTCGCCTTTCTGGCAACTTTTGGCGCTGGTATTCTTTCTTTTGCTGGGGGCAGCTTTCGTGTATTTTTCTTATGTGCCGCCCCGCATTCCTCTTTTTGCTGACCCTGTTACAGGTGACTTTGGACGCTGAAAAGAGAGGTCCGTTTTACGAACCTCTCTTTTTTTTATGCGTTTTCTTCCAACCATCGCTTGGCGCAGTGGGCATAGCACGCTGCGCCCAAAGGCAGCACATCTTCATTAAACTGCACTTTGGGGTTGTGGGCAGAGTAATTGCCCCGCTCATCGCCAAAGCCTGCGGAGAGAAAGAAAAAGGCGGAGGGGATCTTTTCGGCAATGAAGGCAAAATCCTCGGAGGCGGAAGCGGAAAAGCTGTTTTCGCCCCGCAGGTCAGGTGCCGGCAGTTCTTCTATATAGCGGGCCATATCTCTGGTGAGGGAAGTGGCACAAACTAAAGGTGGGCAGGCGGAAAGAAATTCTATCCCGGCCTCGCCACCGTAGGCTTTTGCGATGTTCTGTGAGACTTCTTGCAGCCGGCGGTTCAAAAGTGCGCGGCTTTCGGCATTATCCGTGCGGATGGTGCCCTGCAGCACAGCTGTATCGGGGATCACATTGGCAGCAGACCCGGCGCTGAAATTCCCTACTGTTACTACGCATTTCTGGAAAGGATCGCACTCGCGGGCTATGAGTTCCTGCAGAGCAAGATGGATATGGATGCCAATATTGATGGGGTCCACGGCGTATTGAGGGTAGGCGCCGTGGCTGCCGCGGCCACGAACGGTGATGCGAAAACTGTCCACAGAAAACATGGCGGCGGAAGTGTCATTATAGCGGAAAAGACCTACGCTGTCATGCCCGGGAGAAACGTGAAAAGCCAGAGCGGCATCGGGGATGGGGTCTTGTAAAATGCCGTTTTCCATCATATTGCAGCTTCCTTCAAAGGTTTCTTCTGCGGGTTGGAACATCAGCTTTACTGTGCCTTTAAGCTGTGTTTCATCCTCTTTCAAAAGCTTTGCAGCGGTGAGAAGCATGGCGGTGTGCAAGTCGTGGCCGCAGGTGTGGGCGGCATCTTTGGGGCAGGCGAAGGGAAGACCGCTTTCTTCCTGCATGGGGAGAGCGTCACTATCGGCCCGAAGCAGAATGGTTTTGCCGCCGCTGCCAATGAGGGCGCTGAGCCCATGACCGCAGTTGCTGCACTCTATGCGTTCGCGGCGCAGAGTGTCTTTGATAAAAGCTTTGGTTTTGGGTATGTGCAGTCCTGTTTCGGCATTTTGGTGAAGGTAGCGGCGCTGGCGAAGCAGGGTGTCCTTTTCTAAAAGTGCTTTGCTGAAATAACTCATAGTGATCTCCCTTGGGCAAAGTTTTCTTTGCTTACAGTATGCCCCGCAGGGAAAGATTTTTGCATATTTCAAAACATAAAAAACCGATCAGGCATGCCTGATCGGTTTTCTTTTATTCAGGAGTAACCTCCACAGCGGTCATATCGGACACTTCTTTCAGCGTCCATGCATTTTGTGTAAGATCAGCGTTTTTCGCAACATCGATAGGGATGAAGAGGTACATGTCATTTCCGTAAAGGAAATAGGCGCTGACGATACCGATAGCCTCCCCGAATTCATTCAGAAGAGCACCTCCGCTGCTGCCACGGGAAATGGCTGCGGTGGTCTGAATCATGGGCTGGGAGAAACCGTCTACATTCTGCGCGCGGTTGGAAACAATACCGCTGGTAACAGAAAGAGGAAGAGAAAGTGCGTTGCTGACAGTGAAACAAGGATCTCCGTCATAAACTGTGTCTACAGATGCGGTTTCAAGATAAGGGAAGGCAGCAGTAGTAACGCCGTCCAGAGAGGTGGTGGATACTTTCAAAACAGCGACATCACTTTCGGTATCGTAAAAAAGAACCTTTTCTACGGGATAAATTTCGCCGCTTGGCAGTTTTACATCCGCGCCGATCGCGCCCACGATGGAATGATAGCAGGTAACGGCAATACCGTCAGGAGAGATGAAAAATCCACTGGAATTGCTGTTAGGCGTTTTGTTGGCTACTTCTTCGCTATTTATGTAGAAAGCTATGGAAATTACGGGAGCAGAGCAGCGCTCTGCAATTTCGCGAGCGGAAAGACGGCTCTGCTCGCTGAGACCAAGCGCGTTGGCGACGGCTTTTTCCACGGTGCCTTCTTCAATCAACCGGGAGATGAGGGTGCGGTCTTCACCTTTTAAAGGTGTGCTAAGGGCTGCAAGAGTAGCTTCGCACATATCTCCGCGGGTGAAAGCGGGGTCATTTGCTGTGGGAGCAATGCCCAAACGATAGGCAAAAAGCGCGGCGGTGGAGATGGAGAAATCGCCCTCAGTATCGCTGTAACCTAAAAGGCGGAGTAAGAAGGCATAGTAAGCGTTGGCGGTAATAAAGCGGGAGGCATCAAAAGTGGTGGCATCCACGCCGCGGGCAAGACCTTTTTCATAGGCAAAGCCTACATAGCCATCCGCCCAGGTGGGGATATCAGTAAAGGGATGGGAATAGTCGGCAGCTTTAGCGCCTTCACCGCCGCAGAGACGGGACACCATCACCATAGCATGGAGACGGGTGGAGCGGGAATCCAGATCGTAGCCGGAGGTGTTACCCTTGAAAAGACCCAGTGTGTAAAGTGTGTCGGCTGCCAGAGTCTGGGAAGAGGTGACAGCGCTGGCTGCAGGGACAAGGGATAAAATCAATATAAAAGCGCAGAACAAAGATACAATGCGTTTTTTCATGAACACCTCCTGGGGAAAGATTGCCTTCAGTTTACCACGAAGTGTGATAAATGGCAATGTTGCCCTCGAAGTGGGTTTGCAAAAATTTTGCTTGACATTTTGCATCCCGCGGGGGAAAAATGGTTTTATAGAATGAATGAAACAGAAAAGAATGTGCACTCCACGGGGGAGTGCAAAGGAGGTATTTATGATTACTTACGAAGATATCCGCAGAAATGAAGCCATCAATATTTACATCAAAAAAGCCGATGAGTCCCTGAAGGCATTGGGATTTACCGAGCATAGTTTTGCCCATGTGGGCATGGTGGCAGCGGGCTGTCGGTATATTCTTGAAACTCTGGGTTATCCTGAACGCACGGTGGAACTGGCGCAGATCGCGGCCTATCTCCACGATATCGGAAATCTTGTAAACCGTGTGGATCATTCTCAAAGCGGTGCGGTGATGGCTTTCCGCATTCTGGATAATCTTGGCATGGAACCGGAGGAAATTTCCGAGATCGTTACTGCCATCGGCAACCACGATGAAGGCACGGGAAAACCCGTAAGCCCCATGGCGGCAGCGCTGATCCTTGCAGATAAATCCGATGTACGCCGCAGCCGTGTGCGGTTGGAGGGGGATCCCTTTGATATTCATGACCGGGTGAATTACTCGGTGAAAAAAACCGAACTGAAAATCAACGAAAGCCACACCTTGATTAAATTGAAACTTTTCATCGATACGCATTACGGTTCCGTGATGGATTATTTTGAAATCTTCATGGAACGTATGGTGCTTTGTCGTAAGGCTGCAGAGGAATTGGGACTGCAGTTCAAGCTTATCATCAATGAGCAGCAGTTGGTGTAAGGCTTGTTTTGCGGAGCAAACCGTGTTATATTGAAAGAGAGTTCAAGACAGGAGCGGCAGAATATGGAGCAGAAGCGAATTTTGTCGGTGCAGGATATTTCCTGCCTGGGCAAGGCTGCCAACACGGTGGCGCTGCCCGTGCTCAGCGCATTGGGCCACGAGTGCGTGGTTTTGCCCACGGCGCTGCTGAGCACCCATACCGGCGGATTTACCGACTATACGTTTTTGGATCTCACGGAAGAGATGAAAAAAATTATTGGCCATTGGCGCAAGATCCGCCTGAAATTTGACGGGCTTCTCACCGGCTATTTTGGCAGCGTGGAGCAGCTGGACATCGTGGCGGAATATGTGGCAAAGGACCAGAAGGATATTTTCCGATTTGTAGATCCTGTTATCGGCGATAACGGCACGCTTTACAGCATTTATGACGAGAGTTTTGCCTCTCATATGCGCAAGTTCTGCATGGACGCCGATGTGGCTACCCCTAACCTTACCGAAGCGGCTCTTGTGACAGGCCTTCCTTTCCGTGGCAATCACTTTGAAGAAAGCTGGGTGCGGGAAGTGGTAGCGGCTTTCCGTGAACTGGGCGTCAAAAAAACGGTGCTGACGGGTGTGCGCTACGGTGACGATGAGATCGGCCTTTTTGCCGTGGATAATGAAACGGGGGAAGAGGGCAGATTTTCCACCCCCTATGTGGATGCTTATCTGCCCGGTACCGGCGATGTGCTGGCATCTTCCCTCTGCGCGTACATGATGGCAGAAGAGCCTTTCTTGTCAGCAGCTGAAAAGGCGCTTCGCTTTACCTATGCTTCCATTCAGGATACCATTGGTTCCAACAAGCTGTACGGGTTGAATTTTGAGCCTCATCTGAGAGAACTTTGATGAGGAGAAGGGAGAAAACTATGAGAGAAAAGAGACTTTACAAGGTCAGCCAGGGTAAAATGCTGGACGGTGTTTGTGCGGGTATTGCCGAATATCTGAATGTAGATCCCACTCTCATTCGTCTTGCGTGGGTGATTCTTACCGCTATGGGCGGCGCAGGTGTTCTTGCTTACATTGTTTGCGCCATTATCTTCCCCAGAAAACCCGAAGAATTTTAAATGCATGCGTAAAGCCGCAAGTCGAAAGACTTGCGGCTTTTTTACTGCCATGGGTACAGAAGAACAGTAAGAAAGGCGAAGAGGGAAGATAGAGCAGCATGCACCAGTTTCCCCTTGAAATATGAGGCCAAAGAAAGATTTTCATCACAAAGGAGGGCTATTGTTTGCGCATGGACGCTGAGTCCGCCCCAACCTATCAGAGTAGCGGCGGAAATAAAGTCTGCGGCAGTGGGCTCAAGGGCGCAGATGCCGTTGAAAAGCTCTACGGCGCCAAGGAGCAATCCGCTTTGGGTAAAGCTTCGCAGAGGGCTGAGCAGTACTGCGAAAAAAACTACGAAGCCGCACACGCTGAGCATGGCGGAAAAAGCGCTTTGCACGGAAGCAACAAAGGTGGGCACGAAATCCTGGCGAGGTATAATGTGCCGCTGAAAACTTTTTCGCGGAAATGTTTTCCTGCGGAAGAAAAGGCCTGTGCAAAGCGCGGCAAGCACATGAATGAGATAGAGCAGAAGACCTGCTTTTCGGCTTTCAAGGGCGGTGGATCCGGCTACGGAAAGGATGAAGGCAGGGCCACAATTGTTGCAAAAGGACAGAAGATTTTCGGCCTCTTCTTTGGTGCAGCTGCCTTCACGATAGAGAGCGAGAGCGGTTCTCGCGCCAACGGGGTAGCCGCCCACAAGCCCCAAAATCAGCGCGCTTGCGCACTTTCCGTCCAGGTGGAATAAGAAGCGCATAGGAATATCCAGAGCGCTGCCCAATATATCGGCAAATCCCAAAGAAATCAGGAGGGTAGAGAGAACAAAAAACGGGAAGAGAGAGGGAAATACCGTGCGGTAGCAAAGGGTGAGGCCTTCCTGCACGGCAAGAGAGACCTGAGGAGCAAAAAATAACAGAGTGGCCAAAGCGATGCCCAGTACCAGAAAAGAAATGGTTTGCACCGTGCCTTTTTTTATCATACATATCACCGCCTTTATTCTATGCCGCCTTCCGGCCCCTCATGTGCGGACACGCAAGTTTTTCTTTCCTGTGGCATAGAGTTGGAAGAAAAGGAGGGGAGTGTATGGCAAAAAAGGAGATCATGCTCCATGTGGCAGAACTTTTTGATCTTCCGGGAGATGTGGCGGCGGGGCTTCCCCATATGGAGCTTTTGGGCAACCGTGAGTTTTTTATGGAGCGGCACGGCGGGATTCTTTCCTACAGTGATACTGAAATCACCCTCAGTGCAGGCAGTTTGACGGTGCAGGTGAGAGGAAGAGCGCTGCAGCTGCTTGCCATGACCGGGCAGGAGATCCGCATTGGCGGATATATTACAGACATTTCGTTTCCCTCTTGAGAAAGGAGCAGTATGCTGCAAAAAGCTTTGCATATGGCGGTGGGTACAGTATCGGTGCGGGTGGAGTCGCCCTATCCCGAGCGGTTTTTAAATCTCTGTAGTGCCAATGGCATTCGCTTTTGGGATTTGAAATGGATCTCAGAGCAAGAGTTTTCGCTGAAATTTACCCGCCGGGACTATGGGCGGCTGCGTGGTCTTACGGGAAAACTGGATTGTTCTTACCGTGTGGAAAAACGCTGTGGTTTTATGTTTTTTGCCCGCCGTTTTCGGCGGCGTGAAGTTTTGCTTGTGGGGATTGCCGCAGCCTTCCTTATGACGGTGCTGGGATCCTTTTTTGTGTGGGATATTGTGGTGGAAGGCAATGAAACTGTGGGGGAAGAAGAGATTTTGCGGGCATTGGAAGAGTGCGGCGTGACATACGGCACCTTCGGCCTTGGCATTGATTCCCAGATGCTGCGAAACCGCATGCTTTTGAAGATCCCGCAGCTTAGTTATCTTGCGTTAAATGTTTCCGGCAGCCGCGCTTATGTGCAGGTGCGGGAGCGGATCGAAGTGCCGCAAATCGTGGACGAAAAGACCGTGCGCAATATGGTGGCCGATAAAAGCGGCCTTGTGACAAAGGTGCAGGTCTTTTCGGGGAAAGCGGCGGTTTTGCCCGGGACTATGGTGAAAAAAGGAGATCTTTTGATTTCCGGCATCGCAGATACCGACACGGTGGGGGCTCGCATTCTGGCGGGCATGGGCGCTGTTACAGCCCGCACGTGGTATACCTTTACCGTGCCCATCAGCAAGGAAACGGTATGCAAAGAAATAGAGGCGGAGAGCGCCCGTTTTGCAGCGGTTTTGGGGAGAAAGAGAATAAATTTCTATCGAAATAACTGTAGCATTGAAGCACCCCAATATGATATAATAAACAGCAGAATGAGGTGGAGTTTGCCCGGCGGTTTGGCGCTGCCTTTTGTGTGGGTGCGCGAGACGCGGCAAAGCTATTTTCCCCTGGCGGAGGAGCGCTCTTTTTTGGAAGCGCAGGAACTGGGAGAGACGATTCTTACAGAATATCTGCTCTCGCAGTTGACTCCCGGCGGGAGCGTGATTTCCACCCTTGTAACGCTGCGGGAGGAAGGGGATATTTTTTATGTGACCCTTTCGGCAGAGTGCCTGGAAGAGATTGGCCGCAGTGAAGAAATCTTGCATGATTTGGAGGAATAAGTCAATGGAACAGCGCATCAGCATTGAAAGAATGGAGCAGGCAATCAATATTTTCGGTTCTTTCGATGAGAATATCCGCTTGCTGGAAGCTGAATTCCATGTGACCATTACCAACCGCGACGGTGAACTGCATATTAACGGTGAACCGGAAGATACCATGCTGGCGGTAAAAGCGGTGAATGCCCTTTTGACTCTTTCTGCAAAAGGGGAAGCTATTCATGCCCAGCATGTGCGCTATGTTATCGGCCTTTGCCGCAGCGGTCAGGAAGAGCGCATCGGGGAGCTTACCCAGGATGTGATCTGCATCAGTTCCAAGGGCCGACCCATCAAGCCCAAGACCATCGGTCAGAAGCAGTATGTGGATTCCGTTACCAAAAATTCCGTCACCATCGGTGTGGGCCCTGCAGGTACGGGTAAGACCTATCTTGCCGTGGCTGCAGCGGTAGCAGCTTTCCGTGCAAAAGAGATCAACCGCATCGTGTTGACCCGCCCTGCGGTGGAAGCAGGTGAGCGTCTTGGCTTTTTGCCCGGTGACCTGCAGTCCAAGGTAGACCCCTATCTCCGCCCGCTGTATGATGCGCTTTTCGATATGCTGGGCGCGGAAACTTACAACAAGTATCTGGAGCGGGGTAACATCGAAGTAGCGCCTCTTGCCTATATGCGCGGCCGCACGCTGGACGATAGCTTCATCATTCTCGATGAAGCTCAGAATACCTCCCGCGAGCAGATGAAGATGTTCCTGACCCGTATGGGCTTTGGCTCCAAAATGGTCATTACCGGCGATATTACCCAGATCGACCTGCCCGGCGACAAGCCCAGCGGACTGAAAGAGGCTATGCGCGTTCTGCAGGGTGTGGAAGGCGTTGGCATTTGCGAGCTTAACGATCAGGACGTGGTGCGCCATGTGATGGTACAGCGCATCATCAAGGCCTATTCCGATTACGAAGATAAGAAAAACGCGGGAAAGGGAAAGAGATAATATGGCAAAGAAACATTATATCCCTGTGACGGCGGACGTTCCCGGTGCGGATTCTTCTGCCAACTGCGCGCTGATCCGCAAGACTATCCGCACGGTGCTGGAGCTGGAAGGCGTGGACGTGCGGTGCGAAGTGGATGTGCTTTTGACCAATGACGAAGGCATCCATGCCATCAATCTGGACATGCGCGGTGTGGACCGTCCCACCGATGTGTTGAGTTTCCCTGAGTTTGATTTTGTTCCCGGTGAGCCCCCCACGGCAGAGGATGAAGAGTTTCTGGATGTGGCAACGGGCCTTCTTCCCCTTGGCGACATGGTGCTTTCCATGGAGCGTGTTGCTGCTCAGGCCAAGGAATACGGCCACTCCCGCAAGAGAGAGCTTGCCTACCTTGTGGCGCATTCCGTGCTGCACCTTCTGGGCTATGACCATCTGGATGAAGGGGAGCAGAAAGCACAGATGCGCGCGCGGGAAGAAGCGGTGATGGCCGCTATGGAACTTTCCCGATAATTTGTGAAACGGCGGCATTTGCCGCAAAAATATAAAGCTCAAGAAAGTTGAGGATTACCTGAAATGCAAAAGACAAAAACTGCTATGGTCACGGTGTGCGGCCGCCCCAATGTAGGCAAATCCAGCCTGACCAACGCGCTGGTGGGTGAAAAGATCGCCATCGTGTCCAACAAGCCCCAGACCACCCGCAACCGTATTTATGGCGTGGTGAATCGCGGTGACACCCAGTATGTGTTGCTGGATACCCCCGGTCTCCATCGTGCCCGCAACCGCCTTGGCGACTACATGGTAAAGGTGGTTAAGGAAAGCATTGTGGATGTGGATGCACTCATGCTGTTGGTAGAACCCATCCCCCATGTTGGCGGCCCTGAAATGGAGATTATTGAGCGTATTAAGGCGTCCGATATTCCCGCCATCCTTGTGATCAATAAAATCGATACTGTGGCCAATAAGGACGAGCTCCTTGCCGTTATCGCCGCTTACAGCGAAGCTTATGACGGCTTCAAGGCCATTATCCCCATCTCCGCCCGCACCGGTGACGGTCTGGAAGCACTGATGGAAGAGCTTTCCGGCTATGCTGTGGAAGGCCCTCATCTCTTCCCCGAAGATATGACCACCGACCAGCCTGACCGCCAGGTGGTAAGCGAACTGGTGCGTGAAAAGATGCTCCACTGTCTCGATAAGGAAATTCCCCACGGCACCGCTGTGGAAGTGACCCGCTTTACCGGGCGCGACAACGGCATCATCGATCTGGATGTGACCATCTATTGTGAAAAGGCCAGCCACAAGGGTATTATCATCGGCAAGCACGGTGAAATGCTCAAGAAGATCAGCACCCTTGCCCGTCAGGACATCGAGCGCTTTATGGGCACCAAGGTATATATGGAAACATGGATCAAGGTGAAGGAAAAGTGGAGAGAAAATGCCAACTATATCCGCTCCTTCGGCTATGATGATAAATAAATTTTAAAAAATAAAACAGGGGGGTCTCGTTATGATCACCATACAGAATTATGTGCGGGTTAAAAGCTTGCAGGAAGCGTATGAACTTAATTCCAAGCGCTCTGCCCGGATCATTGGCGGCATGATGTGGCTGAAAACAGGGGATATCTCCATTCAGACTGCCATCGATCTTTCCGATCTGGGGTTAGATACCATTCGCGAAACGGAAAAGGAATTTTCTATCGGTGCTATGGTGACGCTGCGCCAGTTGGAGCAGCACGCAGGTCTTGCCGAATACACTAACGGCGCGGTGGAAAAAGCTGTAAAGGACATTGTTGGTGTGCAGTTCCGTAACATGGCTACCGTGGGCGGCAGTATTTTCGGTCGCTTCGGCTTCTCCGACGTGATGACGCTGTTCCTCTCTATGGATACTTATGTGGAACTTTATGCCGGCGGTACTGTGCCGCTGGAAGAGTTTGCCCGCATGAAGAAGGATAATGATATTCTGGTGCGCCTTATTGTAAAAAAGCGCCCCGGCCGCTTTACCTATGCCACGGTGCGCAAGAGCAGAACTGACTTTTCCGTGCTGGCCTGCGCGGTCAGCTGCGTGAAGGGGGAACACCGCGTGGTCATCGGCGCCCGTCCCGGCGCGCCCCGCCTGCTGCGTGACAGAGGCGGTATCCTTGCCAAGGGTTACAGTGAAGAAGCGATTGCCCGCTTTGCTGACCTTGCCGCAAAGACGATTCCTACAGCGGAAAACATTCGCGGCAGCGCCGCTTACCGTACCCGCCTTATCCGCGTGCTGACGGAACGCTGCCTGAAGGAAATGGAAGGAGAAGCTCATGGAAATTAAAATCACTCTCAACGGCAACCCCCTTTGCGCTGAGATCGAGCCCGATCTCATGCTGATCGATTTTCTCCGCGCCAACGGTTGCTACAGTGTTAAGCGCGGCTGCGAAACTTCCGCTTGCGGTCTTTGCACCGTGCTGATGGATGAAAAGCCCATCCTTTCCTGTTCCATGCTGGCTGCCCGCGCTGACGGCCACAGCATCACCACTCTGGAAGGCATGCAGGAAGAAGCTGCCGATTTCATTGGCTTCATTGCCGATGAAGCTGCCGAGCAGTGCGGCTACTGCAGCCCCGGTCTTGTGATGAACACCATCGCGTTGCTGCGGGAAAATCCCGATCCCACGGATGAAGAGATTCTTGCCTATCTTGCGGGGAATCTGTGCCGCTGTTCCGGCTATGAAGGTCAGCTGCGCGGCATCCGCGCATACCTGACGAGCCGCAAGGCATAAGGAGGGGGAGTATGGAAAAGAAAAATTGTAAAGTTGTGGGTCAGTCCATCCGTAAGAAGGACGCTATGCAGCTCCTTCTGGGCAAGCCCTCTTTTATGGACGATCTGGTGCCCTCTGACGCGCTGGTGGTAAAGATCCTGCGCAGCCCCCATGCCAACGCTATCGTGGAAAATATCGATACCACCGCCGCTAAAAAGATCCCCGGCGTGGTGGAAGTTCTCACCTGGGAAGATGCGCCCAAGAACCGCTTCACCATCGCAGGTCAGACCTATCCCGAAATTTCCCCCTATGACCGCCTCATCATCGACCGTCATGTGCGTTTCGTAGGTGACGTGGTGGCCATCATTGCCGCTGAAAACGAAAAGGCCGCCCACCGCGCCATGAAGGCCGTGAAGGTGGATTATAAGGTGCTGCCCGCCGTGCTGGATATGCACACCGCCATCGATAACCCCGCTGTGGTCCACGATGAAGACGACTGGACTGTGGCCATCCCCACCGGCGGCGAACCCAAGCGCAACCTCATCTCCAAGGGCCAGCGCGGCCACGGCGATGTGGACAAGGTCCTTGCCGAGTGCGACATCGTGCTGGACCGCGTGTTCCACACCAAGCCCTGCCAGCAGGCCATGATGGAGCCCTT
>JAZQUM010000143.1:0-5904 GCA_045631305.1 Oscillospiraceae bacterium | reverse complement strand
GGGACGGCGCACGCCGCCAGACTTCTCCCGTGAAGTATATCGTCTGCAACGGCGACGAAGGTGACCCCGGTGCATTCATGGACCGTTCCATTATGGAAGGTAACCCCCACAGCGTACTGGAAGGCATGATGATCGCAGGCCTTGCTGTTGGCGCACACGAAGGTTATATTTATGTTCGTGCAGAATATCCTCTGGCTGTTCAGCGTCTGCGTACTGCTATTGCAAAGGCAGAAGAAAAGGGTATCCTGGGTAACAACATCATGGGCAGCGGCTTTGATTTCCACATCCATGTAAACCGTGGTGCAGGTGCATTCGTTTGCGGCGAAGGCAGCGCGCTGACCGCATCCATCGAAGGTAACCGCGGTATGCCCCGCGTTAAGCCTCCCCGTACCATTGAACACGGCCTTTGGGCAGAACCCACCGTGCTCAATAACGTAGAAACTTTCGCAAACGTTCCCATCATCATTGCCAAGGGTGCTACCGAATACCGCAAGATCGGTACTTCTTCCAGCCCCGGCACCAAGGCGTTTGCTCTTACCGGTAATGTTGTGAATACCGGCCTTATCGAAGTTCCCATGGGCACCACCGTAAAGGAAGTTGTTTTCGATATCGGCGGCGGTATTCCTGGCGGCAAGAAGTTCAAGGCTGTTCAGATTGGTGGTCCCTCCGGCGGCGCTACCACTGCCAGCGATGAACACCTCAACCTGCCTCTGGACTTTGACTCCCTTAAGAGCATCGGCGCTATGATCGGCTCCGGCGGTCTCGTTGTTATGGACGAAGACACCTGCATGGTAGAAACCGCTCGCTTCTTCATGGAATTCACCCAGAAGGAATCCTGCGGCAAGTGCGTTCCCTGCCGTGAAGGTACCAAGCGCATGCTGGAAACCCTGACCCGTATCGTGGACAACAAGGGTTCTCTGGAAGATCTGGATTTGCTGGAAGAACTGGCTGATACCATCACCTCCACCGCTCTCTGCGGCCTGGGCCAGAGCGCCTGCAAGCCCGTGCAGAGCACTTTGAAGTATTTCCGTGAGGACTATCTGCGTCACGTAGTAGACCATCACTGCCCCATCTGCAACAAGGAAAAGCCTCATCCCACCATCGATGCTGAAAAGTGCAAGGGCTGCGGTAAGTGCCGCAAGACCTGCCCCATGGAAGCAATTTCCGGCGAGGTAAAGAAGCCTCATACTGTAGATCCCAATAAGTGCATCAACTGCGGTGCTTGCGTAGCAAGCTGTCCCTTTGGTGCTATCACCGCTGCAAAGGAGGGTTAAGCAATGGCAAAAGGTGTAATGTATATTGACGGCCAGCGTGTGCCCTTCGATGGCGAAAAGAACGTTCTGGCTGTAATCCGCAAAGCCGGCATTGATATGCCTACTTTCTGCTACTATTCCGAACTGTCCACCTTCGGCGCATGCCGTATGTGCGTGGTGGAAGATGAACGCGGCAAGATCGACACTTCCTGCTCCATGGAACCCCGTGACGGCATGAAGATCCGCACCAACACTGCAAAGCTCCTGAAGCATCGCCGTATGATTCTGGAACTGATGCTGGCTTCTCACTGCCGTGACTGCGCTATGTGCGAAAAGAACGGTGAGTGCCGCCTGCAGGAACTGAGCCTTCGTTTCGGTGTTCGCCACGTGCGCTTCCCCGATACCCGTCCTCGCTACGAACTGGATGACTCTTCTCCCGCTGTAGTGCGTGACCCCAACAAGTGCATTCTCTGCGGCGACTGCATCCGCGTTTGCGAAGAAATGCAGGGCGTTGGCGTTCTGAACTTCTCTCACCGCGGCAGTGATCTGCGTGTTACCCCCGCTTTCGACAAGAAGCTGGGTGATACCAACTGCATCAGCTGCGGCCAGTGCGCTGCAGCCTGCCCCACCGGCGCTATCACCGTCTATAACCAGATCGGCCGCGCCTGGAGAGCACTGCATAACTCCAACATGCGCGTAGTCGTACAGATCGCTCCTGCTGTCCGTGTTGCCGTTGGTGAAGCTTTCGGTATGGATGCAGGTGAAAACTGCATGGATAAGCTGGTTTCCGCTCTGAAGATGATGGGTGCCGAAGAAGTTTATGACACCACCTTCAGTGCTGACCTTACCGTTATGGAAGAAACCGCTGAATTCCTGGGTCGTCTGGAAAAGGGCGGTCCCTTCCCCATGTTCACTTCCTGCTGCCCCGCATGGATCAAGTATTTGGAAAACGAAAATCCCAAGTACATGAAGAACATCTCTTCCTGCAAGTCTCCTCAGCAGATGTTCGGCGCCGTTTTGAAGGATCGCTATGCCGAAAAGGATGCTAAGGACGGCAAGACCACTTTCCATATCTCCATCATGCCTTGCACCGCCAAGAAGATGGAAGCTGCCCGTGAAGAGTTCCAGAAGGACGGCGTTCCCGATGTAGACCTGGTTCTCACCACCCGCGAAGTGATCAACATGATCAAGGAAGCAGGTATCCGCTTTAACGAACTGGAAGGCGAAGCTCCCGACCTGCCCTTCGGTATGGGCACCGGTTCCGGTGTGATCTTCGGCACCACCGGCGGCGTGGCCGAAGCTGTTGCCCGCCGTGTACTTGCTGATAACAGCAAGAACACCCTGCAGGAACTGCAGTTCTCCGGTCTGCGTGATTCCGACCTCATCCGCTCCGTAACCCTCACCGTTGGCGACCGCGTGCTCCATGTTGCTGTGGTTCACGGCCTGGTTAACGCGCAGAAGCTGATCAAGGACATTGAAGAGGGTAAGGAATACTTCGACCTGGTAGAAGTTATGACCTGCAAGACCGGTTGTGTCGGCGGCGCAGGCCAGCCCTACGGTCTGGATCCCGTTAAGAAGCAGCGTGCTGAAGGTCTGTATGATGCTGACCGCAACGCGCTCATCAAGCGCTCTGCCAATAACCCCATCGTTACGCAGGTGCTTTCCGAACTGGGCGACCGTACTCACGAACTGCTCCACGTTCATTACAAGACCAAGTAAATGACAGCTGTAAAAAGAGACCCCGTTCGGGGTCTCTTTTTTTGCCTTCAGGCGGCAAATTGCCGCCCTGTGTGGTCAATGGTATAGTCGGTACCTTTTTCGCCGCAGATAATAAGCTGACTGATGGGGACGATTTCGTAGCCGTCACTTTGCAGCTTTTCCAGGATGGAGGGAAGTGCTTCGGGGGTGTGAAGGGCGGCGTTGTGGAAAAGAACAATGCTGCCGGGAGCAACCTTCTTTGTGACGCGGTCAAAAATCTCCTCTGCGCTGAGATCTTTCCAGTCGAGACTGTCCACATCCCATTGGATGGGTTCCATCCCCAGTGAGCGGATGGCGGTGATCACATGGTCATCATACTCGCCGTAAGGGCAGCGGATCAAAGTGGGAGTAATGCCCGTGAGGGCAGAAATGGTTTCGTTGGCTTTGCGGCAGTCGGCAACGATCTCATCTGTTGTGAGGGAATTGTAATGATCGTGGTGCGCGGAGTGGCTCATGATCTCGTGGCCTGCTTCGTGGAGAGCTTTTACTGACTCAGGATATTTTTCTGCCCAATCCCCCACCACGAAAAAGGTGGTTTTCACGCCGTATTGAGCCAGAATATCGATGAGTTGCTGGGTATCCTCGTTGCCCCATGCGGCATCAAAACTGATGGCACAGCGCTTTTGGCTGCTGTCCACACAGTAGATAGGCAGTTGGCGCTCTGTGGCAGAGGCGCTGACAGCAGCGTAGGGGAGACTGACGGCAGTGAAAATGGCGGCTGCTCCCATCAAACAAACAAGAAGAACGGCTGTTCTTCGCCGCAGGAGAAAAACTTTTGTGCCTGCGGTACGGGAAAAGATACGCATAGAGCATCTCCTTTGCTTTTTTTACACTCTATGCGCTGAGCGAAGGTTTTATGTGGGAAGGTGCGGTCCCGTTTCGCTGTAGGGAAGCAAAAAGGAAATGGGGCCGTGATGGAGGGGGGCAATGCTTCCGGGCTGATAATAAAAAACAAGGCCCTGGGAAGTGAGATAAAAACGGCGGGAAGAAAAATCGCGGCGCAGGATGCGGCGGTAATCTTCATAAAAAGGAGCACTCTCAGCAATTTGCCGGGCGGCGTTTTGTCGGGCAAGGGCAATAAGTTCCTTTTTTGGCACATGGCCTGCGGGGAAGAATTCCCAAAGGGGAAGAGGGCAGCCTGCTTTTAAATCCCATGTGTCGGCGGTCCGGGTGAAAAAAGCGGCTGCGGTGAGATCGGTATGAAGACTCAGAAGGTTATTTTCTGCGTATGTAACGGTGGTGCACAGTGTGACCTCAGCCATAGGGATAGGGTGGCTTTGGGCGGTGGCGGCGAGAAAATCGGCTTTGGCCCGCGGCAGCAGTTCTTTTGAGCAGAAGCGGAAGAAAGTGCGGAGATATTGGCGGTAAAACCGGTTGAATCGGCGGGCGGCTTTATCGTGTGGCAGTGAAGGATCGGCGTGGGGGAGGATGGCTTGTGCCTGCAGGATGGGGACGCCATCCTGCGTCCATTGGCGGTGGTGGTCGTGAAGAGAAATAGCGGGAAAGGGAGAAACTTTTTTCACGGCGCGGCACGGCCTCCTTTTATAAGATACCTCAGTTTATGAGAAAAAGTGCAGCTTGGTGCGTATTGCCACAGAAGCGGGAAAAATGCTTTACTTTCACGATGCTTCGTGTTAAAGTGTAAAAGAATACTTGGAAGCGAGGTTTTTGTCCTATGGCAAGAGTCGGCAAAAAGGAAAAGAGCGATGCTTTGTATCGCGCCATTCTTCTTTTGAAAAATGAAGAGGAGTGCTACAAGTTCTTTCAGGACCTGTGCACCGTATCTGAACTGCGCAGCATGGAACAGCGCTTTGAAGTGGCAATGCTGCTGCATCAGGGCATGATCTATAATGATATTCTGGATAAGACGGGCGCTTCCAGTGCTACTATCAGCCGTGTGAACCGCTCTTTGAGCTACGGTGTGGGCGGCTATGAAGAGATCTTCGAGAGAATGGAGATCTCGGAAGAGAAGTAAGCGTATGGCAAGTTATGAAACCCTTGCCGGCAGTTACGATGCCCTGACCGGTGATGTGCCTTACGAAAAGTGGGCGGATTTCATCGAGAAACTGTGGCGCCGCTCCAAGCGGGAAGTGCATACCGTGCTGGACCTTGCCTGTGGAACGGGCAGCCTTACCTGGATTTTAACAGGCCGCGGCTATGAGCTCATCAGCGTGGACGGTTCGGAAGAGATGCTTTGCGCCGCCCGTGAAAAGGGCGAGGGCGTGGATGGTATTGCACCGCTGTTTCTCCATCAGGACATGACGGAACTGGATCTTTACGACACGGTGGATGCCGCCGTATGCTGTCTGGACAGTATCAATTATCTGCTCTATCCTTCGGATGTGAAGCGGATGCTGAAGCGGCTGCACCTCTTTGTTTCTCCCGGCGGCATGTTGATTTTTGATATCAACACGCCCTACAAACTGAAAAATCTGGATAACCAGGTCTTTCTGGACGAAAAGGACGATGTTTACTGCGTGTGGCGCACAGAATATGAAAAGCGCAGCCGCATCGTGACTTACGGTATGGATATTTTCCAGCGCCGCGCCGATGGAGCGTGGGACCGCAGTGGTGAGGAGCATTATGAACGTGCTCACACTGTGGAAGAGCTGACCCTTTGGCTGCAGGAAGCGGGATTCTATGACATCCGCACCTACGGCGAACTGAAGATGCGCGCCCCCAAGGAAGATGAGCAGCGCATTTTCTTTACCTGCATCAATGCAGACCATTAAAAAACGCCGCCTCACGGCTTTTCCGTGGGGCTCGTACTGCGCTTGGCGAAAAGCGCAGAAAGGAGACAGTATGAGTGATATTTTAGTAAGAGCTATTACCCGCGACGGCATGGTACAGGCTGCAGCGGTTTTTACCAAGGACACGGTGGAACGTGCCCGTC
>JAZQUM010000142.1:0-1783 GCA_045631305.1 Oscillospiraceae bacterium | reverse complement strand
CGTATGACCTAAAATTGCCATGCGGACTTCATAAGTAAGGTTCAATCCTGCGCCGCCGTTTTCCAACACATCCACCACACGAAGACTCTGCTCGTTATGGCGGAAGGGTTTCCCCAGGCACTCCGTCAGCGCGCCCTCACCGGCGTGTCCAAAGGGAGTGTGTCCCAGATCGTGACCCATTGCCGCCGCCTCTGCCAAATCTTCATTGAGATTCAAGGCTCTTGCGATGGTCTGCGCAACACGAGCCACCTCCAAGGTATGGGTCATACGGGTGCGGTAATGGTCGCCCTCCGGTTGCAAAAACACCTGCGTCTTATGCATCAGCCGGCGAAAGGCCTTACAGTGGACGATCCGGTCCGTATCCCGCTGATAGCAGGTACGAACATCCTGCTCCCGGGGTTCATCGGGAATCGCTCTTCCCTTGCTGCAATCAGAAAAGGCTGCGCCCTTTTGCAAACGCTGATGCTCCTGTTGCTCTAATTCCTCACGAATGGTCATACTGATACCTCCTGCGGCATCGTCATCTGCCAGGCAGACACCGCAAATTTTTCATTTCCGGGCATTTTCCCGTGAAGCAGCACCTCCTGGGTAAACCCCAATGACCGGTAGAGGTTGCGGGCAGGCTCGTTGCCCCAAAGCACTTCTACCATTTTGGTTTCACTGCTCATTCTCTCCAGCGCAAAAGCTGCCAGCGCCTTACCGACACCCTTTCGCTGATAGTCAGGGTGAACATACAACCAGGCAAGCTCGTCCTCTGTAAAAGCCGTAAATCCGACCGCTTTTCCATCCAAGAGCGCCACATAAACCTGATAGTCAAACAAATCTTCCCGTTCTGCCGCAACATGCAGCGGCAGAAACGCATCATCCAGCCCTGCCGCATGCAGTTCCTGCATCCTGGCAGGATCGTGAATCTTTTGTAATGCTTCCCAATCGTTGGAAGTGTACTTTCTGATATCGATCATTGATTCACCTCATTGACAGGAAAGGCTATGTACTCTTTCCCGGTTTCCATACCTTCAACCGTGCCGGCAGTGAGATCTGCCAACGCTGTTAAAAAGGCATCCGCCTTGGCTTCTGCCACTAAGATCTCCAGCTCCACTTCTGCGCCGAACTGGGTATCCCTTATGACACCGTCAAAGCTTTCTACCTCTAACTTTACACGCTCATAAAAGTTATAGGGGCACGGCACATACAGCACGCTCCAAACCCGTTTGATGGATTTGCCCGCGGCGACAATGGCGATCTTGGCGCCCTTGGTATAGGCACGGACTAAGCCGCCTGCCCTCAAAAGCACCCCGCCAAAATACCGGGTAACCACGCACACCACATTATAAAGCTGCTCCCGCTGCAGCACCTGCATCATAGGGTTGCCTGCCGTGCCGCCGGGCTCGCCGTCATCGGAAAAGCGCATTGCGCCGTCACGGATGATATACGCCCAGCAGTTGTGGGTGGCATCGTAGTGCTGCTTTTTCATCTCCTGAATTTTGGAAAGGGCCTCTTCTTCCGATTCCACCAGCCAAGCTCTGCCGATGAACCGGGATTTCTTTTCCACAAATTCATCTTCACCAAAGCCGGTGGGAACTAAATATTCATCCAAAAAGGTCACTCCTTTCCCATAGATTGCCACACCAGCGTGCGCGCTGGTTCGCAATGACAAATTTAGGTTTTCACGGATTGCCACAACCAGTCTGCGGACCGGTTGCGCAATAACAGTTTCTTAATGCTCTTTCGTAATATAATCTTTCAGCTTACCGTAGAGAATCGGATCCAGAATGGTTTCCAC
>JAZQUM010000141.1:0-4409 GCA_045631305.1 Oscillospiraceae bacterium | reverse complement strand
TGTTTCCACGGTGGCTTTTCTTTTATTTGATAGCGCTCATTACATCGAAATACAGGCCTTCGTCGCCGTACTGCGGGATAGAACCCAGCTTCCAGAAGGACACGGAATTGATGCCGAAAAGCTTGGCAAGGGTCAGCTTATCCGCCACGCTGCGGCTATCCTCGTACCAGAGGAAAATCCGCTGCCCTGCTTCGTTGGTATAGGTTACATAGGGGTTGCGATAGGTATCGCTGTAACCCATCGTCGCCTTGTTGGCAGCCAGACGGGCATAAACCTTGGAAATATCGGCATTGCGGGTATTGGGGGTGCCGTTCATGAGTTTTCCGCCGCTATTGATCTCGTAGCCCATGTTGGAAGCGGTGGAAAAGCCCAGCACGATCTTGTTGGGATCGGCAACGCCCGTGGCAGGATCGGTGATGGCTTTCAGGGAATCATACACCTGGGTAAAAGGTGTGAGAGCCGCGTTTTCATGGTAGTTGGAACCCACCAGATTTGCGGGAATGGAGGAGGCCTGATAGTCATAAGCCATCAAAATCACCTTGTCTGCCACTTCCCCGATGGCGCGGTAATCGTAACCGTCGAAATAGGCACCGGTGGTGAGAACAGGCTGCACGGCAACGTAAAGATTCTTATCCAAAGGCGCAAGGGCTGCCTTCAGCTCCGTTAAAAAGGCAGTGAAATGGTCAGCCGTTTCCTTACCCTTAAGCCCTTCAAAGTCAATAGTGACGCCGCTGTAGGGATTGCGGCCCAGCTTGTTGTAAGTCACCGTAAGCTCATGGACGATCTCTGCAACGGCTGCGGTGCGGTAAGCGGTATCTGAGAGCAGCGCGGTGACGTTAGCGGTCATATACACGTCCAGATGCAATCTGCAGCCCATATTTTCCGCTTTCTGCACCAGGGAAACATAATCCGAAGGAATATAATAATCGTTGCCGTCGCGGGTAGTGGTCAGGAGTTTTACGGTGCCGCTGGCGGTATCAAGGCTCATTTTGCCCCAGCCAAGGCTGAGATGATCCAGCCCTTCGGGAATAGACGCAGAAGTATCCGTCAGCACAAAGGCACCGGCCCAATCGGTGGCATGATAGAGCTTTTCGTAAATACGCACCAGCATGGCTGCCGCCTGGGCGCGGGTAGCGGAATTTTTGGGCGCAAAGGTGGTAGCCGTGGTACCGTTGGTCATGCCAATGTCGCGGGCCACGGCGATGTAGCCTTTGTTGGTGGAAACATCCGTAAAAGGCAGCGCTGCGTTCTGCCGCTCCTGCGCAAGTTTCTTATACCCCAGCGCCCGCACCAGCATCACGCACATTTCCTCGCGGGTAATGGGATCGTTGCGGCGGAACGTGCCTCCCGCATCAATGACATCGTGGCGCACAGCCGTCTCCAGATAGGGGTAATACGTGTCGGTAGTCTTGATGTCCGTAAAAGACGGCGTTTCGGGCCGCAGCTGCTCCCAGCCAAACATACGCACCAGGATGGTGACGAACTGAGCGCGGGTAACGCTGTCGTTATAGCCGAAGCGGGTGGCAGAATAACCCTGCATCAGGTTATAGTCCGCAGCCTTCCGGATGACATCGTGGAAATATGCGGAGGTGGGAACGTCCTCGTAAGAAACGGCATAGGCCGTGGTGCCGCACAGAGCAAACAGCATAACAAAGGATACGATCAAAGCGGCGATACGGCTGCATTTCTTCATGGGATAGACCTCCTCTTTCGTGTTTCTTTGGCTGATTATAGCACGGTTTTCCCCCTGTGCATAGATGCATCTGTGGCCAAATTATCCCGATTTTACGCCCAGTATCCCGAAATATGAAGGCAGCGGAGCCCTTGAAACTCATAGGAATCCAAGGGTCTGTCCAATGCGTCGTTTGTGTGGGCAGCAACCAAAATTCCGTGAAGGCCTTCTCCTTTACGAACGTTGACTACCAATACTGTGTGGGTATATTCTTCCCCTTGGAAGCAAATCTGCACCACATCTCCCGCCTGCAGTTCCTCCACAGCGCAAATCTGCGCCACAGGACCCGGGCTTCGCTCAGCGCGGGTAAAGAAGCGATAGAAATACTCCACCCCCGTCCAGGCAGGGGCTTTATCGTTGGCAGAGATATAATACCAGCCGAAATCCGGCGTGTAGTTCATAACTCCGCAGCCGGCATACACGCATTGGGACACGAAGTTGGTGCAGTCCCCTCCCAGATCGCTGTAGTCGTAATAGGCGGGGTTTCTGCTGTAGGCCCAGCGCCGGGCATAGAGCACTGCCCACAAACGGCGATAATTTTCGTTGAAAAGCAGCATGAGTTCTTCTCTCCTTTCCCCTCAGTTTATGCGCTTCGTTCCATTTTGGCTTCAGGCTGCGCTTCAAGCAACGCGCGTATACGGGAAGAAAGGACGTAGGAAGAAAGGAAGAAAGGAAGTAAGGAAGAGAGGAAGAAAGGACGCACGTCGCTCCAAGCTGTGCTTCAAGCCGTGCTTCGAGCTGTGCTTCAAGCTGCGCTTCAAGCAAAAGGAACGCAAAGTGTCTCTCTGTCTGCATTTTCAAAGCCTTTTCAAGGCGCATCCTTGCTTGACGAAACATGGCGCCTTTGCTATAATTTTCTTGATTAGCCACCGCCTATGCGGAACAAATCTGGCAGAATATTCTCGCCATATGCGCAAAAATTTTCCCGTGCTATCATATAGCCACGATCAAAAACAACGGAGGTAACTCAGCATGACTAAACTCAAAGGCGCCTGCATCATCGGCCAGTCCGGCGGCCCCACGTCCGTCATCAACGCCAGTGCTTACGGCGTGATCAAAACCGCCCTGGAATGTGAAGATATCACTGCCGTTTACGGCGCAGAACACGGCATCAAGGGCGTTCTCAATGATCGTCTTTTCGACATGAGCAAGGAAGACCCTGCCGAACTGGAGCTTCTGAAGTATACCCCCTCCTCCGCACTGGGTTCCTGCCGCTACAAGATCAAAGACCCCGCTGTGGACGATACCGACTACAAGCGCATTCTGGAAGTCTTCAAAAAGCACAACGTGCGCTATTTCTTCTATAACGGCGGCAACGACTCCATGGATACCTGCAACAAGATCAGCAAGTTCATGCAGTCTGCCGGTTATGAATGCCGCGTCATGGGCGTGCCCAAGACCATTGATAACGACCTTTTCGGCACTGACCACTGCCCCGGCTTTGCCTCCGCTGCCAAGTACATCGCCACTTCCTGCATGGAAGTTTATGAAGACGCTCACGTTTACGATACCGGCATGATCTGCATCATCGAGATCATGGGCCGCCACGCAGGCTGGTTGGCAGGCGCTGCAGGTCTTGCCACCGCTTATGGCAGCGGTCCCGATCTGGTATACCTCCCCGAAGTGGACTTCGACATGGATAAGTTCCTTGCCGATGTTCGCCGTGTTTACGCTGAAAAGGGCAGCTGCATGGTAGCTGTCAGCGAAGGCATCCACTATGCAGACGGTTCCTTCGTTTCCGAAGCCAAGACTTCCGCTACCGACGGTTTCGGCCATGCCCAGCTGGGCGGTCTTGCCGCATTTTTGGCAGACGTGGTCAAGCGCGAGATCGGCGGCAAGGTTCGCGGCATCGAGCTGAGCCTGCTGCAGCGCTGCGGCGCACATCTGGCTTCCTACACCGACATCGAAGAATCCTTCATGGCAGGTAAGGCAGCTGTGGAAAATGCCGTTGCCGGTATTACCGACAAGATGGTGGCTTTCGAGCGTCTCACCGACGGTGGCCGCTATGTCTGCAAGACCAAGCTGCTGCCCCTGGCTGAAGTTGCCAACACCGAAAAGAAAGTGCCCCGCGAATGGATCAATGCTGAGGGCAACAATGTAACCCAGGAATTCATCGACTATGTTCTGCCCCTGATCCAGGGCGAACCCCAGCTTCCCAAGTATGATTCCCTGCCCCGCTTCGCAAAACTGAAAAAAGTCATCGCTGAATAAAGTAAAAGGCTGAGGCAACTGCCTCAGCCTTTCTTTGTATTCTATTATTTGTTTTTCTGATAGATCTTGTAAAGACCTTCCATGAGAAGATATTTATCGTAGATCACTTCGTTCTTGCAGTATTTCACAATAACGGGCGCCGTGCCGCCGGTGGCTACCACGGTGACATAATCCAGATTATATTCTTCGCGGATACGCTCCACAATGCCATCGATCATGCCGGCCGTACCGTAGACAATACCGGAGCGCATGCAGTCTTCGGTGTTCTTACCGATGAGGCACTTGGGCCGCTGCAAAGAAATATCAGGCAGCTGCGCTGCGTGACCGGAAAGAGCATCCAACGAAATGCGAACGCCGGGATACAGCATGCCGCCTTCATAACTCTTCTTTTCAGAGATATAGGAAATGGTAGTGGAAGTGCCCATATCCACCATAATAATGGGACAGGGATACTTTTCAATGGCTG
>JAZQUM010000140.1:0-17732 GCA_045631305.1 Oscillospiraceae bacterium | reverse complement strand
GCCGTGCCCGACGAACGTCTGGACAAGCTGGCCGAAATGTATGATCCCGACAAGAAGACCCCTGCTATCGTTGAATTCGTGGATATTGCAGGTCTGGTAAAGGGCGCATCCAAGGGTGCAGGCCTTGGCAACAAGTTCCTGGAAAACATCCGCCGCACCGATGCTATCGTGCACGTGGTTCGTTGCTTTGACGATGAAAACATCATGCACGTGGTGGAAGACGCCAGCCTCAACGTTCCTGTAGATCCTCTGGGCGATATCGAAACCATCGACATGGAACTGGTACTGGCTGACCTTGAAATGGTTCAGCGCCGTATCGATAAGGCTACCAAGGCTGCTAAGGGTGACAAGAAGTTTTTGAAGGAAGCAGAAGTGTTCTCCGCTCTGGCTGAACACCTCAACGCAGGCAAGTCTGCCCGCACCTTCGATTGCAGCAAGGATGAAATGGACATCATCTCCACCGCAGATCTTTTGAGCCTCAAGCCCATTATTTACGCTGCCAATATGGATGAAACCGGTTTTGCCGATCTTTCTTCCAATGCTTATTTCAATGATGTAAAAGCGCTTGCCGAAAAGGAAGGTGCACAGGTGCTGCCCATCTGCGCCAAATTGGAGCAGGACATTGCCGAACTGGAAGGCGAAGAGCGCCAGATGTTCCTGGAAGAACTGGGTATTGAAGATTCCGGTCTTAACCGTCTCATCAAGTGCTCTTACGCTCTGCTGGGTCTCATTTCCTTCCTGACCTACGGCAGCGACGAGTGCCGCGCATGGACCATCCGCAATGGCACCAAGGCTCCTCAGGCAGCAGGCAAGATCCACTCCGATATCGAACGCGGCTTCATCCGTGCCGAAACCATCAACTTCGAAGAAATGATCGCCTGCGGCAGCGTGGCAGCTGCCAAGGAAAAGGGCCTTCTTCGCAGCGAAGGTAAGGAATACGTTGTAAAAGACGGCGATATGATCTACTTCCGCTTTAACGTTTAATGCATGAAAAAGCTCCCGCTCGCGGGAGCTTTTTATCCGAAAGTGAGGAACTCTTATGCTTCGTTGGAATAACGACTATAATCATGTTGCCCATGAGGCTATTATCAAAGCTATGGGCGAAGGCAGTGAGGAAAGCTATGCAGGTTACGGTCTGGATACGCTGTGTGAGGTTGCAAAAGACCGCATCCGTGCTCATTTGGGCGGTGTAGACGCTGATATCCATTTCCTGATAGGCGGCACACAGACCAATTTTGTGGCCATTACTTCTGCGCTTCGTTCTTTTGAAAGTGTGCTTTGTGCCGAAAGCGGCCATATTGCCTGCCATGAAACCGGAGCGGTGGAAAACACGGGCCATAAGGTGCAGACCCTTAAGGCAGAAAACGGTAAGCTGACGGCAGAGCAGATCGCCCGGGAAGCGGAACTTTTCCGAATCAGTGGTATTCAGGAACATATTACCTGCCCACGCATGGTATTTATTTCTTATCCCACAGAGTTCGGTACGCTTTATACCAAGGAAGAATTGCAGGCTATCCGTAAGGTTTGTGATGAATATGGGCTCTACCTTTATCTGGACGGCGCTCGTTTGGGTTATGGCCTTGGCTCTGAAAAAAGTGATGTGACCCTTGCTGATCTTGCGCAGCTGTGCGATGCGTTTTACATCGGCGGCACTAAGTGCGGCGCTATGATGGGGGAAGCTTTGATTTTGAAGCATCCGGTATTCCGCACTTGCTTCCGCAGCTATATGAAGCAGCATGGCGCCATGCTGGCCAAAGGCTTTTTGCTGGGCCTTCAGTTTGCGGTGCTTTTTGAAGACGGCCTTTATTTCGATATTACCCGCAAGGCGGTAGAACAGGCCATGCGTCTTCGTGAAGGCTTTGAGAAAAAGGGGCTGCCCCTTTTTGTGGAGAGCTTTACCAACCAGCAGTTTGTGATTTTCACCCAGGAGCAGATGGGTGCTTTGGCGAAAAAACATATCTTTGAATATCAGGAGGCCCTCGAAGATGGCCGACATTGCCTGCGCTTTTGCACCAGCTGGAGCACACGGGATGAAGATGTGGAAGAATTGCTGAAAGATATTGCGGCACTGTAAAAAGAGCAAGAGGAGATGCTTTGGGCATCTCCTCTTTTTAAAAGAAAATCCGCACGGCAAGGGCAGAAAAAATAAAACCTGCAATATCGGCTGTTAATGCAGCCGGAAGAGTATAGCGGGTGCGGTGAATACCCGCCCCGCCGAAATAAACGGCGATGGTGTAAAATGTGGTTTCCGTACTGCCCATCATTACAGCAGCTACGCGGCCAATGTGAGAATCAGGCCCGTAGGTGCGGATGAGGTCGCTGCCTACAGCTAATGCGCCGCTGCCGCTGATAGGGCGAATCAATACCAACGGTGCAGTTTCCGGAGGAAGACCTACAAAGGAAAAAAGCGGTGTCAGAAATTGGGTGATGGCATCCAGTGCGCCGGAGGCGCGCAGCATATAAATGCCGCTGAGAAGGCCGATAAGGGGTGGGAAGATTCGCAGCGTTACCTGCAAGCCGTCTTTTGCGCCGGAGCACAAAGCAGCATAGGCATCTTTTCGGAGCACAAGAGAGGCAATGGCAAGGAAAGAAAAGAGCGCAGGAATCAGAAAATCACTCAATGGTATTTCGCCTCCAGGCATATTTTAGAATACGGCAGGCCAAAAGCCCGAAAATGAGAGCAAATAAAGAGGAAAACCACACTGCAGGCAGAATGTCAAAAGGAGAGTTTGAACCGCAGGAGGCGCGGATGGCGGCTACGGTTGTGGGAAGAAGCTGAATGGAAGCGGTATTTAGAACAACCAGGCGGCAGAGTTCATCACTTGCGATGCCGTCGCAGTTTTGTGCCATGCGCTCCGCTGCGCGAATACCCATGGGAGTGGCTGCGTTGCCAAGGCCCAAAAGATTTGCCGAGATGTTGGCGGAAAGAGCAAAAAGGGTCTCCTCATCACGGCTGGCTTTTGGGAAAAGACGGCGAAAAATAGGGCGAAAAAAGCGGGCAAGAGCGTGGGAGAAGTTGCAAATGCGCAAAATTTCCATGATACCGGACCAAAGGCACAGTGTCCCTAAAAGGGAGAAGCACAGTTCCACAGCTGCGCAAGCGCCTTCCATGGCAGCGGTACTTACCTCGCTGACAGTGCCGTTAATTGTGCCGAAAAGCAGAGAAAGAAGGACCATGCCTGCCCAGATATATGTCATGATCATAGCAAAACCTCTTGTAGAAAAGGATAGGAAAGTCTACGCAGGAGATGCGTGCAATATGCAAAAAGAGCGAAAGCCGTAGGCTTTCGCTCTTTTAGGTTTTGCGTTATTTTTCCAGCACAGCGGCATAGAGATCATTTTTATTAAGACCTGTATCGGCAGCTACCTGACGAACAGCGTCTTTCATGCGCATGCCTTCTTCGCGGCGGCGCAGCACCAACTCTACGCCTTCTTCCATGGTGACCACCATTTCTTCCTTAGCTTCAGCGCCTGCCAAAACCAATACGAATTCACCTTTGGGCTGATTTTCCTGATAATGTGCTACGGCAGCGGAAAGCGTGGTGCGGAAAGTTTCCTCGTGAAGCTTGGTAATTTCGCGGCAAAGGGTGATGGCGCGGTCACCAAAAACACTTTCCAGATCTGCAAGGGTGGCAGAAAGGCGGTGGGGAGCTTCGTGGAAAATCATGGTGCGTTCTTCGCCTACCAATTTTTGCAGCCACTCCATGCGCTCTTTGCGGGCGGTGGGAAGGAAACCTTCAAAAGTGAAGCGGCGGGTGGGGAGACCAGACACAGCAAGGGCATTAATAGCGGCGCAGCAGCCGGGGATGCTGATAACATCCACATTGGCATCTGCGCAGAGTTTTACCATGCCTTCGCCGGGGTCGCTGATAGCAGGTGTGCCGGCATCGGTAACCAGAGCGCAGGATTCACCGCCAAGGAGCCGCTGCAAAATAGCGGGGCCGGCAGATGCCTGATTGTGTTCGTGGTAGCTGACGAGAGATTTTTTAATATCAAAATGGTTTAAAAGCCGTAGCGTAACACGGGTATCTTCCGCGGCAATAAAATCGACACTGCGCAAAGTTTCCAGTGCGCGGGCGGAAAGGTCGCCCAGGTTGCCGATGGGGGTGGCTACCAGATATAAGGTTCCGGACATAGTTTAACTCCTTGTTCGAAAGTAAATTTCGTTCATTTCTGCGCTGGGATTTCCCTCAGCATCATGGAGGATCAGCGGCGGGGCGATGGTTAGGCCGCTTTTGCCGCCCAGTTTGCCTTCTGCCAAAATCAGGGAGGGGGCGCTATCGGGACGGTGATGCACAAAACGCAGAGTTTTGGGTTCTAACTTAACTGCGCGCATGGCGCAGAAAAGATCTGCCAGCCGCTCTGGGCGAAAAACCACGGCAAAACGACCGCCAAAGCGCAGTAATCGGGCTGCTGCAGTGCAGACATCTTCGATGGTGCAGGTGTTTTCTTCGCGTGCGGTCTGCCGGGAGACACCGGAGGCTGTATAGCCGCTACCGGCGCGAAAATAAGGGGGATTGGAAACTACGAGATCAAAAGAATTGGCTTCCAGCACACCTTTTAGATGACAAAGGTCAGCTTGCAGGAAGGTCAATTTTTCTGCAAGGCCATTTTCTTCTGCTGCACGGCGGGCAAGAACGAGAGGTTCCGGTTGGATATCAACCCCCGTAACCTTGAGCCGATTTTCCCGGGCGAGGAGCAGAAGACCCAAAAGGCCGCTGCCGCAGCCAAGATCGCAGACCTGTTCGCCGTTTTTGAGTTTAGGAAAGGCCGAGAGAACGAAAGAATCTGTGGAGGGTTGGAAGAGAGCGTCATCAAAATAGAAGGAATAGCCACCTTCCCAAAGACTATCACGCTTGAGCATTTCTTTCGCCTCCTTTCCCGTTCCAGTTTACAACAAAAAGAAAAACACCGCAAGAAAAATCCTTGCGGTGTGTTTTCATTGGATTAATTAAGTAATTATTCCTGAGCGATAGCGCCAACGGGGCAACCATCTGCGCAAGAACCGCAATCCAGGCAAGCGTCTGCGTTGATTACGTAGGTTTCGTCGCCCTGAGAGATAGCACCAACGGGGCAAGCATCTGCGCAAGAACCGCAGCTAACGCATGCAGAAGAGATCTTATATGCCATGAGAGCACCTCCATAAAAGTAGATAAGCTTATTTTAGCATGAAAAATCAGAAAAGCAACCATAGATTTTGAAAAATCGAAAAAAGGGAATATGTGCTTTTATTGAAAAAGCTATTCATAAATTGTTTACAGATTTGGTCAAAGAATGTCAAATTTCGATATTGACATTTCAGAGGGGGATGATATACTAAGGTCAAGAAAAGTCAAAGATAGTCAAAGTCAAATTTGATGATAAAGAGGTGCCAATATGGGTATTAGCGATATTATTGCCGGGTTTATTCAGGCGGAACTGGACGAAGCTAACGGTGTGTTGGAACTGCAGCGCAGCGATTTGGCGCAGCGTTTTAACTGCGTGCCCAGTCAGATCAATTATGTTATGTCGACCAGATTCTCTCCGGAACGAGGATACATTGTGGAATCCCGCCGCGGCGGCAACGGCTATATCCGTATCAGCCGCGTGAGAATGGATAGAGAAACCCTTTTGATGCATGTGATCAATTCACTTGGCAGCAGCGTGGATTATAACAGTGCGCAGGCCATTTTGAAAAATCTGGCTGAATCGGGAGCGGTGGATACCGCATCGGCTGCAGCTATCTACCATGCTATCAGCGAAAATGCACTGCGCGTGGCACCACGTGAACTGCGGGATACTTTGCGCGCATCTATCATCAAACAGGTTTTGATCCATCTGGTTTAGGAAATACTATAGCAGCGTTTGAAGTAAGCACAAGGAGGTTATGATCATGATGTGTGAACACTGCGGCAAGAATGAAGCCAATTTTTATTACAAAAGCAATATCAACGGAAAAGTCAGTCAGGTGAATCTTTGCACACACTGTGCCAAAGAACTCGGCTACGATAAAAACATGAATTTTAGCCTCGACGGCTGGATGAACGATGTTTTTGATACCTTTTCCGAAGCAAGCCTTTTTGCGCCTCACCGCAATATGCTCACCGGTTGGGCAGTACCCGATCTCAGTGCTATGCTGGGTGAAAAGGAAAGTGAAGAAAAAAGCAGCGCAGTGTTACTGGATGCGGCGGAAGAAGAGGAACTCTCCCGTCTGCGCCGGCTTAACGCCTTGCGGCAGGAGCTGCAAAGTGCTGTAGCAGCAGAAAATTTTGAGCGCGCCATTGAACTGCGGGATGAAATTCGCGGTTTTGAGGGCGGATGCTGATAAAGGAGGCAGATAACCATGAGTGAGATCAGATTTACCGCTGGAGCTGAAGAAGCGCTGCGCCTTTCTCAGGAAGCGGCTGGCGAACTGGGCCATAGTTATGTAGGCAGCGAGCATTTGCTGTTGGGTATTATTCGGGAAGAGGGGGGCATTGCCCGCCGTGTGCTGCAGGAAGCAGGTCTTACCGATGCCATGGTGGTGGAAGTCATTACCAAAACCGTGGGAAGAGGTCTTGCAGGAATGGATCCCGCCCAGGGACTTACCCCCCGCGCAAAACGGGTCATCGAAACTGCGGCTGCTGAAGCAGCTCGCCAGAAGCGCGGCTACGTAGGCAGCGAGCATTTGCTCCTGGGTATTTTGCGGGAAGGCAATAATATGGCTCTTCGCATTTTGAAGGCAGTTGGCGTGGAGCCGCGACAGATGTACAGTGCGGTGATTGCAAAAATGCAGGAAGCACCCCGCGCTGCCGTGGAGCGGAACAAGACCGCCGGCGGCAAGAGCGAAAATAAGGAAAACAAAAATCTGCAGGAATTTACCCGCGACCTTACCGAAGCTGCCCGTAACGGTAAGCTGGACCCCGTTATCGGCCGCGATGAGGAGATCCATCGCGCGGTGCAGATCCTTTCCCGCCGCATGAAAAATAACCCTGTGCTCATCGGTGAGCCCGGTGTAGGCAAAACGGCGGTGGCAGAAGGGCTTGCCCAGCGCATTGCCATCGGTGATGTGCCGGAAGATCTTCTGGATAAGCGGATCTTGTCCCTTGACCTTTCGGGCATGGTGGCAGGCACCAAGTACCGTGGTGAATTTGAAGAGCGTATCAAAAACACGCTGGAAGAAGTGAAAAAGAGTGGCAACGTGATCCTCTTTATCGATGAGCTTCACACCATCGTGGGAGCAGGCAGCGCAGAAGGCGCTGTAGATGCTGCCAACATCATCAAGCCTGCTCTGGGCCGCGGCGAAATCCGCGTCATCGGCGCAACCACCTTGAGCGAATACCGCAAATACATCGAAAAAGATGCTGCGTTGGAACGCCGTTTCCAGCCTGTTATGGTGGGTGAACCCAACGCGGAAACCGCTCTTGAGATTCTCAAGGGTCTGCGTGAGCGGTATGAGGCGCATCATAAGCTGAAAATTACTGATGAAGCGCTGGCAGCTGCCGTGCAGCTTTCCACCCGCTATATCAATGATCGTTTCCTGCCCGATAAGGCCATCGACTTGATGGATGAAGCCGCCTCCCGCGTGCGGCTGGAAAGTGAAGGCGTTTCCCCTGACATCAAGGCGTTGGAAGAAAAGATCGCCGTGCTGCGGAAGGATAAGGAAGCTGCCATCAGCCGTCAGGACTATGAAAAGGCGGCACAGCTGCGTGACATTGAAAAGGACTACACCGATCAGATCGAGATCGAGCGTGACAGCTGGAAGAAGAAAGCCCGCGACAATACTCGCCCCGTAACGGAGGAGGATATTGCTTCTGTGGTGGCAGAGTGGACGGGTATCCCTGTGCGCCGCTTGACGGAAGATGAGGGCAGCCGCCTTCTTAAGATGGAAGAGACGTTGCATCAGCGTGTGGTAGGTCAGGAAGACGCAGTGCGCGCCGTGTCCCGCGCTATCCGCCGCGGTCGTGTGGGTCTGAAAGACCCCAAGCGCCCTATCGGCTCTTTCCTGTTCCTCGGTCCCACGGGCGTGGGCAAGACAGAGCTTTGCAAGACTCTGGCGGAAAGCATGTTCGGCGATGAAAATGCCATGGTGCGCATCGACATGTCCGAATATATGGAGCGCCATGCCGTGTCCCGACTCATCGGTTCTCCTCCCGGCTATGTGGGCCATGAAGAAGGCGGCCAGCTGACGGAAAAAGTCCGCCGCCATCCCTATTCCGTGGTGCTGTTCGATGAGATCGAAAAAGCTCATGAAGATGTGTGGAACATTCTGCTGCAGATTCTGGAAGACGGCCGTATCACCGATTCTCAGGGCCGCACGGTGGATTTCAAAAATACCGTGATCATCATGACCAGCAATGTGGGCGCCAAGAACATTACCGCCGTGCAGCGCTCTTTGGGCTTTGCTGCAGATGAAAAGGAAGAAACGGATGAAGAAAAGCGCTTTGAACGGGTAAAGGAAGCTGTGATGAGTGATCTTCGCCGCACCTTCCGTCCTGAATTTTTGAACCGTATTGATGAAACCATTGTCTTCCGCCAGCTGACGGAAGAAAACATCTGTGAGATCGCCCGCCGCATGCTGGCGCTTACTGCAAAGCGCATGGAAGAAATGGGTGTTAAACTTGAAGTGGATGAAGATGCCGTGAAAGAACTTGCCAAAAACGGCTTTGATCCCGTATATGGTGCGCGTCCGCTGCGCCGCGCCATTCAGAACCGCGTGGAAGATGCGGTGGCGGAACAGATGCTGGAGGGAAGACTTTGCAGCGGCACGACTGCCCTTGTAACCCTTGTCGAGGGAGTGCTGCAAGTCATACCAAAAGGGGAAAATGAATAATTTTTATTCAGATAAAAAAGATGGAAAAGGCATGCTGACATGCCTTTTCTATCTTTTTCTTGTGTTTAAGGGGGGCAGGGCTTATAATATGAGAAAGTATAAACTGGACAAAGGGGGCGATATTATGCGCGTTATTGACATTGAAAATATCAATCTGGCCATGCGCAATGAGGTGCAGTTTGTTCTGCGCTGCGAAGAGGTATTTCGTGATAAGCTCAGTACTGCCGTTTGTGCGATTCTTTCTGCACCCAAACGCCCTCACGTGGTGGCGCTGACGGGACCCTCCGGCTCCGGCAAGACCACAACGGCCCTGCGGTTGAAAGAGTATCTGGAAAATCTTGGTGTGAAGATCTGCATGCTGAGCATGGATAATTTCTTTATTCCCCTTAGCAAGCGCCCCAAAGAGATAACGGATTGGGAATCTCCTTTGTGCGTGGATATTCCAAAGCTTCATCGCTGCATCCGCGCGCTGACCCGCGGCGAAGTGGCAGATGTGCCCGTGTATGATTTCCTTACGGGCGAAACCACCCACTATACGTCTATGCAGGGAGATGAGAATGCCATCATCATCGTGGAAGGAATCCACATGCTCAATCCCTTGATTTTCGATGATATCCGCGATATTGCCGTAGGTGTTTATGTGGCACCCCGCACCCGTATTATTACGGAAAGAGACCATATTATTAAGCCTCAGGTTCTGCGGGTAATGCGCCGTATGCTGCGTGATCACCAGAGCCGCGGTCATTCCCTGCGGGATACGGTGATCCGCGCGGAAAGCGTGGATCGTGGTGAGGTGCAGTTCATCCAGCCTTATAAGAATAATGCGGCGATCCATATCGATACTTTCCACGATTATGAGCCCTGTATTCTTGCAAAATACATTCGTGAGCTGCCTGAGTATCGTCAGGAATTGACGGAAGAATTCATGGAAGAACATAATCTTGCTCATCTGCTCCATGTGGTAAACAGCATTCCGCCCCTTATGACGGAATATGTGCCTAAGGATTCCATTGTGCGGGAATTTGTGGGCGGTAGTTGCTATGAATATTGATTAACGGGAGGTCAAAAATGAAAATTGCTGATATTTTGAGTCAGGATGGACTTTTCCTGTCTTTTGAAGTGTTCCCGCCCAAAACTTCCACTGCTTATGACAGTGTAAAGACGGCAACGGAAAAAATCGCAAAGCTGAAGCCCAGCTTCATCAGTGTTACTTATGGTGCCGGCGGCGGTACCAGCCAGTATACTCTGGATATCGCAAGAAGCATTAAGGAAGAATGCGGTGTGCCTTCTCTTGCCCATCTTACCTGCGTTTCTTCTAATCGTGAAACGGTGCGTCAGCGCATCGAAAACATGAAGGCTGCCGGCATTGAAAATGTGATGGCTCTGCGCGGCGACCTTCTTCCCGAACAGCAGGGTGCAGACCGCAGTGATTGGGACTATCGCTATGCGGTGGATCTGGTGCGTGAGCTGAAGGCTAGCGGTGCGGATTTCTGCATCGGTGGGGCATGCTATCCTGAAGTGCACCCCGAAAGCACCAACCAGAAAGAAGATATTGAGCATCTTCGCGAAAAGGTGGAAGCAGGCTGCGAATTTTTGACCACCCAGATGTTCTTTGATAATAACTTGCTCTACAACTTCCTCTATAAGATCCGTGAAGCGGGCATCACCGTTCCCGTGATCCCCGGTATCATGCCTATTACCAATGCCAAGCAGGTGGAGCGCGCTATCAGTCTTTCCGGCTCCTTCATGCCTCAGCGCTTCAAGAGCCTGGTGGATAAGTTCGGTGACGATCCCGCGGCTATGAAGCAGGCAGGTATCGCCTATGCTACCGACCAGATCATTGACCTCTATGCCAACGGCATTAAGAATGTCCATGTTTATTCCATGAATAAGCCCGATGTGGCTGAAAAGATCCAGGCAAATCTCTCTGATATCCTGAAATAAGGAAAAAGAATTATGAATGTACTTGAGTACTTAAAAGAGAATATTCTCTATCTCGATGGCGGTATGGGTACGCTGCTGCAGGCAAAGGGCCTGACGGCAGGTGAGCACCCCGAGAGATGGAATTTGAGCCATGCAGACGATGTAACTGCCATCCACCGTGCTTATTACGATGCAGGCAGCAATGTGGTCAGCGCTAACACTTTCGGCGCCAATGCGCTGAAGTTCTCCCCCGCTGAGTTGGAAGAGATCATCGCCGCTGCCATGGCAAATGTGCGCCGTGCTCAGAAGGAAAGCAGCGGCACGCAGGCAAAGTTTGTGGCCCTTGATATCGGCCCTTTGGGAAAGCTTCTCAAGCCTTACGGCGATCTTGATTTTGAAGATGCGGTCAGCATTTTTGCCCAGACCGTGCGCCTTGGCGTGAAATACGGCGCAGATCTGGTGCTGATTGAAACCATGAACGACAGCTACGAGACCAAGGCTGCCCTTCTTGCGGTGAAGGAAAACTGCTCTCTTCCCGTGTTCGTTTCCAACGCATACGGGGAAGACGGCAAGCTGATGACGGGGGCTGACCCTGCTGCCATGGTTGCCATGCTGGAAGGCATGGGAGCAGATGCCATCGGCGTGAACTGCTCTTTGGGGCCTGAAGCGCTGCGAAGCGTGGTGGAGAAGTATCTTTCTCTTGCCGGTATTCCCGTGCTGATGAAACCCAATGCAGGTCTTCCTGTGATGAAGGATGGCGCCACTTACTACGATGTGGACGCGGCATTCTTTGCCAAGAGTGTTGCTTCTTTGATGGAGCAGGGTGTGCGTGTTGCCGGCGGCTGCTGCGGTACTACCCCTGCATACATTGCCGCCCTTGTAAAGGAAACGGCAGGCCTTGCACCCAAGAAAATAGAAAAGAAAAATACCACCTGTGTTTCTTCCTATACCCATGCTGTAACCTTTGACCGCTCCCCCATTCTCATTGGCGAGCGTATCAATCCCACAGGCAAAAAGCGCTTCAAGCAGGCGCTTCTTGAGCATGATATCGGCTACATTCTCAACGAAGGTATCCGTCAGCAGGAAAAGGGCGTGCAGATCCTGGATGTGAATGTGGGTCTTCCTGATATTGATGAGCCTGCGCTTCTTTGCGAGGCTATGGAAGAACTGCAGGCTGTGCTGGATCTTCCTCTGCAGATCGATACGGCCGATGCTGCCGCCATGGAAAAGGCGCTGCGCCGCTATAACGGCAAGGCTCTGGTGAACTCCGTCAGCGGTAAGGAAGAGAGCATGGAAGCTATCTTCCCCCTGGTGAAGAAATACGGCGGCGCAGTGATCGCGTTGACGCTGGATGAAAATGGGATCCCCGAAACGGCGGAAGGCCGCGTGGCCATTGCCAAAAAGATCCTTGCCCGCGCCGCGGAATACGGTATTGAGAAAAAGGACATTATTTTCGATACCCTTGCCATGACGGTGAGCGCTGCGCCCGGTGCGGCTAAGGTGACCCTTGAAGCGCTGCATATGATCCGCAAGGACCTTGGTTGCCACACCTCGTTGGGCGTTTCCAACGTGTCTTTCGGCCTTCCCAACCGCGGTGATCTCAACAGCACTTTCTTTGCTCTTGCGTTGGAAAACGGCCTTTCTGCCGCTATTATGAATCCTGATTCGGCAGACATGCTGAAGGTTTACTACAGTTACCGTGCGCTGAAAGAGATGGACGAAAACTTTGCAGACTATATTGCCTTTGCCGAGGCTCATGCGCCTGCCGCGCCTGCCATCAAGGTGGCGGTGGCGGCTCCTGCTGCAGCAAAGGTGGAAGAGTTTTCCTCTGCGCTGCAAAGAGCGGTGGTGAAAGGCTTGAAGGATGAAACGGCCCGCCTTACGGAGGAAATGCTGAAAAACTGCGAGCCGCTGGACCTTGTGCAGCAGGAGATCATCCCCGCGCTGAATATCGTGGGCAAAGGCTTTGAAGAAAAGAAAATGTTCCTGCCCCAGCTGCTGATGGCGGCCGAGGCGGCCTCCGTGGCCTTTGAAAAGGTGAAAGGGGCTGTCCTTTCCGCAGGAGGCGCTTCTGAAGTGAAGTGTGCGGTGGTTATCGCCACGGTGAAGGGCGATATCCACGATATCGGCAAAAACATCGTAAAGCTGCTGTTGGAAAATTACGGCTTCCGCGTGATCGATCTGGGGAAGGACGTAACTCCTGAAGCGGTGGTGGACGCGGTGGTGGAAAATCACGCACCCATTGCAGGCCTCAGCGCTCTTATGACCACCACGGTGGTTTCCATGGAAGAAACGGTGGCGCTACTGCGTGAAAAGGCACCCTGGTGCCGTGTGATGGTTGGCGGCGCTGTGATGACGGCGGAATACGCGCAGAAGATGGACGCGGATAAGTACGCTAAGGACGCTATGGAAGCTGTCCGCTATGCCGACGAAGTATTTGCGGCTCTTTGATAAAAACAAAAAACACGGTGGCTCAGCCACCGTGTTTTTCATTTATAAGGATGCTTTTTGATATATTCTTCCATCAGTTCTGCGGCGCAGCGGACAAAAGCGGCGCAGTCCCGATCCTTGTAATATTGGGCGGTGCGGGGAGAGGGGATGGGAGAACTGTTAATTTCTGTGAGGCCCAGTAAGTCGCGGCAGAGGTAGGAACCGTTTTTAGCCCGGAAGGCAATGGCCAGTTCCTGCACGCGGGCATAGTGCTCAGCCTTGCGTGTATCGTCATTGGAGGTATCGTACCCGTAGAGCACGCCGCAGACCATCTCCATGCCGCTGACGGCGCCGCAGATCTCCCGCAGACGGCCCACGCCGCCGCCAAAAGAGGAGGCAAGACGCAGAGCGTAGGATTCATCCATATCCAGAAGATCTGCAAAAGCGGCAAAAACAGACTGGGCGCAGTTATAGCCTTGGCGGAAAAGGGCCTCGGCGCGATCGCCATAAGTGGTGGGCATAGGGAATACCTCCTGTGTTTACTGATTTTCATTATATAGCGGCAGGCGGGAAAGTCAATGGTGGGGCTTTTTCTGCCTTCTGCATTGAAATTAACTTTGTGGTGTGGTAAGTTATATCCAATGATAATTTCGAAAAAGAGAGGATATATCCATGATTTTTGATGGTCATTCCGATATCTGGACCGATGTGACGGTGCGCCGCTGCAACGGTGAGAAAAATGTTTTCGACAGACTCCACTATCCCCGCATGCACAAAGGCGGCGTGGAAGGCTCGATTTTTGTGATCTGGCTGGATCCTCCTTTCGATACCGATCCTGACAAGCGCCTTGGTGAGATCCTGACCGCCATCCGTGAAGACAGCAGCGAATCTCAGCATCTTCGCATCGTGCGCAACATGGCAGAAGCTGAGCAGGCTCTGCGGGACGGAAAGTTCTACACTTTCATTGGCATCGAAGGTCTGGATGTCATCGGCGACGATCTGGACAAGCTGGATATGCTTTATGATTTCGGTGCGCGCCATGCTGACCTCACCTGGAACGGCGTTAACGCTTTCGGCACAGGTCTTCGCGGCGATCCCGATCGTGGGCTGACGGAGCTTGGCAAGAAAGCGGTACGCAAGATCCAGGAAAAGGGCATGATCCTGGATACCTGCCACAATAACGACAAGACCTTCTGGGATATTATGGATGTGGCGGTTGGCCCCGTCATTGCCAGCCATTCTGATTGCCGCGATATGTGCAACGTGCCCCGCAATCTGACGGACGATATGCTTCGCGCGCTGCGCTCCACCGACGGCTTTGCAGCGGTGAATTCCTACGGCGAGTTTGCCCACATTGAGCCTGCCAAGCGAACGGTGGACGAGCTGGCCCGCCACGTGGCACACATGGTGGAGATCATGGATATTGATCATGTTGGCCTTGGCTTTGACTTCATCGAATTTTTCGGTACGGAAGCGCTGAATGCCTGCAGCTTTGTAGATGGCGCGGACGCAGAGCTACTCTCTCCCACCCCCTCCGTCATTGGCATGCGGGATGCTTCCGAGATCCCCAATTTCCTGGAAGCGCTCAAGCGCGTTGGCTTCAATGAAGCGGAAGTGAAGAAATTGGCCCGTGATAACTGGCTGAACTTCATCCGAAAAGTAGTAGGTTAAATGAAAAAGGAAGAGTCTTTTGACTCTTCCTTTTATTCTTTCAGCATGGCGCGGCGCTCTTTATAATCGGGAAAGACGGTAGCTACCAGCGCGTAAAACGCGGGAGAATGGTTTTTATGCACGATGTGGGCCAGTTCGTGGACCAGAACATAGTCGATGGCATAAGGGTCATAGCGCATGAGATGCCAGGAAAGGGAAATGCTGTTTTCGCTGCTGCAGCTGCCAAAGCGGGTTTTGGCAGAGGTGATCTTCACACCTGTGGGGGTAAGACCCATGCGCTTTGCAAAATGCTCCAGTCGAGGGGGAAGATATTCCTTGGCCCACTTGCGGTAAAAAGCCTCCTGCTCCTTGGTGAGGGGAGGGCGCTTTTCCAGACGGCTGCGCTGGGCGGAAAGCTTCTCCTGGATCCACTTTTCGTGGCCGACGATAAAATGCTCAATGCTTTCCACAGGGAGATTGCGGGGCGCGCGGACCAGCAGCTTTGCCTCTTTTGTGATTTCCAGCGCAAGGGTGCGGCGGTCGGAGCGCTTGAGGATATATTCGTACATGGCGGACTCCATAGCTGTTTTTTCTCATTATACCCGTAAAAAGAAGATGGGGCAAGAATGGTATTTTATTTTTGCCCCGCGGTATGGTACAATAACAGAAAACAAGAATGATGGGGGAAGCGCATGAAAAACACAACCCTTTGCTATATTGAAAAAGACGGACAGTACCTGATGCTCCACCGCGTGAAGAAGGAAAACGATCTGAACCACGATAAGTGGATCGGTGTGGGCGGAAAGTTTGAAGATAAGGAAAGCCCTGAAGAATGCCTGCTGCGTGAAGCCAAGGAAGAAACGGGCCTCACGCTGACAGATTATTGCTACCGCGGCATCGTGACCTTTGTTTCCAATGAATGGCCTACGGAATACATGCACCTTTTTACCGCCCACGGTTTTACGGGGGAGATCATCGAGTGTGACGAAGGTAAGCTGGAGTGGATCGACAAAAAGAAGCTGCTGGAGCTGACCCTTTGGGAAGGGGATAAAATCTTCTTGCGTCTGCTGGATAGTGATGAACCCTTCTTCTCGCTGAAGCTGCAGTATGAAGGGGATGACCTGGTATACGCCGCGCTGAACGGCAAGGTGATTGTATGAGAAAAGTTCTTGTCAGTGCCTGCCTTTTGGGGCAGAGCTGCCGTTATGATAGGCAGAGTAAGGCCTGTGATGTAGCAGAGGCGCTTTTGGAAAAGTGCTATGTGATTCCCATGTGCCCTGAAATTATGGGCGGGCTCCCTACACCCCGCCTTCCTGCTGAGCGATGCGGGGAACAGGTGGTAAACCGCGGGGGCGAAGATGTGACGGTGCAGTTTTGCCGCGGCGCGGAAGAAGCGCTGCGCATGGCAAAACTTTTTGGCTGTGATGTGGCTATTTTAAAAGAAAAGAGCCCCTCCTGCGGCTGCGGAGAAATTTATGACGGAACCTTCAGCAAAACCCTTACTGCAGGTGACGGTGTGACGGCGGCCCTTTTGAAGGAGAACGGCATCCGCGTGCTGGGCGAGGGCTGCATTGCGGAGTTTTTAAAGGAGTGTACAGTTGATGAAGAATTATAAACTGGAGATCGCTTATGACGGCACCCGTTATTACGGTTGGGAGCGTCAGCCTGACCGCGATACCATTCAGGGAAAGCTGGAAACGGTGCTCTCCCGCATGTGTGAGCAGCCCGTAGAGATCATCGGTGCAGGGCGGACGGATGCAGGCGTGCATGCCAAAGCTATGATCGCCAACACGCAGATGGAGACCCGCCTTTCTCCTGAGGAAATCCGCGATTACATGAATCGCTACCTTCCCGATGACATTGCGGTGAAGGAAGTGAAGGAAGCGGCGCCCCGTTTCCACGCCCGCTACAAGGCGGTGGGCAAAACTTATTGCTACACCTGCTTTGTGGGGGATGTGAAGCCCGTTTTTAACCGCCGCTATATTACGAGACTTGATTTCAAGCCCGATGTCCGTGCCATGCAGGAAGCGGCAGCGGTGCTGCAGGGGGAACATGATTTCAAGAGCTTCTGCGGCAACCCCAAGATGAAAAAATCCACCGTCCGCATGGTGGATACCATCGAGGTGGTGCAGAAGAAGGACTATATTTACTTCAATTTCCACGGCACGGGATTTTTGCAGAATATGGTGCGCATTCTGGTGGGCACCCTCCTGGAAGTGGGCCGCGGAAAGCTTACCACTGAAGATGTGGCGCGCATCCTGGAGGCCAAGGACCGCAAACAGGCAGGACCTACCGCTCCGCCGGAAGGCCTGTGCCTTGTAAAGGTGGATTATTAAAAAAGAAAAGACCCGATCTTTCGATCGGGTCTTTTTTATTGGAATTTAAGCCTTGGCAGCCTTGCCGCGCAGAACGAAGATGGTAGCGATCATCATCACGATACCGATGGGCAGAGCGATGACGCCGTTGAGACCTGCGTTGATGAGTGCGCCTGCGATCACATAAGTCACGCCGGAAACGACGGCGCAGGTGACGGCATAGGGCAACTGAGTGGAAACATGGTTTACATGGTCACACTGCGCGCCTGCGGAAGCCATGATGGTGGTATCGGAAATGGGGGAGCAGTGGTCACCCATAACAGCACCGGCCATGCAGGCAGAGATGCAGACGATAGCCATGGGGTTATCCATGGAGAATACATTCTGAACGATGGGGATCAGGATGCCGAAGGTGCCCCAGGAAGTACCGGTAGCGAAGGCCAGCAGGCAGCCGATGAGGAACACGATGACGGGCAGCAACACCTGCACACCGGTAGCGGAAGTACGGACAAAGTCACGGACGAAGTACTTTGCACCCAGGGAGTCGGTCATAGCCTTCAGGCTCCAGGCGAAGGTCAGGATCATGATGGCGGGCACCATAGCCTTGAAGCCCTCGGGGATGC
>JAZQUM010000139.1:0-2198 GCA_045631305.1 Oscillospiraceae bacterium | reverse complement strand
GGTTCGAATCCTTCTCCCGCTGCCAAAAGACAGCCACACCATTCGGTGTGGCTGTCTTTTTTTGCTTCTGCGGAGGATTCAAACACTCACCGCTGTCACCCCCGAGCGCTTGCGGCTTTAGGGGCAAGCGAGTGGGGACATCACGCTATGCGATTCAAAGGCTTCTTTCCGTGCTGAAAAGAGCGCCGCACAGGAGGGTGCGGCGCTCTTTATAAGAATCCGATCTTTTCTCTTCTACTGGTTGATTCCGTGTACTTGGAGATATGCTGCCAGCTGCCCAAAGGTTTCGGGATCGGTCGGGTGATAAATATGGAACCCATACTCGTCACCATAAGAAACTGCAACGATAGAGCGGCTTAAAAACTGAAGGGAGACAAAGTCCTCCCGTTGGCTCCCGACATAAAATGATATGATGACAGTTTGACCGTTGTAGTTCTTGTCTGCGCCCACAGACTCCATATCCCACGGCAGCAGATTACGAAGATCCTGCCGGTAATGGGAGGATTTCAAAATATCCAGGAGCTCGGCGGCTTCATTGCTGGCCTGCTCCAAGGCGTCTATGCGGTGCGCTTCGGTGAATGGTTCTCCGTCCTTGATACCCTGTACCGTTCCATAGACAGAAAGACCGCTGATAGATGTTTCGCTCATCGGGATCAGATTCGTGAAGGACTGCGGCCAAAATCGCCAGACGCTGATGAAGATGATCATAGGAATCAGTACCAAAAAGCACAGCGCGGCGACCCACCAACCGAAACGCATTTTCCGATAGCTCTTTTGGAGCTTCTTTAAGGGTCGGATATCATCCGCCTTCTTTTCCGACAGCGTGATTCCCGAACGAAGATCGGAAAGCAAACGGCTGCAGCAAGGACAATCCTTCAAATGCTCCTCCACCAGTGCGGTGCTTTCTTCCGAACAGACACCGTCATAATACAAAGGCAGGATGTCTTCCACGACTTTACAAGGCAGTTTCATTGCAATCCCTCCTTAATCTTTAATCTTGCCCGGTGATAAGTGACTCTGGCCCAACTCTCCGTTTTGCCGAACAGCTCCGCGATTTGCTTGAAAGGCAGTTCACCAAATGTTCGCAGTGAGAATACCTCTTTGTACGGCTCTTCCAGTGTGTGCAGGATTTTGTGGATACGAAAAGCGGTTTCCCGGTCGAAAAAGTCATCCTCCAGGTTTTCTTCGCCAGGAATCAGCGGTGTGTCGGGGTTGGGGGCCAAATACCTGTTTTTTCGGCACAGGGACAGAAAGGTGTTCTTCGCGATTTGGCACAGCCAAACAAAAATTTCCCCTTTTCCATCAAAGGAGTCCAGCTTTTGCAATGCTTTGTAGAAGGTTTCCTGGGTGACCTCCTCAGCAACGGAAGCATTTCGGCATAAAGACAAAGCATAATGGTAGACATCTCTGAAATATAAGTTATATACCTCGTGGAAATCAGTCACTATCTCACCCCCTTTGTCTATATAACGCGTGAAACGGAAATTCGTTACAAATATTTTTATTTAATTATAGCAAAAAGCGGCAACGTGTCAAAGAAAAGAGAAATAGGTTTTTCCATTTTTCCGTAGACAACCCGCCACATCTATATTACAATAGCCCTAACAAAGATAAGGAGGTAAGACCATGCTGAAATATGAAATCGAGGGCGGTCATCTGCCCGTTGTCATCTGCTATCCCGAGGGTGGCCAGACCCTGTGCTGCGAGGGCGGCGCTATGAGCTGGATGAGTCCCAATATGCAGATGGAGACCACTTCCGGCGGCGGCGCCAAAAAGGTGTTCAGTCGCTTGATCAGCGGCGAGTCCCTGTTTATGAACGAGTATACAGCCCAGGGTGGCCGCGGGGTCATCGCCTTTGCCTCCCGTTTCCCCGGCAGCATCATTCCCTACGAGGTGACGCCCGGCCGGGGCATCATCGTGCAGAAGCGCGGTTTCCTGGCTATGGAAAAGGGTTTGGATGTGTCCATTTATTTCCAGCAGAAGCTCAGCCGCGGTTTCTTCGGCGGTGAGGGTTTCATCATGCAGCGCATCAGCGGCAGCGGTCTGGTGTTCCTGGAGATTGACGGCCACTGCAAGGAATACGAGCTACAGGCCGGTCAGAGTATCGTGGTGGACACCGGGTATCTTGCCGCCATGAGCGAGAGCTGCACTATGGATATCCGTGCCGTCCAGGGTGCCAAGAACATCTTCCTGGGCGG
>JAZQUM010000138.1:0-10143 GCA_045631305.1 Oscillospiraceae bacterium | reverse complement strand
CTCTGCTGAAGACCCCCAACCTCATTATCACCCCCCATTGCGCAGGCAACATGGCTCTGGACTATACCTGCGACAAGGTGGTGGATATGTTCCTCACCGATCTCGCCCACTATGCCGCAGGTGAGAAACTCACCTATCTTGTGAACCGAAAGGTCGGATATTGATGCAGTTTTATTTCGCGCCCATGGAGGGCGTTACAGGTTATGTGTTCCGTCAGGCCCAGTTTGCCCTTTTCGGCGCAGCGGATAAATACTTCTCCCCCTTTATTTCTCCTACCCAGAACTATTGTTTTGCTGCTAAGGAACTGAAGGATGTTCTGCCCGAAAACAACGAAGGCATGCTGTTGGTTCCTCAGATCCTTACCAACAATGCCGATTATTTTCTCTGGTGCGCAGGTGAACTGCAGGCTATGGGATATAAAGAGGTCAATCTGAATCTAGGCTGCCCTTCCGGCACCGTCACCGCCAAGAAAAAAGGCTCCGGCCTTTTGGCATACCCCGAAGAACTGCGGGTCTTTTTGGATGAGATCTTTTCCCGCTGTCCCATCGGCATTTCTGTAAAAACCCGTCTGGGCAAAAAAACAGCGGAAGAATTTGAGACACTTCTGCCTCTTTTCTCCCGCTATCCCATGACCGAACTTATCATTCACCCCCGTGTGCAGCCCGATTTCTATAAGGGCAATGTTCGCATGGAGTGGTATGACTATGCCCTTGCCAACACCTCCCTGCCCATTTGCTATAACGGTGATATTTTCTCCCCTGATGATCTGGATGCATTCCTTCAGGCACATCCTCAGCAGGGAACCCTTATGGTAGGCCGCGGGGCTGTTGCCAATCCTGCGCTGATCCGTGAGCTGCGCGGCGGCGCGCCTATTACCAAAGAAGAACTGCAGCTCTTCCATGACCGGCTCTATCACAGTTACCGTGAAGCACTGGGTGGCGGTAAAAACGCCATCTATCGCATGCGGGAATGGTGGTTCTACGGAAGCTGCCTTTTCCAGGGCTATGAAAAACCGCTCAAGCAGATTCGCAAGGCTGAATATTTCAGCGCATATGAAGCAGCCGTAGCTACCCTTTTCCGCGACTGCTCCCTTGCAGACTCTCCCCGCTTTAATCCCGCGCAGCATTAACAGGAGGTCTTCTATGAAGTGGCTGGAACACTTTAAACTGGTTTGCCGTCACCGCCGCCTTGTGCGGAGAGGCTGCTTTAAACTGGGTCTGTACCGCCAGGGTCTTACCCATGATCTGAGCAAATTTTCTCCCACAGAGTTCCGTGTAGGCGCAAAATACTTTCAAGGGTATCGAAGCCCTAATGATGCCGAGCGCGCTGAGACAGGACTGAGTCTTTCCTGGCTGCACCACAAAGGCCGCAACCGTCACCATTTTGAATACTGGATCGACTATATCATCAGCCCCGAGGGAAAGGTGTCCATGGGCGGATGCAAAATGCCGGTAGAGTATGTTGCCGAAATGTTCTGTGACCGTATTGCCGCCTGTAAGCTTTACCACAAGGATAAATACAATGATGCCGCCCCCTATCTTTATTACCTGAAAACCAGAGGGCATGCTCTGATCCATCCCGAAACAGATGCACTTTTAGGTGACATGCTTTTGAAGCTGAAGGACGAAGGCGAAGATGCAGCTTTCGCTTATGTGCGGCGTGAGATCTTGAAAAAGAAATAAAAAAAGACCTGCCAAATTGGCAGGTCTTTTTATGTAAGCGATCTTACTTGTTGGAGAGGTATTCGTCGATGGACTTTGCAGCCAGCTTGCCTGCGCCCATTGCCAAAATAACGGTAGCTGCACCGGTAACAGCGTCGCCGCCTGCGTAAACAGCTTCGCGGGAGGTGAGGCCTGCTTCGTTAACGATGATGCCGCCCTTCTTGTTGATTTCCAGACCCTTGGTGGTGTCCTTGATCAGGGGGTTGGGAGAAGTACCCAGGGACATAATAACAGCGTCAACGGGAAGTTCGAATTCGGAACCTTCCTTAACAACGGGACGACGACGGCCGGAAGCGTCAGCTTCGCCCAGTTCCATTTCAACGCAAGTCATGCCGGAAACTTCGCCGTTTTCGTTGCCGTTGATGCAGATGGGGTTGTTGAGGGTCTTGAAGATGATGCCTTCTTCGATAGCATGTTCAACTTCTTCGTGACGAGCGGGAAGTTCTTCCATACCACGACGATAAACAACGTAAACATCAGCGCCCAGACGCTTGGAGCAGCGAGCTGCGTCCATAGCAACGTTACCGCCGCCAACAACTGCAACCTTCTTGCCCTTGAGAGGCATGATGGGAGTGTCGGAACCTTCACGGTAAGCCTTCATGAGGTTGATACGGGTCAGGAATTCGTTAGCGGAGTAAACACCGTTGAGGTTTTCACCGGGGATGTTCATGAACATGGGCAGACCAGCGCCGGAGCCGATGAATACTGCTTCGAAGCCATATTCTTCCATGAGTTCGTCGATGGAAACGGTGCGGCCGATCACCATGTTGGTTTCAACCTTAACGCCCAGAGCCTTCAGACCGTCAACTTCCTTCTGAACGATAGCCTTGGGAAGACGGAATTCGGGGATACCGTAAACCAGAACGCCGCCTGCCAGGTGCAGAGCTTCGAATACGGTAACTTCATAACCCTTCTTAGCCAGATCGCCTGCTACGGTGAGGCCAGCGGGGCCGGAACCGATAACAGCTACCTTGTGGCCATTGGATTCGGGCTTAACAGCAGCTTCGGTGCAGTTGGCATTGTGCCAGTCAGCAACGAAACGTTCCAGACGGCCGATACCTACGGGTTCACCCTTGATGCCGCGAACGCAGTACTTTTCGCACTGGCTTTCCTGGGGGCATACACGACCGCAAACTGCGGGCAGGCTGCTGGTAGCATTGATTACCTGATAAGCGCCTTCATAGTCGCGTTCGGTGATCTTCTTGATGAAATCGGGGATGTTAACGTTAACGGGGCAGCCGCCAACGCAGGGACGGTTCTTGCAGTTCAGGCAGCGAGCAGCTTCATCCAGAGCCTGCTCTTCGGTGTAGCCCAGAGCCACTTCCAGGAAGTTCTGATTACGTACGTTAGGATCCTGAGAGGGCATTTCGTTTTTCTTAAGAGACATATTAGCCATGATTACTGGACCTCCTTCTTGAACAGGTTGCAGGTTTCTTCATGCTTGCTGCGTTCGAAAGAATGATACATTCTACCACGCTTGATAACTTCATCAAAGTCAACGAGGTGACCGTCGAATTCGGGACCGTCAACGCAAGCGAACTTGGTTTCACCGCCAACGGTGAGACGGCAGCCGCCGCACATACCGGTACCGTCAACCATAACGGGGTTCATGCTGACGATGGTCTTGATGCCGTATTCCTTGGTCAGACGGCAAACGAACTTCATCATGGGCAGGGGGCCGATGGTGATAACTTCGTCATATTCATTGCCTGCATCGATGAGTTCCTTGAGAGCTTCGGTAACGAGAGCCTTCTTTGCATAGGAACCGTCGTCAGTGCAGAGAACCAGCTTGGAGCTTGCCTGGCCGAATTCTTCTTCCAGAATAACCAAATCCTTGGTGCGGAAGCCAATGATAGCATGAACTTCAACGCCCATGTCATGCAGCTTCTTTGCAACGGGGAGAGCGATAGCAGTACCAACGCCGCCGCCAACGACTGCAACCTTCTTCAGGCCGTCAGTGTGAGTAGCGCGACCCAGAGGACCAACGAAGTCCTGGATGCATTCGCCTTCCATCACGTGGTTCAGCTTTTCAGTGGTAGCGCCAACGATCTGGAAGATGATGGTAACGGTGCCCTTTTCGCGGTCATAGCCAGCGATGGTCAGGGGGATGCGTTCGCCGTTCTCATCCACGCGGAGGATGATGAACTGGCCGGGCTCTGCCTTCTTAGCGATCATGGGTGCTTCGATCTCAAGCAGAGTAACGCTGGGGTTCAGTTCTCTTCTCTTAACGATACGATACATAATTACTCCTTCTTTCGTTTCAACCTGATATTCAAACATAAAGAGTTGACATTATCCAACCCATTCATCATAGCCCACAGGGTCAATTTTGTCAATCTCTTCACAATGATTTATCATTGATTTATCCGTTGATTTTTCATTTTCATCGGTTTTTACACATTTTCCCAGGGGATGAAATTGCAACTTTTCCCAAAAGCCAAAAAAGAACGGGGCGTTGCCCCGTTCTTTTTTACTTTTCGTTTTAGAAATCGATCTCTTTACCCAATCGGCGATACATGGTTTTCTTTACTGCGCGGAAGATATTCTCATAGCCCGTGCAGCGGCAAAGGTGACCGCTGATAAGCTTGCGCAGGGTATCGTCATCGTAAAGCTTACCGGATTCCAGAATCTCAATGGCCGTCAGGATAAAGCCGGGGGTGCAGAAGCCGCACTGTACAGCCGTTTCATCAATAAATGCCTGCTGAATGTCGCTGAGTTCACCGTTGGGACCCAGGAGACTTTCCAGCGTGCGGATGTGCTTGCCTTCTGCCCAGACGGCAAGATAGATACAGGAGTTGTAGGCTTCGCCGTCAATGAGCACGGTGCACGCACCGCATTCGCCCACTTCACAGCCCTTCTTTACAGAAGTCATGCGATAGTCATTGCGCAGCATATCCGTAAGGCTTGCCCGTACGTCCACTACCTTCTCCACATCTTTGCCGTTAAGATTGAAGCGAACTACCTGATACTGTTTCTTTGTCATGCAAGCTCACCTCCTCCGCGTTTTACCGATTCAATGAGGCAGCGCTTGGCGCATTCCACTGCAATGTGGGAGCGGAATGCCTTGGATGCGCGCCAGGAGTCACGGGGATTGATATCCTCCAGAACCTTCTTGGCAAATTCTTCCGCATTGGCCATGGTCACTTCCTTGCCGCAGATCCACTCTTCGGCGGTGGTGGCTCTCAGTGGCACAGGACCTGCTACACCAAAGGCGATGCGCACACGCTCAAAGGTCTTCTTGTCGGCACTGAGGCGGGCATTGACAGAGGTGCCCAGGGTGGCGATATCCATGGCATTGCGCATGGCATACTTAATATAGAAGCCGTGGGTATTTTCGTAGGATTCCTTGGGGATAATGATGGCGGTCTGGATCTCACCTTCTTCCGCGCGGATATCCACAACGCCTGCCTTGATATAGAACTCATGGATAGGAACATAGCGCTTGCCGTTGACACCTGTGAGTTCAATGATGGCATCCCACGCATGGAGCGTGGAGGAAGAGTCAGCGGAGGTCACACCGTTGCAGGTGTTGCCGCCGATGGTGCCTGCATTGCGGATCTGAGGGCCGCCCACCATATCCACTGCTTCACCCAGCACACCGATGTACTGCTGGATCAGGGGATTTTTCGTAATGTGGGAAAAACTGGTAAGGCTGCCAATACGAATGGCTTCCTTTTCATCCAGCGAAACACCGCGAATCTCATCCAGCTTCTGGATGCTGATCAGAGCCTTGCCTGCGCGTTTGCCTTCGCGCATCTGCACCAGCACGTCTGTGCCGCCGGCAATGATCTGTGCTTCGGGGTGCTCTATACGCAGTGCCACTGCATTTTCCACGCTGGACGCTTCATACAGTGCTAACAAATCGTACATAGAATTCCCTCCTTACTCTTTGATCAAACCCTCTTCGCAGAAACGCTTGAAGAGGATGTGGGGGGTGAGGGGCGCAGAGTTGATGGCTACGCCCGTAGCATTGTAAACCGCGTTGCGGATAGCAGGAGCACCGGAGCAAGCGGGAGGTTCACCCAGTGCCTTGGTACCGAATGCGGATGTGGGCTCATAGTTCTCCACAAAGAGGGCGTTGAGCTTGGGGTGGTCCATGGTGGTGGAGAGCTTGTAGTCCAGAAGGTTGTTGTTCAAAGGCTTACCGGTCTTGGGATCGAAGAGCAGCTGCTCGCTCATACCGTAACCGATGGCCATGGACATACCGCCGTGGACCTGCGCTTCAGCAAGAGCAGGATTGATGATCTGGCCGCAGTCATGAACATTTACCATGTTCAGGATCTTCACCTTGCACATGGGGATATCCACTTCCACATCCACGAAGGTGCAGCCGAAGGAATAGGCGTTGTTGCGGATGGTGTAGGTAGATTCCGCGGTAAGGTGTTCACTGTGGCGGGCATTGTACTGTGCCGTCTTGGCAAGTTCTTCCAGACTCATCAGCACCCGTCCGTCGGTAGTGCGGACCACGTTGCTGTCAATAATATCCATGTTATAGGTTGCCTGGCGGGTCACCTCGCAGGCATATTCCAGAATGCGTCTTTTCAGCAGTTCACCGGTCTGACGGATGGCAAAGCCTGCAGCATAGGTCTGGCGGGATGCGTAAGCACCAAGCCCCATGGGGGTGATGTCAGTATCCTGACAGGAAATGACATGTGCATTTCTGTAGTTGGCAAGGCCCACCACATCGGCCGTCATCTGTGCATAGGCGGTGTCCGCGCCCTGACCGATCTCCGTTTCACCCACCTGCACGTTAACGCTTCCATCCAGATTCAGCAGCATGCGGCAGGAAGAGGTTTCCAGAGAAATGGGATATACACCGGTGTTATACCAGAAAGCAGCCATGCCGATACCGCGGCGGATGGGGCCTGTATCCTTGGCATATTCTTCCTTTTTGCGGTCGTAGTCAATAAATGCCTTGCCCTTGGCAATACACTGATTATAAGTGTCGCTGTAAAGCTCATTGTGGCTGAAGGCATCTTTATAACCCACGGGCATCAGGTTCTTGGTGCGGAATTCCACGGGGTCCATACCCACAGCCTTGGCACACTCATCGATGTGAGATTCGTTGCCGAACATAGCCTGGGGAATACCGTAGCCGCGCATAGCGCCTGCGGTGGGAGTATTGGTAAAGATGGTGTAAGCATCCACTTCCACATTGGGGCAGGGGTACTGCTGGGGGAATGCGCCTGCGCCCTTGGCTACGATACTGTGGCCGTGGGATGCGTAAGCGCCCTGATTGGAAAACGCTTCCAGCTTGCGGGCTGCGAAAGTGCCGTCAGGCCGCAGGTAGGAAATAATGTGGTACTGAATGGAATGGCGGGTGCGGTTGGAAACAAAGGTTTCTTCACGGCTGCAGTCGATACGGACGCAGCGGCCGCCCACCTGCGTGGAGCACCATGCGCAAAGGGGTTCATACAGCGAGTCCTGCTTGTTGCCGAAACCGCCGCCTACATAAGGCTTTACTATGCGGATGTCGCCCCAGGGACGGCCCAATGCCTGGCCCACGGTGCGGCGCACGATGTGAGGGATCTGGGTGGAGGAAACCACCACCACGCGGCCGGCTTCTTCATAAGCAAAGCAGCCGTGATTTTCGATGTGGCAATGCTGCACCACAGGGGTGTTGTACCAGCCTTCCACACGGATAAGACCCTCTTCTTCAATAGCGGAAGCATAGTCACCGTTGCGGATAGAGGTATGCTTGAGAACATTCCCGGGATAATCATCATGCAGCTGAGGTGCGCCCTCTTCCATGGATTTATGTACATCCAGCACGAAAGGCAGTTCTTCGTATTCCACCTTCAGCGCCCGCACGGCCTGAATAGCAGAAACTTCATCCTCAGCAATAACTGCTGCCACTTCGTCGCCGTAATAACGGACATGACGGTTCAGAAGAAGGCGGTCAGCTACGTCCTGATGTTCAGGATCCATGCTCCAGGGATGACCTGCCGTGGGGAAAGGAATATTGGGAACATCAAAGCAGGTCAGAATTTTTACAACGCCGTCGATTTTTTCCGCTTCCGAGGTATCAATGGATTTTACAAAGCCGTGCGCAATCGTAGAGTGTTTGATTCTCACATAGAGAGCTTCCTGCGGCATACGGTCTTCATAGTACTGCGTTCTGCCCGTGACTTTGTCAAAGGCATCTACGCGGATTTCGCTCTTGCCAATGGCACCCATAAACTCGACCTCCTTATATCGTCTTTTCGCCAAAATTAGCAAAAAATAAATTATAATCCCTAAATCTTATTTAGTATTATAGCACTCCTTTTATGAAATTTCACTATTTTTTTGAAAAAATATTGAAAAATTTTTTGGTAAACTAAATTTTTGTCAATACTGTATACTGTATCCTTCCGTTATGGTACAATATGCACAGAAATCAGAAAGATGAGGGTGGATTATGACAGGGTTGAAACTTGGCTGCCTGGTAATGGCTGCCGGCAACGCCAGCCGCTTCGGTAAAAATAAGCTGGCCGCCGATTTTGGCGGCACCACATTGATTACCCGCGCACTGCGCACCATTCCCAAAGAGCGCTTTGAGCGCATCACTGTGGTGACCCAGTATGATGAGATCGCCGCCCTGGCCGAAGAATTCGGCTTTGATGTGATCTACAACCGCCATCCCGACTGGGGCATCAGCCACACAGTAGCCCTAGGCACCGAAGCTATGCAGGATTGCGATGCTATTATGTATCAGGTGTCCGACCAGCCGCTGCTGCGGCAGGAAAGCGTGGAAGCTCTGTGCGATCTTTACTGCGCCAACCCCGAAAAAATCGTTTCCTGCAGCCACAACGGTCAGCGGGGCAACCCCTGCATCTTCCCTGCCCGCTTTTTCTCTGAACTCATGGCTCTGCAGGGCGATAAGGGCGGCGGCGCTGTGATCCGCCGTCACGAAGAAGACCTGCTTCTTTGCGAAGTCCCCGCCGCGGAACTGGGTGACGCGGATACCCCCGAAGCGCTGGAACAACTGAAAAAAGAGCAATAAAAAAACACCGTCTTTTGACGGTGTTTTTTATTGACTTTATTTCTTTGCGTAGGGAGTATTCACCAGCGGCAGGTGATATTCTCTTTCACCGCTGAGTCGGTAATAAGCATCTGCGATGGCGGGAGCGGTGGGAATGGAAGTGATCTCACCGATACCGATGGCGCCGCCTGCAATATCAAGACCCGGCTTATCGATGACGATAGAGGTGATCTCCGTGGGGATCTGGTTAGCGCGGAAGAGACCAAGGGTACCGTATTTTGCCGTAGGCTTGCAGTTTTCATCAATGGGATAGCGCTCGGTGAGAGCATAACCCATGCTCATGACCACGCCGCCTTCGATCTGGCCTTCGCAGCTCAGGGGGTTGATGGCCTTACCTACATCGTGAGCTGCCACCATCTGCTTTACGCGGCCCGTTTCCTTATCCAGGATGCAGACCTGCGTTGCATAGCCGTAAGCCACATGGGACACAGGATTGGGAACATCTGCGCCCAAAGGATCGGTCTTTGCCAGATACTCACCGTAAAATTCCTGACCTGCAAGGTCGGCAAGCGTCTTGCCTTCCAGCGCTTCCACCAGCTTCAGGCAGGCTCTGCGGCAGGCTTCACCCGTGACCATGGTCTGGCGGGAACCGGAAGTATCGCCGCTATCGGGAGAGATCCAGGTATTGCTGCGCTCGTAGACAATGTCACTGCGCTTGAGGCCTGCAAAGGAAACGATCATCTGCACAAGAACGGTGCCAAGACCCTGACCAATGCAGGAAGCACCGGTGTAAATATGGACCTTTGCATCCTCTTCCACAATGAGCTTGCAGCGGCCCCAGTCGGGAAGACCAACGCCAACGCCTGCATTCTTCATGGCGCAGCCAAGACCCACAGGTTCACCTGCGGCAAGAGCCGCATCGTAATAAGGCTTCACAGCCTCCAGCGTTTCCACAAGACCCGTTTCAGCGCCCACGATCTGACCGTTGGGCAGTACGCCGCCGGGGCGGATAGCATTGCGGTAGCGGATCTCCCAGGGGCTGATGCCGATGAGGTCTGCCATTTCATTCAAAAGGGTCTCGGTGCAGAAACAAGTCTGGGTCACACCGAAGCCGCGGAAAGCGCCTGCGGGAGGATTGTTGGTATAATAAGCCCAGCCTTCGATCTCGAAGTTTTCATAGGCATAGGGACCTGCAGCATGGGTGCAGGCGCGCTCCAGAACGGGACCGCCAAGGGAAGCAAAAGCGCCCGTATCGGAAACGACCTTGGCCTTCACACCCTGAATGATGCCGTTTTCATCGCAGCCCATGGTAAAGTCCATCTTCATGCTGTGGCGCTTGGGATGCACAAGGATGGATTCCTGACGGCTCAGCTTCACCTTTACGGGAACCTTCAGCACATGGGCAATGAGACCTGCATGGTGCTGCACCGACATATCTTCCTTGCCGCCGAAGCCGCC
>JAZQUM010000137.1:0-8867 GCA_045631305.1 Oscillospiraceae bacterium | reverse complement strand
AGTGGTGTTATTGATCACACAGAGATAGGAAAGCATGTCCTTTACTTCCGCGCGGTCAAAGAACTTCATGCCGCCGATGATCTTATAGGGCACAGCGTTGCGCTTGAAGGCATATTCCAGCGCGTTGGACTGGGCATTCATGCGGTAAAGCACCGCATTTTCCTTCCAGTTGCGGCCCTGGGTATAGGCGCTCATGATCTGGCTCACCACAAAGTTGGCCTCGTCGCTTTCGTTGAAAACCGTGCGGACGGTGACCTTGTCACCCTCTCCGTTTTCCGTCCAGAGGGTCTTCCCTTTTCGGCCTGTATTATTGCGGATCACCGCATTGGACGCATTGAGGATATGCCCCGCGGAGCGATAATTCTGCTCCAAGCGGATAACGCGGGCATTTTTATACTGCTTTTCAAAGCTGAGGATATTTTCAATGTTGGCGCCGCGGAAACGGTAGATACTCTGGTCATCGTCACCTACCACGCAGATGTTCTTCCTCCCACCCGCCAGAAGGCTGGTGAGAAGATACTGCAGATGGTTGGTATCCTGATACTCATCCACCAGCACGTAGCGGAACTTGCGCTGATAATATTCCCGCACATCCTCGCAGGACTGGAGCAGATGCACCGTATGGAGAATGATATCATCAAAGTCCAGCGCATTGGCAGCGCGCAGACGGCGCAGATACTCATGGTACACCCGCGCAATGCGGCTCTTCTTCCAGTCATTGATGGCTTCTGCCTGCCGTGCGATCTCTTCAGGGGGCTGCAGGGCATCCTTGGCGGAGGAAATGATGGCTAAGATCTCACGGGGCTGGAAGGTCTTTTCGTCCAGATTCAACTCCTTGAGAATATCCTTGATGACCCGCTTGGAGTCATCCGTATCGTAGATGGTAAAATCTTTGGAAAAACCGATACGCTCAATATCGCGGCGCAGAATACGTACGCAGGCGGAGTGGAACGTAGCTGCCCAGATATCGCGGGCCTTCTCCGCATCCAGCATGCGCTCAAGACGTTCTTTCAGTTCTCCTGCCGCCTTATTGGTAAAGGTGATGGCGATCACCGACCAGGGCGCTGCAGGCTCCACAGCGCAGAGTTTTACCGCTCTTGCCGCCTCTTCCTCTGTGGGCTGAGCAGGATAGTTTTCCAAAAACAGCAGGTCCTCTTCCGTGGCCCATTCGGGCACTTCAACGCTGTCGCTGCCGCGGCCGTATTTCAAAAGGTTTGCCACGCGGTTAATGAGCACCGTGGTCTTGCCGCTGCCGGCACCTGCCAGCAAAAGAAGGGGGCCTTCCGTTGCAAGGCAAGCCTCTCTCTGCTGCGGATTCAGTTTTGCATAGTCACGCCCGATCACTTTCTTTCGCGCCGCAGCGTATCTTTCGCGGAAGTCCTGCATGATTTTTTCGACCTCTCTTTTTCTTTCTCTTTCCGCAGTATATCACATTCACCTGTAAATAGGAACTACCAAATTTCACAAAATAGAACAAATTTTCGATTTGGCTATTGACAAGAACACTTGTTCGATATATACTGCAGATAGAATAAATGTTCGATTTCTGTCAAGGAGGTTTCAGTTATGGGTTTTTGGTGTATTGCTTTTATTGTTATGGGTATTGCTGCCTGTGTGCGCGAAATGTTCCGTCTTATTGACTGGCTGGAACGTCCCACCAAGAGATCTTCCCGCCGCGCTTATGCCCGCTGATGGATCTTCTCGATAAACTAACCATCCTCACCGATGCCGCCAAATACGATGCCGCCTGCACATCCAGTGGCGTCAAACGCGGCTTTCAGGAGGGTAAGATCGGCAACACCACTTCTTCCATCGCAGGCTGCTGCCACAGCTTTTCTGCCGACGGCCGCTGCATCACCCTTCTCAAGGTGCTGATGAGCAACTACTGTGTGTATGACTGCAAGTATTGCGTCAACCGCTGTTCCAACGATGTGCGCCGCACAGCATTTACCCCCCGCGAACTGGCAGAACTCACCATCGGCTTTTACCGCCGCAATTATATCGAAGGTCTTTTTCTCTCCTCAGGGGTCATGAAAAGCCCGGACTATACCACCGAGCGCATAATCAAAGCATTGCAGCTCCTCAGAGGAGAATACGGGTTCAACGGCTATATTCATGCCAAGGTCATCCCCGGCACCTCTCCGGAGCTTGTCACGCAGCTGGGTCTGCTGGCCGACCGACTTAGCGTGAATATCGAGCTTCCTTCCGAAGCAGGCCTCACGACCCTTGCTCCCAACAAAACAAAATCGGCGATCCTTCGCCCCATGGGCCAGATCGCCGCATATCGAAAAGAAAACAAGGAAGAGCTGACAAAGTATAAAAAAGCTCTTCCTTTTGCACCCGCAGGCCAAAGCACCCAGCTCATCGTAGGCGCTACCGACGATTCCGACCGTCACATTCTCTCCCTCACCCAGTCCCTTTACGATAAGTATAAGCTCAAGCGTGTCTTCTTTTCCGCGTATGTCCCCGTGGTGGAGCATTCACTCCTCCCTTCCCTTGATACCAAACCGCCCCTTTTACGGGAACATCGGTTGTATCAATCCGACTGGCTTCTGCGCTTTTACGGTTTCCGTGCCGAAGAGCTTCTGAGCGCGGAAAACCCCAATTTTAACCCCTATCTTGACCCCAAGTGCAATTGGGCACTGCAGCATCTGGAGCTTTTCCCCGTAGAGATCAACACCGCAGACTATGAAATGCTGCTGCGGGTCCCCGGCATCGGTGTTGTCAGCGCGCGGCGCATTCTCACAAGCCGCCGCACCCGCTCGTTGCGCCACGAAGATCTGGCAAAGCTTGGTGTTGTCATGAAACGGGCCCAGTATTTCATCACCTGCAGCCACAGAATGCTGGAAGGCCTTCGCTTTTCACCCGATAGTCTCCAACGCAATCTCATTGCGGCAGAGCGGCAAACTCTGGGGCCTTCCGTTATGGAGCAGCTTTCACTTTTTTGATTGAGGATAATCACATGGCATGGAAAGATATTTTGTATATATACGACGGCACCTTTGAGGGCTTTTTGTGCTGTGTGTTCATGAGCTACACGGAAAAGGAAAATCCTGTGGACATCACACCCGATGCCGAGACCATTTCCCTTTTCCCTGTCCGCACCGTGTTTACCCGAAAAGAACACTCCCAGCGGGTCTACCGCAGTCTCCACAAAATCTCTCCCAAAGCCTGCCGATTACTGCGGCAGGCTTTTCTCACCCACATGAGCGAAAAAGAGCTTGTCCTCTACCGCTTTATCCGCAAGCTTTACCGCTGCGGCCCCCCCCTTCTTTCCGACCTGACGGATGAAACCTTTCTTCCCATCCGAAAAGCGCTGCGCAATCTTGCCACCGAAACGGAACATTACCGCGGTTTTGTCCGCTTTTCTGAATTCAACGGAGTGCTTGGCAGCGAGATCGAACCCAATAACCGCGTTCTGCCTATGCTGCGCCACCATTTCTGCTCCCGCTATCAGAATGAGACCTTCTTCATTTATGACCGCACCCACCGCGAGGCGCTTTTCTATGCCGCAGGCACCGCCCGCATCCTGCCCCTGGAAGATTTCGAGATGGCGGCACCTTCCGAAGAAGAGGCTTCCTTCCGCCTGCTCTGGAAGCGGTTTTATGATACCGTCGCCATCCGCGAGCGGGAAAACCCACGCTGCCGCATGAGCTTTATGCCCAAGCGCCACTGGAAATATATGACGGAGTTTCAGCCCCCATCCTACTTTGAGCCTAGCGAAAATACGCCCGCAAACGCTCCATTGCCCGCTTCTCCAGCCGCGATACTTGCACCTGAGAAACCTGCAGCACGCGGGCAACCTGAGCTTGGGTAAAGCCTCTGTAATAGCGAAGGCTCACCACCATACCCTCCCGCTGCGGCAGCGAAGAGATCCCTTGCCGAAGGGCGATTTTTTCCAAAACATCCTCTTCCGTTTCCCGATCTGCAATGATCCCTTCCAGCGTCATCCCGTCACCTGTTTCCTGCTGCATGGAGCTCACCTCACGGGTAGCTCCCTCGGCTTCCAGAATCTCTTCACAACTCAATCCTGAGGCTTTTTCCAACTCGCTCAAGGTGGCATCCCGCCCTAATTCCGCCTCCAGCTCCGCTTTGCACCTGTAAACCAAAGCCACATTACGCTTTATGGTGCGACTCACTTTTATTGCTCCGTTGTCCCGAAAATAGCGCCGGATCTCCCCATCGATCTTGGGAACGGAATACGTCGAAAATTCCGTCTCATATGTAAAGTCGAAACCTCGCACCGCTTTGAGAAATCCGATGCAGCCCAGTTGGTAAAGATCCTCAGCGTCCACTCCACGACCCAAATACCGCCGCACGATGCCGTGGATCAGCCCCGCATTTTCCTCCAGCAAACATCTTTCAGCTTCGCTTTCCCCCTGCTGCGCCTGCAGGATCTGCTCTTTTAAGCTCGTCTTCATCCCCGAGCCCTGCCGCGGCAAATGATCTTCTTGCGCATAGTTACCGTGGTGCCCCGCCCCACTTTGGAGCGGACCCGCAGCGAATCCATAAAGCTTTCCATAATGGTAAAGCCCATGCCGCTGCGCTCTTCCCCGCCTGTGGTAAAAAGGGGCACGCGGGCTTTTTCTACATCCGCAATACCGCAGCCTGTATCCCGCACCATGATCTCCAGCACATTCCCCTCATAGATCCGTCCCTTGAGGGTGATCTTCCCCACGGTATCGGGATAGGCGTGGACAATGGCATTGGTCACCGCTTCGCTCACCGCAGTTTTGATGTCTCCCAACTCCTCCAGTGTGGGGTCCAGCTGCGCAGCAAAACCTGCCGCAGCGCAGCGCGCGAAGCTTTCATTCACGCTTCTGCTTTGAAATGTAAGCTGCATTTCATTGATCAATTGCATGTTCCTTCTCCTTTTTCATGTGGATGAACCGCCCCACTCCCGCGATCTCCAATATTCTCCCCGCCTGCGCCGATACACCGCGCAAAAGCATACTGCCGCCGTAGCACTGCATCCGCCGCTGAGTCCGCAGCAGCACGCCGATACCGGAACTGTCCATAAAAGTGACACCTGAAAAATCCAGCACCAACCGCAGCGGCAGCGCCGCATCGATCTCCTGCTCAATGACCTCCATGGCCCGTTTTGCGCCATGGTGATCTAATTCTCCTTTTAACTCCAGCAGCAGATTTCTCTCCGCCCGCTTCGAACTGATCTCCATTCCCTCGCTCCTTTGCTGAAAAAATCACCCCATCCATTTGAAAGGACAGGGTGATTATAGGCGAGATGCGACTCTCTTTTCTGTCGAATCCCTTGTGCAGAAAAGTAAAATTTCTCTTTTTTTACTGCTCCCCTTAACTTTCCGCAAAAACTGTGCTATGCTGAAAGCGTTGAAATTCATTATTCGGTGCAGGAGGCATTGGACATGAGAGATTACGCACAGGAATTTAAAGATAGAGTTGAGTTTATTCAGGGTCTTTTGAAGACCAGCGGCGCCAAGGGCATCATCTTCGGCAACTCCGGCGGTAAGGACAGCGCTCTTGTGGGCATCCTCTGCAAGGCCGCCTGCGACAATACCGTTGGTATTATCATGCCCTGCGAATCCAAGCGCAACTTCGGTGAAGATAAGGACGATGGCTGCGACCTTGCCAACCAGTATGGCATCGAGACCCGCGTTCTGGACCTCACGGCAGAAAAGGCTCTCGTGATGGATGTCACCTCTTCTGTCACCACCCTCAACGCTTCCGCCATTTCCAACATTGCGCCCCGCCTGCGCATGCTGGCACTTTACACCATCGGCGCATCCGAAAACCTGCTGGTAGCAGGCACCGGCAACCGCAGCGAGCGCTACATGGGCTATTTCACCAAGTGGGGCGACGGCGGCTGTGACTTCAACCCCATTTCCGACCTCACCGCCACCGAAGTTTTCGAGTTCCTCACCTATCTGAAAGCACCCATCAACATCATCACCAAGGCCCCCTCCGCAGGTCTCTACGAAGGCCAGACCGATGAGCAGGATATGGGTGTTACCTACAAGGCTATCGACGATTTCCTGCTGTACGGCACTGTCAACGAAGCCGACAAGGCCGTGATCGACCGTTACCACGGCCGCGCCGATCACAAGATCAACGGCCCCTATTTCTTCAAGAAGATCTAACAAAAAAGCGTGAGTTGAAATTCAACTCACGCTTTCTTTTTCAATAAATGCTGATAGAAAAGCCCGTGCTCCGTGCAGTACCAATAAAGTGTGCCATAGCGCAGCATGGGAAGGCGGGTATCCAACCCCCATTCGGGATACTGCTTTTTCAAAACCAGTGTATCCCCTGTCACGAGCGCTAAAAAGGAAATGTAGTGTTCCTTGGTCATTTCATGCCCCGAAGTCACGAAAAACTCATTTTCGATCACTTCCACATTTAAACCGTGTGCCTCATCGGCCTTCCTGGCTTCCAGCGGCGCCAAAGTCTTGCCGCAGCAGCTGACGGCCGCTTCCACCATGGAAGTCAGGAGATTGCCGCAATTGGGGCACATGTAAAACTTCAGCTTTTTCATATTTCCTCCCGTAGGTTCGTTGCCTTTCACTTGCCCTTCCATCAGGGCCTTCAGGTCCACACCCAAAATCTCCGAGAGTTTTACCAGGATCCCCACATCAGGGCAGCCCATGCCCCGCTCCCATTTGGAAACGGTCTTGTCGCTGAGCATCAGTTTTTCCGCCAACTGCCGCTGGGTTAACCCCTGCTTTACGCGGTTCTCGCGGATCAGTTCTCCGGTTTTGCTGTGGTCCATCGTTTCTCACCTCAAAAGTATGATACCATCTTTTTTCCCGGAAATCTATCTATGCTCCGTAGAATCAACCGCTCTGTCGAAGTTAATCGATCACAAACCCGGCATAAAGCATTTCTGTGTCATAATCACCGGCTCCTCTGAAATTCATGATTTCTTTTCCAATACGATATTCCCCAGCAGGCAATTCACCGTAAAGCCATTCCCAGTTCACATCCCATTGGGTAGTGTCTTCTTTCTGAATCATCCATGCTTCTAAGGTCCATACAAGCTCGTATTCCTGCGGAAGATATTCAACATCGACCCAATCTGTTTCTTCTGATTTCTGAATCACAAAATAACTTCCTGTGCTTAACTCTGCCACATCTTCTCCGCCCAAATGATTGCAGACAAGCGTTAAACCGTTTGCCGTTACATTCTCAGCTTCCAGGACGACGCCCCATTTACTCGTCATCTCATTGTTTTGATTATTTTCAATTGCGTCTCCGTCTGTCTTCGAGGAACACCCCATAATGGATAACACACAAACCAGCACTAAAAACAATGCTATCAACTTTTTCATTTGAATACACTCCCTTTGTTGTCTTGTACTTATATAGACGCTAAAATCAGCAAAAAGTTCCTTAATACACCTATATTTTAGCACCTTTCTTTCCGTTTGTCCTGCCAGCAGCAAAAAAGAGTGAGTCTTTCGACTCACTCTTTTTTCATTACTTCATAGCGGCAGCGGATTCATCCAGCTTGGCAATGAGGGTGCGGAGCATCTCTGCCTTTTCCTTTTCGCCATTGATAACAGCTTCGGGAGCCTTGGGCAGGAAGCCGGGGTTGGAGAGCTTGCCTTCGATGCGCTGCAGGTTCTTTTCAGCTTCTGCCTTTTCCTTTGCGATGCGAGCCAGTTCCTTTTCGAAGTCAACCAGTTCAGCAAGGGGCATGTAGACATTGGCGTTGTGAGTAACCACAGTCACAAGACCGGTAAGATCTGCGGGAGCCTTATCGGTCACAGTGATCTCGTTGGAGTAAGCAAGGCGCATCATGAATGCGCGGCCAGCTTCGTAAACTTCGGGAGTTTCGGAAACGATGATCATCTGTGCCTTCTTGGAAGGAGGAACATTCATTTCTGCGCGGCGTGCGCGGATAGCGGTGATAGCGTCCTTAACAGCTTCCATGGTGCGTTCTTCAGCAGCAAAGTTCATATCTTCACTGTATTCAGGCCACTGAGCCTTCATCAGGAAGTCGCCTTCGTGAGGCAGGGCCTGCCAGATCTCTTCGGTGATGAAAGGCATGAAGGGATGCAGCAGCTTCAGGATCTGGATGAGCACGTAGCAGAGAACGTTCTGGGTGTTCTTCTTGGCTTCTTCGTCTTCACCGTAGAGGCGGGTCTTGGTGAGTTCGATGTACCAGTCGCAGTAGGTATCCCAGATGAAGTCATAAACCTTGGCGGAAGCAACGCCCAGTTCGTAAGCATCCATGTTTTCGGTCACTTCGCGAACCAGAGTGTTCAGCTTGGAGAGGACCCACTTGTCTTCCAGTTCCAGCTTTTCGGGAACCTTCACTTCGTCGATGGTGAGGTTCATCATCACATAGCGGGAAGCGTTCCAGATCTTATTGGCAAAGTTACGCATTGCTTCGCACTTTTCCACATAGAAACGCATGTCGTTACCGGGGCTGTTGCCGGTGATGAGGTTGAAGCGCAGAGCGTCCGCACCGAAGTTTTCTGCCATTTCCAGAGGATCGATGCCGTTGCCAAGGCTCTTGCTCATCTTTCTGCCCTTATCGTCACGAACCAGGCCGTGGATGAATACGGTCTTGAAGGGTTCCTTCTTCATCTGTTCCATACCGGAGAAGATCATGCGGGCAACCCAGAAGAAGATGATGTCATAACCGGTGACCATTACGCTGGTGGGATACCAGTACTTCAGGTCTTCAGCGTCCATGTTAGGCCAACCCAGAGTGGAGAAGGGCCACAGAGCGGAGCTGAACCAGGTGTCCAGAACGTCTTCGTCACGGGTCAGGTTGGTGCAGCCGCACTTTTCGCACTTGGTGGGATCTTCACGGCTGACGTTGATGTGGCCGCATTCATCACAGTAAGTCGGAGGCCAAGCGGTCTTAGGAAGACAAGACCTGATAACAA
>JAZQUM010000136.1:0-6320 GCA_045631305.1 Oscillospiraceae bacterium | reverse complement strand
CATTTCTGACCTTACCGGCACCCTTGCCGGCTTCTCCACCACCATCCACTCCCGCAACCGTGACGAGGTGGTGCGCCGCATCTGCGAGATCATCCGCGAACACGGTGTGGATGAACTGATTCTGGGCTATCCCAAAAACATGGACGGCACCCTTGGCCCCCGCGCCGAAAAAGCTGAAGCCATGGCCGAAACGCTGAAAGACGTCACTTCCCTGCCCGTCACCCTTTGGGACGAGCGCCGCACCACCATTGATGCCCACAATATTCTTATGAATAACGGCAAAAATGCCAAAAAGCGCAAGCAGACTGTGGATGCCGTGGCAGCCTCCCTCATGCTGGAAGGTTACCTCACTTTCAAGAGCATCCGCAGATAAACACCTGCTTACCTATTTATTAATATGTATCCGCAAAAAAGCCTGAGGCTATTGGCCTCAGGCTTTTCTATGTTGTTTTATTCTTCCGTCCACTCAACGGAGGTGATAACGCATTCCTGGAATTCAACATATTCCGTTTTCAGAATGTGGGGCTTGCCGACTCGAATCTCCTGCTTGCCCATAAGAGAAGTCATCACAGCTTCCTTAGCAACAGTGCCTTCCACCGTGAAGATAATATTTACATGGTAGGGATCTTCCACCCACTGACCGTCAGCATAGATCATGTAGGGCTGGCTTTCTACTGCAACTACCTCGCCACTATACAGTGCACCATCTGCCATAATGGCAGCAGGCACGTACTTTGCAGCATATTCATAAGAGAGCGGATCACGACATTCAGCCAATGCAGTATAAGTAATACCCACACGGGCAGGAACTTCGCTGTCAGAAGTGCGGCCCGTCATTTTAAGCCCCACAAATGCCACCACTGCCAAAATCAGTACCAGCACCAAAAGGTCAATAATGTTAAACTTTCCCAAAATACGCTTGCTCTTTCCTTCCATAGGATACCTCCGCTTGACCGTAGAGAACGGACAATGTATAATTATATATTAGAGAAATTTGGAAACTCTTGGTTCCCTTACCGCACCATTATACCCGATATCCTCCCGTTTCACAAGGGGATATTTAGTGAGGATTTTTTATGAAAGTCATTCATCTCATCAGCGGCGGCGACAGCGGCGGTGCAAAGACCCACGTACTGAGTCTGCTGCACAATTTAGGAAAAGAGATCTCTGTCCACCTCGTCTGCTTCCGCGACGGTCCCTTTGCCGAAGAGGCTCGGGCCCTGGGCATCGAGACCACCATCATGGGCGGCAACAATGTGGCCCGCGTGTGCCGTGATCTGGCCGCGTTTATCAAGGCCGGCGGCTACGAACTCATCCATTGTCACGGCTCCCGCGCCAATATGATCGGTGCGCTTCTGCGAGGAAAAGTACGTCTCCCTGTGGTTTCCACCGTACACAGTGACTATAAGCTGGACTATATGGGCCGCCGCATGGCTGCCATGACCTTCGGCAAGATCAATGCCTGGGCGCTGCGCCGTCTGGATTACCGCATCGGTGTATCGGACGCTATGGTAGATCTTCTCATCCGCCGCGGCTTCCCTGCCGATAAATTCTATGCCATCTATAACGGCATCGATTTCACCCCCCCCAACATCAATGAAGACCGCATCGCCTATCTCCGCGCGTTGGGCGCCAATGTGGATGAAAACAGCGTAGTAGTGGGTATTGCCGCGCGACTGAACCCTGTTAAGGATATGTCCACCCTGATCCGAGGTTTTGCCATTGCCGCTAAAGAATGCGACCGACTGCGCCTTGTTATTGCAGGCGACGGTGAAGAACGGGAACTTCTGGGCAGCCTTGCCAAAGAACTGGATGTGGAAGACAAGGTCTGCTTTGCCGGCTGGATCTCCGGCGGCATGGACCGCTTCTATCATGCCCTTGATATTAACGCTCTTACCTCCCTTTCCGAAACCTTCCCCTATGCGCTGACCGAAGGTGCCCGTTTCCACCTGGCAACGGTGGCTTCTGCCGTTGGCGGCATCCCCGCGCTTATCGATCACGGCGTAAACGGTTATCTCTTTACACCGCAGGATTATAAGGCACTTGGTTCTCATCTTGCAGCCCTCGCCAAGGATGATGACCTTCGCTGCGGCATGGGTGAAAAGCTCTACGAAAAAGCTTCTACCAAGTTCTCCATTCAAAGCACTATCGACACCCAGCTTCATATTTACCGGGAAGTATTACGCCGCTACCACCGCCCCAAAGCCAAGCGTGATGGTGTGGTACTCTGTGGTGCTTATGGTCGCGGAAACGCAGGTGACGAGGCTATTCTGGAAGCCATTTTAAAAGAAATGCGCTCCATCGATCCCGATATGCCCATTCATGTTCTTTCCCGCGATCCCCAGGCCACCCGCCTCACCTACCGCGTCAATGCCATTCACATTTTCTCACCCATGAGATGGATGCGGGCTATGCGCCGCTCTAAGCTTTACATTAACGGAGGCGGCAGCCTGATCCAGGATGTCACCAGCTGCCGCTCTCTGTGGTATTATCTCACCAACATCCGCGCCGCCAAGTTCCTTGGCTGCAAGGTACAGATGTATGGCTGCGGCATCGGCCCCGTGGTGCGGGAAAGCCACCGCCGTCTGGCAGGTCATGTCATCAACCGCAGCGTAGATGCCATCACCCTGCGCGAGCCCGATTCTTTGGCCGAACTGCAGGCTATGGGCATCACCCGCCCCCGCGCACTGCTCACCGCAGACCCCGCGCTGATCCTTTCTGCCGCTTCTAATGACGCAGTGGATAGCGCCATGCTCTCTGCCGGGATCCCCACTCACGGAAAGTATATTTGCTTTACGCTCCGTCTGTGGAAAGGCTTTGCTGAAAATGTAGACAGCATTACCGCTGCCGCAGAATATGCCTACAAGACTTACGACCTCACTCCCATTTTCCTCTCCGTGGAAAACCGTACTGACCCCAATGCCGCCCGTCTTGCAGCAAAAAAGCTCACCGTTCCCTATCATTTCTTCGATTCTCACCACGATGCCCGTACCATCATCGGCATCCTCTCCCGCATGCAGGCAGTGGTCTCCATGCGTCTGCACACGCTGATCTTTGCCGCAGGTCACGGCATCCCGTTGGTTGGCATTGTATATGACCCCAAGGTCAGCTCTTTCCTGCGTTACATTGGTCAGGATTTGTTCATTGATCTGGACAAGCTTAACACAAAGGATCTCTGCTCCAAGATTGATGCTGCCGTAGAACGTGCCAATCACCCCGAAGCGCAGGCAGCTGCTGTAGAAAAGCTTCTGGCCACCGAAGAAAAGAACCGCGAAACCGCCAAAGAGCTTTTAGCACAGTAAATTCCAAAAAGAAAAGAGGTTCGTCTGAGACGAACCTCTTTTTATTATTTTATCGATTATACAGTGGCCTCTTCTTTTTCTTCAGCCACTTCCGCCTTCTTTTCCAGGCGTTCGGGATGTTTAAGATACTGCATAAAAGTTTTGCTGAACTTTGCATACTGGGATCCCGTGCTGATTCGCTCATCCATTACGATACCAAGAGGCATGATCTTCTTATCATAATTACCGCTGATATAGTCCGGCACAGGCTTACCCATGCAGATAAATACACCGGTGGTGCCGAATTCGTAGCAATGGTGATAAATGGTACTGGTATTAATGGAGGCCAGATTGGTAATAAACAAGCTGGTGTGGAAGGGGGACAGATCAATGATGAACTTAGGCAAAATCCCCAGTCGATCCATAAAATTGGCAAGACCCACAACGATCTTAGGCAGCAGCGGCAAGGAAAGCATGAAGTTTACAAACTTGTCCGTACTGTTATTATGGGTGGATTCCAGATTCTTTTCAATGAGCTTCTGCGTTTTCTCATTGATAGAAATGATGTCATCTTCCGGTTCCAGATAAACCTTCAACGAAGTTTCATCAGGCGTTCCGTCTGCGCGCTCTTTGAGCATAACAAAACTGACGCAGAAATGGTTTCTCTGATAGATCTTGCTATTCATAATAAAGCGGTTGATATAAGGATGCTCCTGAGCAGCCTTGTAATACGCTGCCATGATCACACTCATATGACCAACTCGGACACCTTCTCTACGCTTTTTATTGATATACTCCTTGATGGGCTCCATATCGGCATGAACCGTGATATAGTTCAGCGCATCATATCTCTTAGGCATAATATAGGGGAGCGCGGCCACAATGGGGGAAATATCTTTTACTCTCTTTCCGTCTGAACGCATAATAATCTCCTCTCTTGAACCAAAAACTAACACACACCTTTATTATACGGGAAAATTATCTCGCTTTTCAAGTATTTTATGGCACAAGAGAGACAATCGCCGGTTTTTTGTGAGGAAAATTCACGTTTTATGTCATTTTTCCTCACATAGTTTTAAGGGTTTTTCTTCAAAATGCGACTTTTTTTCAATTTTTGCGGAAACAATTTTTGATTTTGCAGTTGATTATCCGTGCGGTGTGTATTATACTATCAATGTATGTAAGAGCGCGATTATGCGCAATTGCGCAATATTATTTTTGGAGGAATTGCAAAATGAATTACGGCCGCACTTTTAACTTCTCTGCAGGTCCCGCTATGATGCCCGAACCCGTCCTGGAAGAAATCCGTGACGAGCTGCTCAACTATCGTGGTGCCGGCATGTCCGTTATGGAAATGTCCCACCGTTCCAAGGTATATCAGCAGATCATTGATGAAGCTGAAGCTGATCTCCGCGAACTGATGAACATCCCCGACAACTACAAGGTTCTGTTCATCCAGGGCGGCGCTACCCTTCAGTTCTCCATGATCCCCATGAACCTCATGAAGAACGGCAAGGCCGTTTACGTTGAAACCGGTGCTTGGTCCAAGAAGGCTATCGCTGAAGCTAAGAAGGTTGGCGAAGTTATCGTTGCTGCTTCCAGCAAGGACAAGAACTACTCCTACATTCCCGATTGCTCCGATCTGGACATCCCCGAAGATGCTGACTACGTTTACATCTGCGAAAACGAAACCATCCATGGTACCACCTGGAGCAAGCTGCCCAACACCAAGGGCAAGATCCTGGTTTCCGACCAGTCTTCCATGTTCCTGTCCCAGCCCTGCAACGTTTCTGACTACGGCGTAATCTACGCTGGCGTTCAGAAGAACGTTGGCCCCGCTGGCATGGTTGTTGTTATCATCCGTGAAGACCTGATCCGCGACGATCTGGATGAAAACATGCCCGTATACCTGAAGTACAAGACCCACGCTGACAACGGTTCTATGTACAACACCCCCAACACCTGGGCTATCTACTGCTGCGGCAAGGTATTCAAGTACCTGAAGAGCATCGGTGGTCTGGAAGTTATGCATCAGCGTAACATCGACAAGGCTAAGGTTATCTATGACTTCCTGGATTCCTCCAAGATGTTCAAGGGTACCGTTGAAGCTGGCTCCCGCAGCCTCATGAACATCCCCTTCGTTACCGAAAGCGCTGAACTGGATGCAGAAGTTGTTGCTGCTACCAAGGCTGCTGGTTACGACAACCTGAAGGGTCACAAGAGCGTTGGCGGCCTCCGTGCTTCCGTTTACAACGCAATGCCCATCGAAGGCGCTCAGGCTCTGGTTGACTTCCTCACCAAGTTCGAAGCTGAACACAAGTAATCTATTTCATCTATAAACAAGGGATATGGCGTGATGCTGAGCATCGCGCCATACCCATATCAAAATTTTAAGGAGACTAAATACTATGCGTATTCTCGTTACTGACGGTATGGCTAAGTCCGCTATCACCAAGCTGACCGAAATGGGCCACGAAGTTGTTGAACAGTTCTATGAAGCTGATGAACTCGGCAAGGCTATGCGTGATTTCGACGTAATGGTCGTTCGCTCCAAGACCAAGGTTCGCCAGGCTCAGCTGGACGAAGCTAAGGGCTCCAACATGAAGCTCATCATCCGTGGCGGCGTTGGCGTTGACAATATCGACGTTGACTATGCTAAGAGCGTTGGCATCAATGTTAGAAACACCCCCGGTGCTTCCTCCAACTCCGTTGCAGAACTGGCTCTGGGCATGATGTTCGCTTGCTCTCGTTACATCTCCATCGCTGGCCACACCATGCGTGAAGGCAAGTGGGAAAAGAAGGCATACGGCAAGGGCATCGAAGTTAGCGGCAAGACCCTGGGTATCGTTGGCTACGGCCGCATCGGCCAGGCTCTGGGCAAGCTGGCTAAGGGCATCGGCATGAACGTTGTTGCATTCGACGTATTCCACATCCCCGGCATCGAAGAAAAGCTGGGCGTTCCCTATGTTGAAATGGACGAACTGCTGGCACAGGCTGACTTCATCAAGTCGGATCGTAGCCATGTCGTTCTGTGAGCCA
>JAZQUM010000135.1:0-33284 GCA_045631305.1 Oscillospiraceae bacterium | reverse complement strand
TCAATATCGCCGCCAAGGCTGCGGCGCACGGTAGCAGTCACCCCGTGGCTTTCCAGCCGCTTCTGGAATGCCGCAATGCGGCGGCTGGGCTTCAGGGGGCTTTCCACCACGTCATTAAGGGGAATGAGATTCACATGCCCGGGCATGCCGCGGATCTTCTTGGCAATAAGGTCCGCCTGGGCGTCGGAGTCATTGACCCCGTCGATCATAGCGTATTCAAAGCTGATGCGCCGTCCCGTCTTCTGGAAATAAGCGTGGCAGGCGGCAAAAAGCTTTTCCACATCATAGGCCTTGTTTACAGGCATGATCTTGCTGCGGGTATCGTTATCAGGCGCATGGAGAGAAACGGAAAGAGTCAGCCCCAGTTCTACTTCCGCAAGGCGCTCAATACCGGGCACCACGCCGCAGGTGGAAAGAGAAATGTGGCGCATGCCGATGTTGAGCCCGTCGGCATGGTTCACCAGTTCCAAAAATTTCAGCACATTATCCAGGTTATCCATGGGTTCGCCAATGCCCATCAGCACGATGTTGGAAATAGGCAGACCCGAATCCTTCTGCACGAAGATCACCTGATCCAGAAGCTCGGCAGGCGTCAGGTCGCGGACCTTGCCCGCAATGGTGGATGCGCAGAACGCGCAGCCCATGCGGCAGCCCACCTGAGAGGAAATGCACACGGTGTTGCCGTGCTTATACTGCATGAGAACAGACTCGATGCAGTTGCCATCTTGGAGTTCCCAAAGGTACTTTACCGTGCCGTCCATTTTGGAAACCTGCTTGCGGGCCTTGAAGGGAACGGACAAAAAGCACTCACTTTTCAGTTTTTCCCGCAGGCTTTTGGAGAGATTGGTCATCTCGTCAAAGCTCTCCACGCCCTTATGGAGCCAGACGAAAACCTGCTTGCCGCGGAATGCGGGCTCGCCCATGGTTTTCATAAGCTCCGTGATCTCCTGCAGATTCAGGGATTTGATGTCGATCATAGTTTAACCTTTCTCGTTTCTGCGCAGCTTGCAGATGTAAAACCCGTCTGTGCCGTAGCGCTGGGGCCAAAGCGTCACCTGACCCCACACTTCCCCCACACCGGGCAGGGTAAAGATCTCTTTGGTAAATTCACTGTGCGAGGCCAGGAAACCTTCCGTCACCTCTTCGTTCTCCTCAGGGAGAATGGTGCAGGTGGAGTAAAGCAGCGTTCCGCCGGGCTTTACATAGGAAGAAACATTTTCCAGAATGGCCTTTTGAATGTTGGGAAGACCCTTCAGTGCCACAGGGTCTTTGTAGCGCACATCGGGCTTTTTGCGAATGATGCCAAGCCCCGAACAGGGCGCGTCACAAATCACGGTATCAAAGGCACCTACAAAATCTTCCCGCTGCACCTTGCCGTCAGCAAGGGCGGTCTCGATGATGTCGATACCAAGGCGCTTGGCGCCGTTTTCGATGAGCTTGAGTTTATGGGGGTGAATGTCGCAGGAAGTAATGCTGCCGGAATTTTCCATCAGCATGGCGGCGGCAAAGCTTTTGCCGCCGGGGGCTGCGCAGCAGTCCAGCACCTTTTCCCCTGCTTTGGGGTCAGCCGCCAGCACCGCAAGGCGAGAGGCGGTATCCTGCACGGTGAAATCACCGCGAAGGAAAGCGTCCAGCGCTTCCAGATTGCCGCTGCCCGTCACCGTAAAGGCAGAGTCCAGATAAGGGTGCTCTTCGGCACCGATATTTTCGCGGTGCAGCTCGGTGAGCAGTTCTTCCCGCTTGGCGCGAAGGGTGTTCACCTGCGCCGTCATAGGAACGGGGGCGTTGCAGGCGGCAAGATATTCTTCCGCTTCGTCCCCCAAAATGCCCACCAGACGCTCCACCAGCCACTTGGGATGGCTATACTTTAGGGCAAGGTAATCCACTTTACACTCATTGGGAATAGCGGGCAAATTGTCTTTATTGGCAGCGATCTTTCGCAGCACCGCATTTACAAGGCCAAAGGCCTTCTTGCACTCGCTGCGCTTGGTCATTTCCACCGCTTCGTTCACCGCCGCATTGGAAGGGATCTTATCCATGAAGATCATCTGATAGGCGCCGATGCGAAGAATGTCCAGCACCGTGGGCTGGAGCTTATCCGCCTTCTGGGTGCAGTAAGCGGAAATGTAGAAATCCAGCAGGCTTCTGTTCTGCAGCACACCGTAGCAAATGTGGGTGGCAAGCGCTGCATCACGGGAAGAAAGACCGTTATTCTTAATGGCATTTTTCAAACTCCCGTCTGACCATGCGCCTTCCTTTCGGCAGGCCGTCAGCACGGAGAGGGCCGTGTCACGGGCAGATTTTTTCATCTTACCGTCTCCTTCTGGTATTGCCTGTGCGGCTCATGAAGATCAGCACAAAGCGCAGAAGCTGTACCGCAGAGGAAAGCAGGGCCGCAACATAAGTGAGTGCAGCCGCCTTCAACACCTTCTTGGCGCCCCGGGCCTCGTCCTCAGCCAACATACCGCCTTCAATGGCAGCCATGGCGCGGCGGGAAGCATCAAACTCCACAGGCAGCGTGATCAGCTGAAACAGCGTCAGTACACTGAAAAGGATGATGCCGATGGCAAAAAGGGAGTTCCAGTAAAGGATCAAGCCCAGCATGATAGCCAGCATAGCAAACTTACTGGAAAACTGAGTAATGGGGATGATGGCCTGCCGCAGACGGATAGCCCCGTAATTGGTGGCATACTGCACCGCGTGACCCGCTTCGTGAGCCGCAACGCCAACGGCCGCAATGGTGGGCGCGTTGTAAACGGATTCAGAAAGGCGGATGGTGTTGGTGCGGGGATCGTAATGGTCCGTCAACTCACCGGGCGTGCTGGTAACGGTCACGTTGAAAACACCGTTGGCCCGCAGCACAGCCTGCGCAGCCTCCGCCCCCGTCATGTGGCGGCGGTTCACTACCTGACTGTACTTACGGAAGTTCCCCTTCACCTGTGCCTGGGCGTAGAAGGTCAAAATCAGTACGGGGATCAGCAGCAGGATATAAATGGAATTTGCGTAAAAGAAAGAATCGTTATAGTACATAGATTCCCTTTCCCTTAAACATTAATGGGATGACCTCTCAGATAATCTGCAACTGCAAGGCGCTTGCCGCCTGCTTCCTGCAGCTCAAGGATCACAAGACTTTCGCCCTTGCCGCAGGCAACCACAAGACCGTTCTTATCAGCGGAAAGCACCGTGCCGGGTGCGGCAGAAGTAGCCTCACCGGCCTTGGCGCGAAAAAGCTTGAACTGGCGGCCGGAGACTTCACAGCTGGCGCAGGGCCAGGGGATGAGACCGCGGATCTGGTCGCAGATCTCGCGTGCACTCTTGTTCCAATCCACGGGGGACAGCGCCTTGGAAAGCATGGGCGCGTAGGTGTGCGCGTCATGGTCCTGAGGAGTGCGCTTGGCCGTGCCGTCACGCAGCATATCCACGGTTTCCAAAAGCGCGCCGGCGCCAAGAGAAGCAAGGCGCTCGGTCAGAACCTGCGCGTTTTCCTCGGGGTCGATGGCGGTCTTAGCCACGTGGAGAATGTCCCCTGCGTCCAGTTCCTTAGCCATGTACATAATGGTGACACCCGTTTCCTCTTCCCCGTTCAAAATGGCCCAGTTGATGGGTGCTGCGCCACGATACTTGGGGAGAATGGAGGAATGGACGTTGATGGAACCGTACTTGGGGAAATTCAGAATATCTTCGGGGAGAATGCGGCCGTAAGCTGCCACTACGATAAGTTCAGGGGCAAGACTTTTCACCAGTTCAAAGGCGGTGCCGTCTTTCATCTTCAAAGGCTGATAGACTTCAAGATTCTGGGACAGGGCATATTCCTTTACGGGAGAAAAGGTCATTTTCATGCCGCGGTTTTTAGGCTTATCGGGCTGAGTGAAAACGCCGCAGATCTCATGACCTGCTTCCACCAGCGCTTTGAGAGAGGCAACGGCGAAATCAGGGGTGCCCATAAAGAGGATGCGCATTATTCTTCCTCACCTTCCTCAAATTCGTCTTCAAACTGTGCGTAGTATTCTTCCAGTTCTTCCTGGGTCAGGAAACGGTCGCAATGCACACTGTAAACGATGCCGTCCAGATGCTCGATCTCATGGCAGAAGCAGCGTGCGGTGAGGCCTTCGTCTTCCACTTCGAATTCGTTGCCGTCTCGGTCCTGGGCGCGGACACGCACCTTCATGGGGCGCTTCACCATGCCGTACTTACCGGGCAGGCTCAAACAGCCTTCAGGGCCTTCCTGTTCGCCTTCGGTGGAAACGATCTCAGGGTTGATGAGTTCAATGATCTCATCTTCTTCGTTCAGCACAACGGCCACGCGGCGCATAATGCCGATCTGGGGTGCTGCAAGACCCACGCCGCCGGATTCTTCCAGCGTGTCGATCATATCTTCCAGCAAATGATGCAGGCGCTTATCGAAATTGGTCACCTTATGGCAAACCTTGAACAGGCAATCATCGCGGCCTACTTCCATGATTCTTTTAACAGACATTTCTTTTACCTCTTTTGCTTTGGATTAATCAGCCGCATTGCAATCGATCACGATCTGCAGCGCGCGATTTTCACGGTTGGTATAAAATGCTTTCACATAGTGGCTGAGAAAATCTCTTGTGGGCTTATTATTGCGCCCTGTGATAGTCAGGCGGTAGCGGTAGCGGTTATTCACCTTTGCCACCGCAGTGGGCGCAGGCCCAAGGATCTCAAGCCCCAGCGCGGAAAACTCCGCAAGGCGCAGCGCGCTTTCCATAGCGCTTTTCAGCTGCGCGCAAGCTCGCAAGGCTTTTCCTTCCTCCTCCCCCGTCACCGTCACGGTGAAAAGGTCGGCAAAGGGCGGGTAGCGGCGGACCTTGCGAAGCTGAATTTCACTTTCATAAAATTCGTCATACGCCTGCCGCGCCGCAAGGCGGATCACATCATTTTCGGGGGTAAAGGTACCAATCACGGCTCTTCCCTTTTTATCCCCGCGTCCTGCGCGGCCCACCACCTGCGTCAAAAGCGCGAAGGTGCGCTCAGCGGCGCGGTAATGATCCACATAAAGGGAATTGTCAGCGCTAAGCACGCCTACCAGCGTCACATCGGGAAAATCCAATCCTTTGGCCACCATCTGGGTGCCAAGAAGAATGGGAACTTTTTCTTTCACAAATGTTTCAAAAACCGCCTCATGGCGGTGGGATGCGTTGACAGTATCTGCATCCATGCGCAAAATACGCACATCGGGGAAAAGAGCCTGCAGCTCCTCTTCCACCTTCTGTGTGCCGCAGCCAACGCGTTTCATCATGCCGCCGCAATGGGGGCATCGGTCCTCTGCCTTTTCCGAGTGACCGCAGTAATGGCACATCAATCGACCGTTGGCAGAGTGATATGTCAGGGGAATGCTGCAACGGGGGCACTCAGGCGCCGCGCCGCATTCACCGCAAAGGAGCATGCGGCTGTTGCCGCGGCGGTTGAGGAAGAGAATGCTCTGCTCACCACGCTCCAGATTTTTCGTAAGTTCATCTTTCAGTTCACGGCTGATCAGTCCGTCGTTGCCACGGCGCAATTCCTGCCGCATGTCGGCAATGATCACTTCCGGCAAAGCCTGCTTATTATAGCGGCTCTGCAAACGGAAATGGCGGTAATCCCCCTGCCGCGCATAATAAGCGCTTTCAATGCCGGGGGTGGCTGAACCCAAAAGCAGCAGCCCACCGTGACTTGCACAGCGGAATTTGGCAATATCCCGCGCATGGTAGCGGGGCGCATTTTCCGACTGATAGCTGCTTTCCTGCTCTTCGTCCAGAATAATGAGGCCGATCTCTTTCAGCGGCGCAAACACCGCCGAACGGGTACCCAGCACCACGCTCACTTCCCCACGGCGGATACGCTTCCACTGGTCATAGCGCTCGGAGGTGGGGCGGGAAGAATGCAGCATGGCAACTTTCTCCCCAAAATGGGCAGAAAATCGCTCCATGATCTGGGCCGTGAGCGCGATCTCAGGCACCAGCACAATGGCAGTTTTCCCTGCCTGCAGCGTCTCATGCACCAGGCGGATATACACCTGGGTCTTACCGCTGCCGGTTACCCCTTCCAAAAGAGCTGCAGCAGCTTTTCCGCTTTGCATCATGTTGCAAAGCTCACCGAAAACCGACTCCTGCTCTTCGCTAAGCTGAATCTTCTCTGCCTTTCTGGCTTTCACCTCAGGCACGCGGAAAGCTTCCTCTTCCCATGTTTTCACGATGCCCGCCTTTTCAAGGCTTTTCACTGTGGCAGCAGATACGCCCGTATAATAGCGCACATCCTCAGCGCTGGCAACGCCTTGGGATGCAAGGAACCGCACCACTTCATAGCGCATGGGCGCGGAGCGTTTTTTCTTCTCCGCCTCCGCCAGAGCTTCCTCTTTGCCCACGGCAAGGGCGAACATCTTCACGGTTTTATCTTTGAGATTACGGCGGGAAACTTCCCTCTTTTCAAGATAGCCTTTTTCCGTAAGCCCACGCAGCAGTGCCGCAGTTTTCTCACCGCAAAGATCGCGGATCTCGGCAAGTTCCAGTTCGCCGCCGCCGTTGAAAATGGCATCCATCACGGCTCTTTCACCCTGAGAAAGTTCTTCATCACTTTCTTTCACAAGGCGATACATCACCTGCAGCTGATACCAGATCCCTGCAGGGAGAATGGTCTTAGCCGCATCGTAAAAAGTGCAGAAATAGCGCTCGCGCATCCATAGAGCAAGGCGAAGATCCTCCTCACTCATAACGCGCTCACTATCCAGAAGCGAACTGACAGTTTTGAGACGAGGGAGCTTTTCCCCCTCTTCCACCGCCAGCACCATTCCCTCGCTGAGGCGGTTTCCCTTGCCGAAGGGCACCGTCACCCGCATGCCGGGCTGCAGCGCCTCTTCCATTTCGCGGGGCACCAGATAGGTGTAGGGTTTATCAATGGGATAGGCAGCCGCGGAAACGGCAATTTTCGCAAGTGTTACCTGCTCCATTTCCGCATCTCCCTTCTCTCAAAAAAATCAATCTGCTACAGCTTCCTTAATGGTGGTGTCGATGGAGGCAGCATCGTGCTTGCCGTCGGCCACTTCCTGAATGGCGATGGTAACGGACTTTTCTTCCAGGGGTTCGCCGATCATTTCAGCTTCTTCAGCCAGCTGACGGGCGCGGCGTGCAACCACGTTGACCAGCATGTAACGGTTGGGGATATAAGTGTTCAGGGTGTTCATTGCGGGATAGAGCATCATAATAATTACTTCCAATCTGCCGTATGGCTAAAATTTATTGATAAATTAAAAATAGAAAACGAATTTACTTGTCGCTCAGCAGCGCAAGGCGATCCTGGGGCTTGCAGTGCTCAGCGAGAATAATAGCGCGGATCTCTTCCACGGCGCTTTCCACCGTGTCGTTGATCACGAAATAGTCGTAAGTATGGGCGGTCTGCACTTCCACCTTGGCGCGGAGCAGACGCTTCTGGATCACTTCCGCAGAGTCGGTGCCGCGGCAGGTCAGGCGGCGTTCCAGTTCTGCCCAGGAAGGAGGCGCAATGAAAATGCGCACCGTTTCGGGACGCTTTGCATGCACCTGCAGCGCACCCTGGATCTCAATATCCAGAATTACATCCTGACCCATGGCCATGGCTGCATCCACATACTTTTTGGGGGTACCGTAGAAATTGCCCACGTATTCAGCATATTCCAGAAATTCATCTTCACCGATCATCTTGTGGAAAATATCGGGGTTGATGAAGTGATACTGCTTGCCGTCTTCCTCACCGGGGCGGGGATCACGGGTGGTGGCGGAAACGGAGAAATACAGATTCTTCTGTCGCTCCAGCAGCGCGCCCAGCACCGTGCTCTTACCTACGCCGGAAGGGCCGGACACAATAAAAGTCTTACCTTTTCTCATAACAAATCTTCCTCTTCCATGGGATCCACTCCCAGTTTTTCTGCAAGTTTTTCCGTGGACACGGCGCTGAGCACAATGTGGTCGCTGTCCATGATCAGAACGGATGCGGTCTTGCGGCCGTAAGTAGCGTCGATCAGCATGCCGCGTTCTCTGGCCTCCTGCACCATACGCTTGATGGGTGCCGATTCAGGGCCCACCACAGAGATGAGGCGGCTTGCGGAGATCATATTGCTGAAACCGATGTTGATAAGCTGCATGCTTTTCTCCTTATTCGATGTTCTGCACCTGTTCGCGGATCTTTTCCACTTCTGCCTTGAGATTGACAACCACCGTTGCGATCTCCACATCGTTGCACTTGGAGCCCACGGTGTTGCTTTCGCGGTTCACTTCCTGAATGAGGAAGTCCATCTTGCGGCCCATGGGATCGTTGCTCCCCAGCATGCCGCGCAGCTGGGAAAGATGGCTGCGGAGACGAACGGTTTCTTCATCTACGGCCACCTTATCGGCATAGATCGCAGCTTCCATCAGAATGCGGCTTTCGTCGATAGTGGTGCTCTGCAGCACTTCCTGCATGCGGCCCAGCAGCTTCTGGCGGTATTCTGCCACCGTTTTGGGAGAGCGTTCTTCCACCTTGGCGGTGAGGCTTTCGATGGTGTCCAGACGGGATGCGATGTCTTCTGCCAGCTTCACGCCTTCGGCAGCGCGCATTGCGTTATATGCTGCCAGCGCCTGATCCAGCACCGCGCAGATATCTTCCGTCACGGTCTCCACGTCTTCATCAGCCTTGGTAACGGTCATCACATCAGGGAATCGGGCAATGGCGGCAGCGGAAACGTCGCCTTCCAGACCGTAGCCTTCTTTGAGTTCCTTCAGCGCAGCAAGATAACCTTCCACAAGGCTCTTGTTCAGCGTTACCACAGCGGTGTCGGCAGCGGAGCTGTCCACAGATACGAACACATCCACCTTGCCGCGGGAAATGGCCTTCTGCACGCGGGTCTTGATAGCATCTTCTGCGAAGGTATAGATGCGGGGCATCTTCACCGTGCAGTCCAGATAACGGTTGTTTACGGAGCGCACCTCAACGGTGATGTCGCGGTTGTTGCGCATCTCCTTGGCGCGGCCGTAACCGGTCATACTCTTAACCACAGTTTCTTCCTCCAAAAATTTATTTCTTTAACAGCAAAAACAAGGTAAACAGAAAAACGGGAACGGACAGCAAAGTCCGTCGCTGATGCAGGTGTCAGTGCCGAAAACATCACCCTGTGCCTGTCCTCTTCCGCCGCGTTCCATAAAATCCACAGCCTGACGGTACTCAGCGTTGTCGGGCTCCATCTGCAAAGCCGTCTTGTAATAGCGCTTGGCCTCATCCAGCCAGCCGCGGCGATAACAGATGCTTCCTTTGAGGAAATGCCACTCGGCATTGCGCTCGCTGCTGGCATTGAGCAGCGCCTCGGCGCGGGCGAGATTGCCCTGCATAATGGCAACACGCACCTGAGAAAAAACAGAACTTCCACCGGTGGTCGAACCGCTCCAGGGTCCGTAAGCACCGCCGTAACCACTGTAGCCGCCGTAAGTGCGGCCTGCAGAAGAACTGTAAGAACCGCCGGAAGAACCGCTGCTTCTTCTGCGCTGGATCTCCTCATAAGCGGCATTGATATCTTTCATTTTCTCCTGCGCAAGATCTGCCAGGGGATTATCCACATAGTTATCGGGGTGATACTTGCGGGCAAGATCTCTGTATGCTTTTTTGATCTCATCGTCCGACGCGTCTTTCGACACGTTCAGCACTTCATAGGGGTCTTTCATTTCGGGTCCTCGTTATCTTTGATTTGGGGATCTTTCGGTAACTTCCCTGCAGCACCTGCGCCGCCACATAAAATAGTCCGCGGTTCAGGGTGCTCTCCACAATGTTCTTCCACTCACCCGTTTCCAAAAGCGCCGCACCGGCACAGGCAAGACGGGCAGAATGGTCCAAAGTGGTAATAAATTCTCTCTTTGCTTCGGGGGTAAATTCCCCGTTTTCCAAGCCGTAGCGCAACATCAGAGGATTGTAATTTCCGCTTTCGGCATCTTCTTTCAAGTCATCTGCCGCGTCCATGAGATAGACCCAGCGGCCAAGATGATATAAAGTTTCACGCAGCACGCGCCGCTTTGCCTCTCCTTCCACCTCTTCCGCTGCCGCAGAAAGGATCTGGGCAAAGGCATCGGCAGGCATATCGATGGAAGCGCATTTTTCCTCTTCCATCTCATGCAGGCGGGAAAGTTCACGCTGCGTCACTTCATCAAAGGAAGGTCGCAGCACTCTGGCCTTTTTATAGGCCCGCTGCAAAGCTGCAAGCGCAGCGCGGTATTTCAATCCCTTGAAAAAACCGTGGTCGCTGATGCCGTCTTTCACCTGCCAGTAAGCAAGGATCACGCTTTCATCAGCGGCAACCTCCATGGCTCTGTTGGTGCAAAGAACACTTCTTTTCTCAAAGGGATGCACAGCACACCGTCTGCAAGTTCGGCAAGCCTCACTCTCGCCACCCAAAAGGATGGCAAGAAAGGTAAAATCATAATTCAGGATGAACCGCGCTGCAGCGCCGTATCGCTCACCCAACACATGGCAAAGGCCGCAGTAAGCTGCGCGGAAACGTTCCGTTTCCTCCGCGGGGAGCTCCGCAAGGGGCACTCTCACGTATCCAAACATAGCCTCTCCTTACCGCAGCGAAACCACTGTGCAGGAAACGCTGCCCTCTCTGCGCTTTTTCCGGTCATACCACACAGCAGGCACAAAACCCGCCGCAAAAGCGGCAACCCCTGCACCGATCCGCAGCCCTTCGCCGCAGTTTCCGCCGGGGAGAAAATAGCCCAGGAAAAAGCACACTACAGGAATGATATATACCAGCGCCGCAATACCGATCAGCTCCTTGGAGCTACTTTCCACCAGCACCTTGTCCCCCGCTTTCACAGGGATATCGCACCGCGCTGTCATAAAAACAGCAGCACCGGAAACACCGCAGCCCGCGCACTCTTCACAGTCATGTCCGCAGGCGGTTTTCCGCACCACAGAGATCTGCACTTTGCCGCCTTTTAAAACGCGCTCAACCGTAGCGATCTGCGTCATGCATGACCTCCGCCGTTTTCACTCTCCTGATTGAGCCGCAGGGAAACTTCATAGCTTCCCATAACGCCCACATTCTTATCGCTCTTAAAGCTGATTTCCGCAGGCACTGTGTAAACCCCTTCCTCATTTTCCAGGGAAGAGAGATCCAGCAGAATTTCCGCATCCTCTGCGGCAATAGCTGCCACATCCTCTGCCGTGCCGCACAAGGTCACGTTGAGGCTGCCCGTCAGCACAGTGGGTGCAAAACCTGCAGGCACATTGGCACAGATAAAGTTATCCACCGTCAAAGCTGCCGTTGCAAAATCAATGAAATTCACCTTTACCACAGCCTTGGTAAAATCATCCTTATTCACAATGCCCTTGGGCAGGTTGATTTCGTAAGAATAGGTGGCGTAAGCAGAGGTGGTGTCCACCTTGCTGAGATCGATGGAATCCAGCACGACCTCATTTACCATCACCAGATCTGCCGCTTCGCCCGCAATGCGGATAGTAGCATGGTCAATGCTCCAGTTCACATTGTCGGTACTGTAGCCGGGAGACTCGGTAAAGTTCACCGTCAGAGGCACTTCCTTTACCTGCAGCACAGGAACGGAAATCTGAACGGCATCATCCACCACATGGAGGTTTTCATTTTCCACAAGGTGGTTGTTGTAATCGTAAAGCTCGTAATCATAAAGAGCGGCAATGGTGGAAGTGGCGTCGGTAACGTCAATTATCACCTTGGCATATTTCACCTGCAGGATATCTTCCTGCTGGCCGCGAATCTCAAGCGCAGCCGGGGTGATCACCACATCGCCCTGCATAAAGCCATCTGCCACAGTGCCGATGATCTCATAGCGCACATCCACCGTCTTTTTGTAAAGCTCTCCCACATAGAACGTTGCGGTATAGGCGCTGGCATCTGCCACAGAAACGCTGCCGTAAGGCACACCGGAGGGAAAGATCACGTCATAGCGCAAAGTGTGCATACCCGTGGAATTGACACTGTCCAGATCTACCTGCACGCGAACTTTCTTGGTATCCAGCTTGTAGATCACATTTCTTTCGCCTTTGAGCTTCAAAGAAACCGTGCGGTCAGATTCACCCAGCAGCATCAGGCCCTTTTCGGCAAGGGTAGTATCCTCACCCACGTATTCAATTTCGATGTTGTTGGCCCACACTGTGGAATCCACAGGATCCACAGAACCGGCAAAAAGCCAGACGATAACAGCCACCAAAATGGAAACGCCGATATGAAAAGCGCGTTCCTTATTTATCTTCATTTTCATCGTCAGCTCCGTTCTTCTTCAGCTTGAGCAAACCAAGCAGGTTGAACTTGTTCTTTTCGTCCTCATCGTCTTCCTGGGGCAAAAGTTCGTTGCGCAGAAGATAATCCAGAGTTTCAGGCAGCAGATGGCGCTTGAGCATGCCGCCGATAGCCACGGAAACAGAACCCGTTTCCTCAGAAACGATCACCACCACCGCATCAGAGTTTTCACTCATACCGATGCCTGCGCGATGTCTTGTGCCAAGTTCACGGCTGAGATTCACATTCTTGGAAAGGGGCAGCACACAGCCGGCCGCCAAAATCCGTCCATCACGCACGATAACCGCACCATCGTGAAGCGGCGCTTTCAGGAAGAAGATATTTTTCAAAAGCTCGGCAGAAACGTTGGCATTGAGCACCGTACCGCTGCGAACAAGATCGTCCAGCTTCATCTCGCGCTCAAAAACAATCAGCATACCCGTGCGGGTCTTGCTCATTTCCGCACAGGCCATCACCGTCTGGCTGATGACGTTTTCCATACCGCCTACCACCTGCTCTTTGGAGAACAGACTGGAAAGCCCATATTTCTTGCTGCCCACCTGCTCCAAAATGCGACGGATCTCAGGCTGGAAAAGAATGATCAGCGCCAGAACGCCCCATTCCACCATGTGGCGCAGCAGATAGTTGATGGCATGCAGCTGCAAAAAATCACTCAGCAGCAAAACCACAAAAAAAACGCCGACACCCTTCAGGAGACTGGTGGCTTTGGTATTGCGCACCAGTCCCATAAGGTGATAGATCAAATATGCAAGAATGGCGATATCAAGCAGGTCCGTAACACGGATCAAGAGAAGATATCGGCCCGCGTTGGCAAACAGATTGGATAAAATTTCCATGCCTCAACACTCCATGTAATTATTCTTACCTATTATATAAAAAATACCGAATAATTGCAAGGCTTAGAGGCGGAAATTAACGTCTGCGTAACAAAATATCCCGCACCGCTTCACTCCCCCGTGCTATCTCTCCTGGCGTGTTGAAAAGGGAAAAACTAAAGCGCACCGTGCCGCTTTCCAGGGTGCCTGCCGTATCATGGGCAAGGGGCGCACAATGGTATCCCGCCCGCACGGCGATCCCTCGCCGCGAGAGTTCTCCTGCCATCTCCTCCGAAGAAATCCCGTTAAAAACTGCTGATACCACACCGCTGCAGCACTGCTCCTGCGACGGAAGAAAAAGATGGCAGTGCGGCAAATTTTGCAGCTCATTCGCCCATTGTTCAAGCAGTCTTTTCTTTTTATTTTCAATAGCTGTAAATCCAATCCCCTTTATATAGCGCATGCCTTCCAGCAAGCCCGCAATCCCGGGCACATTGTGGGTTCCCGCCTCAAGTCTGTCAGGCAAAAAGGCAGGCATTTCCTGCCGCAGCGATTCCGAGCCGGTTCCGCCGTAAAGAAGGGGTTTTGTCTCCCGACCGCAAACCAAAACTCCTGTTCCCTGAGGGCCCAAAAGTCCCTTGTGCCCCGGCGCAGCAACGAATGCCGCCTGCCATTTTTTCGCATCCACCGCTATACTTCCGGCCGATTGGGATGCATCTACAACCAGCGGAACACCCCGCATTGCACAGATCTCCGCAACTCGCTCTACAGGCAGCACAAATCCGAAAACATTGGAAACATGGGTGCAGATCACCGCTGCTGTGTCTTTTGTGATCAGGTGTTCAAAGCTTTCCGCCATGATAGTTCTATCAAAAAGAGGCGCCTTGGCAACAGCCACCTCCAAGTTTTCAAAAGATGCCAGACACCGCGTCACTGCATTGTGCTCATAGCCTGAAATCACCACCCGATCCCCGTCTCTTACAAGACTGCGGATGGCAATGTTCAGCCCATGGGTCGCATTGCAGGTAAAAACAACATTTTCCACATCATCCGCTCCGAAGAATGCAGCAGCTTCCTCACGGCAGCGATAAAGTGTCTCCGCCGCCCGTCTGGCAGGCAGATAATCCCCGCGGGCAGGAGAACTCATGTTCTCCATGGCATGAAACACCGCCCGTCTTACGGCTGCAGGCTTTTGAAAGGAAGTAGCGGCACTGTCAAAATAGATCATGTTCCGTTCCCCACCCTGTCGCTTCCTGCCCGGAAAACACTCTTTGCGGCACGATTCCCACTGCGCGCAGGGTTTGCCGCGCCTTTTCTTCCTGCTGTTTTTTTATGCCCACCATATAGCCGCAGCCTTTTGCCGCAGCAGCCCCCCGGGCTCTTAGCAGCACTGCACCGATAGCGGCGCTTTCCAACGTGCGGACCATCTTTTGTGCTTGTGTCAATGACCTTGCGGTCATCCAGATATAATCCATGATATCTCCCTCCGCCACTATTTTATGGCGCAAAAAAAGCAGGTGTTCCCAACACCTGCTTTTCGCTTCTTTATTCTTTCTCTAAAAGAGCAATGGCCTGCGCCGCCATGCCGGAACCGTCCCCGGTAAAACCAAGGCGCTCTTCGGTGGTTGCTTTGATATTCACCTGCTCTTTTGCAATGCCCAGCGCGCGGGCCGTATTTTCCCGCATGGTTTCGGTAAAGGGCGAAACCTTGGGTGCCTGGGCAACCAACGTGGCATCCACATTGACCACGGCATAGCCTGCATCTGCAAGTCTCTTGCCCACTTCCTGCAGCAGCTTCACGCTGGAAGCACCTTTAAAAGCGGGGTCGCTGTCAGGAAACAGCTTGCCGATATCCCCGATGGCTGCCGCGCCCAAAAGCGCATCCATAATGGCATGGAGCAGCACATCCGCATCCGAATGACCCAGAAGACCTTTCTCATAGGGCACCTTCACGCCGCCCAAAATCAGGTCTCTTCCCTCCACCAAACGGTGCACATCATAACCTTGTCCAATGCGAAGCTTTGTCATACCGAGCCGCTCCTTTTATCCACAATGGCCCCCGCCAGAATCAGGTCAAAGGGTGTGGTGATCTTGATGTTTTCTTCCAAACCTTCTGTCAAGTAAACTTCCTTGCCAATGCGCTCTACTGCAGAACAATCGTCGGTTACAGATTCATCTTTTGTCGCCAATGCCGACTGCAGTGCAGCCTTGAGCAAATCTGCGTCAAACACCTGCGGTGTCTGCACAGCGAAGAGATTTCTGCGGTCAGGCGTCTCCTTTACAATGCGGTTTTCCGCCACTTTCACCGTGTCTTTTACGGGGATAGCAGGCGCTGCCGCAGCGCATTTTCCTGCCATTTTCACCGTTTCATTCACAAGCGCAGGGGTAATGAACGGACGGGCACCATCCTGCACAGCGAAGAGCTTCGTCTGGGGATTTGCTTCCATGGCCGCCTTCAGAACAGATTCCACACGGCTTGCGCCACCCACAACCACTTTCACGGGCTTAAAAATACCGTAAGTATTGCAGAGATCCGCTACCTGCACCAGCATATCCTCACGGGTGGCGATCACGATCTCGCGGACCGATTCGCTGCACTGCAGCACCTGCAGCGTCCGCGCAAGCACGGGAATGCCCTGCACCTCCACAAACATCTTGTCCTCCCCCATACGGGTGGAACTGCCGGCAGCCGCCACCAGCGCGGTGCAGAAAGGATAAGGATCTTTTTTCAGTTTTTGAAAAATACCTGCCATAAGCGCTTCTCCTTTGCTTGGAGTTCATCTTATTATACCATATCCTACGCAGATTTCACAAGGGCATTCCTGCAAAGCAAAAGAGAGCACAAAGCGTGCTCTCTTTTAAAAATCTTATCTGCGGTTGGTTCTTCTCCAGATGCCCATCTTTTCCGCTTCGGCGATGAGTTCTTCGCGGAAATCGGGATGCGCAATGCTGATGAGCGCTTCCGCTCTCTGCCAGGTGGCAAGACCCTTCAGGCAAACCTTGCCGTATTCGGTGACCACATAGTGGGTGTTTGCGCGGGTATCAGTAACAATGGAGCCGTTATCCAGAGTGGGACGAATGCGGGACTTCAGAGTTCCATCCTTTGCCTTGAAAGCGGAGGAACAGCAGATGAAGCTCTTACCGCCCTTGGAAAGATATGCGCCCAGCACGAAGTCCAGCTGACCGCCTGCACCGCTGATGTGGCGGGTGCCTGCAGATTCTGCGTTGACCTGACCGAAAAGGTCGATATCTACGGCGTTGTTGATGGAAATGAAGTTATCGATGGCGGAGATCACGCGCACATCGTTGGTGTAATCCACGGGAATAGTCTGGCATTCGGGATTTTCGTTGATATAATCGTAGAGCTTCTGGGTACCTGCTGCAAAGGTATAAACCTGCAGACCGCGGTCAATGTTCTTCTTGCTGCCGTCGATCTTGCCTGCCATAGCCATATCCACGTAAGCATCCACGTACATTTCAGTGTGAACGCCCAGATTCTTCAGATCGGAATCAGCAACCATGGAACCTACGGTATTGGGCATACCGCCGATACCCAGCTGCAGGCATGCCCCGTTGGGAATTTCTTCCACGATCAGCTTAGCAACAGCCTTATCCACATCGCTGGGCGCGCCGCCGCCTGCCAGAATACCCATAGCATCGCCGCGGCCTTCCACGATCATATCCACCTGGCTCACATGAATGCGGCTGGCTTCGTTGCCGCAAACGCGAGGCATGTTAGGGTTCACTTCCACAATGATCTTCTTGCTGTTGTCGCAAACAGCCTTCAAGTGGCTGCCGTTGGGGCCGAAGGAGAAATAGCCTTCGGAATCCATGGTGGAAACCTGGAACATAGCAACATCGGCGGGGATCACGTTTTCATAGTAATATCTGGGAATTTCGCTGTAGCGCACGGGGTTATAGAAAGCAGCGCCGGTAGACATGTGCTTGCGCTCAATACCCGTCATGTGCCAGGAGTTCCACACAAAGTGATCTGCAGGATTTTCTACCTGGAAAATAGCGGGGGTCCAAAGATAAATACCGCCGCGAACATTTACATCAAAGAGTTCATTGGCGCGTGCAGCCAAAGCTTCGTCCAGCACACGGGGATGACCGGTGCACCAACCAAAGTCCACCCAATCGCCGCTCTTGACGCATTTCACCGCGTTTTCCGCAGTGGTGAGTTTCTGACGGTAAATCTCAGCGTAGCTCATATGTGATTGCCTCCATAGCACAGTTCATTAGTTTGTTATAAATTTATCATAACAGAAATTCCAGTAATTTCAATGCTTTGGAGCAAGATACACATTCTCCCATTTCCCTTATGTTTTTATAAAACTTTTTGTCGTATGAGGGCAAAAAAAGGACAGGTCATTCGACCTGTCCTTTTAAAAAACTGATTATTCAGCGTCTTCAGCAGCTTCTTCTGCTTCTTCAGCAGCGGGAGCCAGCAGAGCACGGATGCTGAGGGAGATCTTCTTCTTTTCTTCGTCAACAGCGGTGATCTTAGCCTGAACAACTTCGCCTTCGGAGAGAACGTCAGCGGGCTTTTCGATGCGCTTGTCAGCGATCTGGGAGATGTGGATGAGACCATCAACACCGGGAACGACTTCAGCGAATGCGCCGAAGGTCATGAGCTTAACGATCTTAACTTCAGCAACATCGTCAACCTTGTAGGTGTTCATGAACACGCTCCAGGGATCCTGGCCGTGGTCCTTAACGCCCAGGGAGATCTTGCGCTTTTCAGCGTCAAAGCTGATAACGTAAACTTCCAGAGTGTCACCAACGGAAACAACTTCTGCGGGGTTCTTGATACGGCTCCAGCTGAGTTCGGAGATATGTACCATACCGTCAACGCCGCCGATGTCAACGAATACACCGTAGGAAGTCATGGACTTAACGGTACCGGTGTAACGCTTGCCTTCTTCGATGGAATCCCAAACTGCGGACTGAGCAGCCTGACGAGCTTCGAACTGTACGGCACGGATGGAGCCAACAACGCGACGACGAGCGCGGTTAACTTCGGTAATACGCAGCTGAACCTTTTCCTTCAGCATGCTGCTCATTTCAGCGCCGCGGGGCAGACCGCTCTGAGAAGCGGGAACGAATACGCGAACGCCCTTAACGGAAACAACGATGCCGCCCTTGTTTTCTTCGGTGACAACGCCTTCCAGGATGGTCTTTTCTTCCTTAGCGGTTTCGATGTTTTCCCAAACCTTAACGGCATCGAGACGCTTCTTGGACAGTTCAGCATAACCTTCAACGTCGTTAACGCGAACGATGTAGGTTTCGATTTCATCGCCAACCTTGACGATATCTTCGGGCTTAGCGTTGGGGTCATCGCTCAGTTCGCTGAGCTTGATGTAAGCTGCCTGCTTAGCGCCAACATCTACCAGTACTTCAGAGCCGTTGATGGCGGTGACGATACCGGTAACCTTTTCGCCTGTATTTAAAGTCTTAAAAGATTTTTCGAGCATTTCGGCGAAGCTTTCTTCGCAAAATTCCTGGGTCTTGATTTCTTCAGTCATGGTTGCATATACCTCCTTAATGATGCCCGCAGGCGTGGACGCGCCGGCCGTAAGACCCGCTACAGAGCAACCAATGAAAAAATCTTGTGTAACCTCGTCTGCGCTTTCGATCTGAAAGACGCGACGGCAACTATTCCCACAAATTTCCGTCAAATGTTTGGTGTTAGCGCTTTTACGATCGCCGACCACGACCATAGCGTCAACCCTTGCAGCAATATCAGCCGCTTCGGACTGCCGCCTATGCGTGGCACTACATATTGTATCAAAGATTTTCGCGTTTGTACACTCTTTTTTTATAATTTTTAAAGAATTTTCCCAAAGCTCACGAATGCAGGTGGTCTGGCAGACAAAAGTGAGCGGCAGGTCTTTCCGCGCCGCATCTTCATCCAGCCATACCGCCAGTTCCTCTGCCCCGCCGAAAATCAGAACATCCTCTCCCCAGCTGGCAATACCCATCACCTCAGGATGATGCGCTTCCCCGATGATCACCGCGCGTCGGCCTTCCTCCTGCGCCTGCGCCACCAGATTCTGGATGCGCACCACATTGGGACAGGTGGCATTCACGCAGCGAACGCCCTTGGCTTGGAGCGCCTGGAGCACTTCCCTTTTCTCCCCGTGGGAACGGATAATCACCGTGTCCCCCGCCTGAAGAGAAGAAATATCGCTCACTTCCACCGCGCCCTTGCTTCGCAGATCCTCCACCACGTTTTTGTTGTGGATGATGCTGCCCAGCATGAAAACGCGGTCGTTGTTTTCTGCAGTTTCCTGCGCCAGCTCCACCGCCCGCTTAACACCGTAGCAAAAGCCTGCGCTCTGGGCCAAAATCACTTCCATGCTTCTTCCCTCTTACGCGCCCGTCTTTTCGCGGATCACCTTGAGCAGAGCATCCTTGCTCTCTTCAAAGTTCAGATTGGTGGTATCGATAAGCACGGCATCCTCTGCCTGACGCAAAGGCGCTTCAGCGCGGTGAGAATCGTTATAGTCACGCTCCAGCAGCTCCTTGAGGATCTTCTCAAAGGGTTCGGGCGTGCCACGCTCCTGAAGCTCCAGTTCACGGCGCTTTGCGCGGGTCTCAGCTTCAGCCGTAAGGAAGATCTTCACTTCCGCATTGGGTAGCACCACGGTGGAAATATCGCGGCCGTCCATGATCACAGAATTTCTGCGGGCAAGATCGCGCTGCATATCCAGCAGGAACGCGCGCACCGCAGGAATAGCGGACACAGCAGAAGCGTACATAGAGATCTGAGGCAGACGGATGTCCGTTGTCACATCCTCGCCGTTGAGGAACATGCGCTGAAGTCCGTCATCGCCGTAACGCATGTCAACGGTGATCTCAGGCAGCAGAGCCGTTACAGCTTCCGCATCCTTGGGATCTACGCCCTTGCGGAAGGTATAAAGACCTACGGAGCGATACATAGCCCCGGTATCTACATAAACAATGCCAAGTTCTGCAGCGATACGCTTTGCAATAGTGCTCTTACCTGCACCGCTGGGGCCGTCCACAGCCACGGCAAAAATTTTCTTATCCATAATAAACCTCTTCTGATTGCTGATGTGCGGCAGCCTCACCTGCCACGCGGCCTGTTGCCCAGGCGATCTGCAGGTTGAATCCGCCGGTATATGCGTCTACATCGATAACTTCGCCTGCAAAATACAGGCCGAAAAGCTTCTTGCTCATCATGGTGGCAGGCTGGATCTCCCCAACCTTGATGCCGCCGGAGGTGATGATGGCCTCGTCCACAGGGCGGGCGCAGAAAATATCAATGGAGAAATGCTTCAAAAGCTGCAAAAGCTCACGGCGCTGCTCGCGGGTAATCTCGTGTACCTTTACGTGGGCATCGATGCCGCTGCGCTCCACGATGACGGAGATCATCTTCTGGGGCAGCAAATCGCCCAGAGCGTTGCAAAAATCGCTGTTGGTGTATTTTTCAAAGTCTGCCAGAAGGCGCTTATCCAACTGTCCTTCATCCAGCGCGGGCTTGAGATCGATCTCCAGCCGATACTCTTTCTTGCCGAAATAGCGCATGTGGGAAGATGCGGAAAGCACCAGCGGGCCCGTCACGCCAAAGTGGGTAAAGAGCATTTCGCCAAATTCGGAGAACTTCTTCTTGCCGTTTTCAAACACCGTGAGATTCACGTTGCGAAGGCTCAGTCCCTGCATTTTGCGGCACCAGGTGCCCTTTTCCACCAGCGGCACAAGAGAGCCTCTGGGTTCTGCCAAGGTGTGGCCATGTTCCTGCGCCATGCGGTAACCGTCCCCCGTAGAGCCGGTTGCGGGATAGGACAGACCGCCCGTTGCAATGATACAGGCATCCGCTTCAAGACGGGTCCCGTCCGTGCAGACAACAGCGCTGACCTTCTCCTCTTCTGCCACCACTTCCTTTGCCGCCTTGCGGAGGATCTCCACCTTCAGCTGCCGCAGCCGCTTTTCCAGCGCGCCGCTGATATCAAAAGAGCGGTCAGACACAGGGAAAACGCGATTTCCGCGCTCGGTTTTCAGCGGCACCTTCAGGTTTTCAAAAAAGGTCATGGTGTCCTGCGAATTGAAGCGGGAAAAGGCGCTGTAGAGGAATTTCCCATTCTGAGGGATGGCGGAGAGCAGATCTTCCACAGAGCAGTCATTGGTCACATTGCAGCGGCCCTTACCTGTGATATTGAGTTTTTTGCCAAGGCGTTCGTTGGGCTCCAGCAGCGTCACAGCTGCGCCCTGTTCGGCAGCCGTGATAGCCGCCATCATGCCGGCAGCGCCGCCGCCGATTACGATCACTTTATTCATCATCCGTCTTACCGAAAACACCGTAACGGTTCCAGATACCTTCCAGTTCCTCGAAGGTGTGGGACACGTCTTTTTCCATTCTGTTGCCGATGGCAAGGATTAGCGCGTTGATCACGCTGAGAGGCGCCACCATGGAGTCCACGAAGGAGATCATCTCGCTCTGTGCCAGCACGGAAGCGGTCGCCATCTGATACACAGGGGAATTCTTACTGTCGGTAATGCCGATCACATCCGCGCCGCGGTCATAGGCAAAACGGATGGTATTCAGTGCCACCGTGGAATAGCGGGGGAAGCTGATGCCGATGAGCACATCCCCGGGACCAATGCGGAAAAGCTGCTCAAAAATTTCACCTGCGGAGTTGCACTGCACCAACGTCACATTTTCGCACAGAAGATGCAGGTAGAAATTAAGATAGCCTGCAATGTAGGAAGAAGAACGCACGCCGAGAATGTAAACATGGCGGGCGGACATGATCTTTTCCACCGCCAGGTCAAATTCGCCGTGGTCCATATTTTCCATAGCCTGCTGGATCTTGTCCACATCAGCCTGCAGTACCTTGGTGACGATATCCTGCCCGTCAAACTTCTCGTTGGATACCTTGATGCGCTGGATACTGGTAAGCTTGCTGCGCACCAGTTCCTGCAGCGCCTTCTGCATGCCGGGATAGCCGTCATAACCCAGTTCACTGGCAAAGCGAACCACCGTGGATTCGCTGACCTTCACGGTCTTGCCCAGCTTGCTGGCGGTCATGAATGCTGCGGTATCGTAATTATCCAGAATATATCGCGCAATGAGCTTCTGCCCCTTGGAGAAGCCATGCATATTGTCTTCGATGGTATGTAATACGTTTCTTGCCATACTTATTCACTCTCCTGCCCTGCCTCGCAAAGTGCGCGAAGGCCTGCCGTTTCCTGAGGTGTGAGATATCTCCATTTGCCAAGAGGGATGCCATCCAGTGTAAGGTCATGTTCAGCGATGCGCTGCAAGCGCCGCACCTTCAAGCCAACACAGGCGCACATACGGCGGATCTGTCGGTTCTTTCCTTCGTGGATCACCATCCGCAGCACAAGGCCGTCCTTGCTCTTCTCTTCCACGCTGACCTGCGCGGGGCTGATCTTTTCCCCGTCGATCTCACGCAGCGCCCCAAGGCGGTTTTCCGCACCTTCCGTCTCCCCTGCCACGGTGACAAGGTAGGTCTTGTTCACCTCAAAACTGGGGTGGATCAGCCGCTGCATCAGTTCTCCGTCATTGGTCATCAGGAGCAGACCCTCGGAATACATGTCCAGTCTCCCCACGGGATAAACTCTTTCACGGCAGCCTTTTACAAGCTCAGCCACCGTTTTGCGGCCCATCTCATCGCTGAGGGTAGTAACATAGCCGCGGGGCTTATTCAGCAGCAGGTACACATGCTTTTTTGCCCCGCCAACGCGCTTTCCTTCCACGCGGATATCATCGCGTTCGCTGTCGGCCCGCTGTCCCATCTGGGCAGGAATGCCGTTTACGGTCACCTTCCCCGCTGTGATCAGTTCTTCCGCTGCACGGCGGGAACAGATCCCTGCCGCAGATATGATTTTTTGCAGTCGCTCTTCCATAGAGCCTCCTGAAATGTTTCAAATTAAGACTGTGCCGCGACAAAAAAACGCCGCACCAAGGGAATAGGTTTTTCCTTTTCCACACTTTCGCCGGCAACAAGGCTCACGCGGGCGATCTCCGCGCCGCCAAGATAAAAAACCACTTCCCCCAGCTTTTCCCCTGCCGCTACGGGCGCAGAAATTTCCGAAGAAAGCTCCAGCTTTCGCTGCAGCCTTTCCCCTTCCGACAAAGGATAAGTAAACCCCTCGCCATAAAGGGCAGAGAGCGTGGTTTTTTCGCCGCCTGTAAGGCTGATAACTATCGCCTCTTCATCTTTCACCACTGCAGCAAAAGGGCTAAATGCCGCAAAACCGAAGTCATAAAGCGCCTCGTGATCCAACCAGTCGTTGCCGTCCTGCAGCGTCACGGCAATAAGCCGCCGCCCGTCTCTTTCCACACAGCTGACAAGAGTTCTGCCTGCCGCGCGGGTGTAGCCTGTCTTCAGCCCCACGCAGCCTTCAATGCGGGAGAGCAGCTTATTGTGGTTGGTAAAGGTCCGGCCACCAATGGTCACAGAAACAGTGGAAACCAGACGGCGGAACGTTTCATTTTCCATGGCGCAGGCCGCAAGGCGCGCCATATCACGGGCGGTGGAATAATGGTCCTCCGCGTCCAGCCCGTTGGGGTTGGCAAAAGAGGTGTGGGTCATGCCCAGTTCCGCCGCCTTTTCATTCATTTTCTCCACGAATTTTTCCGTGCTGCCGCTGCAATGCCCTGCAACAGCCAAAGCCGCATCGTTGCCGGATGCAAGCATCAATCCGTAAAGAAGGGTCTCCAGCGTCAACTCCTCCCCCTCTTTGAGATACATGGAAGAGCCTTCCGCCAAAGTGTATTCCCGTTTGATCTTCACCCTTTCCGAAAGGGCATGATCCTCCAGCGCCACAAGACAGGTCATGATCTTTGTGGTGCTGGCAATGAGCATTTCACGCTCGGCGTTGCTCTCGTAAAGCACTCGCCCACTCTCTGCGTCTATCAGGATAGCAGATGTTGCAGACGTACTTACCGCCAAAGCATGGCAAGGTAAACCACTTGTCAGCAAAACAGCACATATCAAACCGAAAAACACTCTTTTTAAAGCCTGCATACAGAGAACCACCCGTTATTTTGATGGTTCTAGTATATCCAATCAGACTTCTTCTTTAGCAGCCTTTTTCTGGCTGATAAAATTTTCCACCTTGTCGATGACATCGGGCATCATGTCCACGATGCGGTCCACAGGACTTGCAGGAGGAACTGCCACAGGCAGAACACGCACCGTGCCGTCCTTGATCACAAGGAAGCTGACGGGGTCGATCTTCACACCGGCTGCGCCTGCGCCGCCAAACTTATCGGCAGGCTTTGCACCGTAGTCACCGCCGCCGCTGCCAAAGCCGAAGCTCACCTTGGAGATGGGGATCAGCGTCACGCCGTCAGGGGTAGTGATGGGCTGGCCCACGATGGTGTTTGCGTCCACCATTTCGCGGATCTTTGCCATGCTTTCGCTCATGACTTCACTCAGCTTGTTCATAGTTAGCTTCCTTTCTCACGCTTGTATTTACCGTTTCATTAACTTCTTTCTTCGTTAGCACCTTCAAAGCCCGCAGACCGGGGCCTACAAGGCCCAGCGCCAAAGCCATCAGCGTGCCGATGCGCAAGGTGATGCCCACCTTACCGCTGTGGGTCGTCTTGGGTGCTGCAAAATCAAAGCCCACATGCACATGGGGTTTGCGGATATCCATAAATTCTTCTAGCTGGGGCATCACACTCCACACCGCCTGGCTTATCCACCCGTAGGTCTGCGCAACCTTGGCGGGATCCTCCCCGCCCACGGTGAGAGAAATCTCCATAGGAGCAATGCGGATGCCGCGGCCAATGCGCCGCAGCGTCTTTTTCAAAGCCGGCCAGCCGATGCGCCAAAGTTCTCTTACTTGTGAAAAAGTGATCTTTTTCTTCTTTTTCGGCGCTTCTTCCGCAGTTTTCTCCGCTGTTGGTTCTTTTTTCTCGACTTTCTTTTCCTTCTCTTTTTTCTCTTTTGCAGGCAAGATCTTCACCCGCAGCGGCCCTATGGCAAGAGAAATCTTTGTTTCCTCTCCCCACTGCGCAACCGCGCCCACACGAATGAGCGAGATGAGAAGAAAGATCAGCACGATGATGCCGATGATCTTCAGGGCAAGCATGCGCCACCTCCCGAAAGTTTAACCGTATTATTCCTCAAAAAGGGCCTGTTCTTCCCCTTCGTCGTTCTGATATTCACTCAGGGCATCCACCACCGCGCCGTCTTCACTCAGCCGCATCTGTCCGTCGGTCTCCATGCCGGGGATCTCAGGCAGATCTTCCAGCGAGGAGAGATGGAACGCGCGCAGGAAATTCTTGGTGGTGCGGTAAAGATGGGGTCTGCCGGGTACCTGAAGTCTGCCGCACTCTTCAATAAGCTTGCGCTCCAGCAGCAAACTTACGGTGTAAGCGCTGTCCACACCGCGGATCTGATCCACATAGGCGCGGGTGGTAGGCTGATAGTAAGCGATAATACTCAGCACTTCCAGCGCAGGCTGGGAAAGCTTGGCAGGCTTGCGGATCTCGAAAGCCTTACGGATCACATCAGCATATTCCGGTGCGGAGCAAAGCTGATAGGTGTCCTCCATTTTGATAAGGCGCATACCGCGGCGCTCATAAGCATAGTAGTCGGCAAGCCTCTGCAGCACCTGTTCCACCGTCTGGCGGTCCATCTCCAGCGCCACGGCGATGCGGTCCACATGGATAGGTTCGCCGCTGGCAAAGAGAATACCCTCGATCATTGCCTCAATTTCTCTCAATTCCATCGATTCCATGGAAAATACCTCGTTACATAAAGTTTTCGCTGTCACCTTCGCCCTCAGAAACGGTGCAGTCCGTTTCCGACCCGGCAAGATGAATCACACGGGAGCGGCAAAGCTCCAGCACCGCAAGGAAGGTAGCCACCAGTTCACTGCGGGAGCGGCTGCCCTTGAAAAGCAGCAAAAAGCGGGTAATGCCGAAATTCTTGATGCGGGAGATGATCTCCTTGGCCTTGTTTTCTACAGGATAAGGCTCACGGCGCACGATCTCACCGAAAGACTGCACAGGCGGCGGCAAGTGCTGCTCACTGCGGTCCAGCACCATCTGCATGGCGATGAGCAGATCTGCCTTTTCCTGATCGTACTCAAAGATCTTGCCCCGCTCCATGGGTTCAGGGTTCTTGGTCAGAATATTGCGGCCGAATTCACCCATGGGAGCCAGCTTCTCAGCCAGCTTCTTGATCTTGATATAACTTTCGTTGCGCTGGCGTTCTTCCAAAGATTTGATCAGCGCATCCATTTCACTCTGTGCTTCTTCATCCTCGATGGAGAGCAGCATGCGCGTCTTGATGTACATCAGGTGGGATGCCATGGTGATAAACTCGCTGGCAACCTCAAGGTCCATCTTCTGTCGGTTTTCCAGATATTCCAGATACTGATCAAGGATCAGGGAAATGGGAATATCCTGAATCTCTATTTTGTTTTTTCCCAAGAGGAAAAGGATCAGGTCCAGCGGGCCTTCAAAGTCCGCCATGGTTTCTTCGCTCTTGGCGCGAACCACCTTTTCCAGCTTATAAATCGGATTGTCCACAGTTCACCTCAAATAACAATGAGTTGATATAAGAAAAGAAATACCGTTTCGATCACACGGCTCAAGCCGTCCCCTCCCACGCCTGTGAAAACCAGCAGCATCAGAAGGATCATGCCGTAGCGTTCATAGCGCATGAGCTTCATGTAGGCGCTGTCAGGAAGCAGGGCGAAAAGCACTTTGGAGCCATCCAGCGGCGGAATGGGCAGGAGATTAAAAAGTCCAAGACCCACACTTAAAAGCGCCGCAGTCAAAAAGAACTCATAAAGCCAAAGCGTCACCGCCGTTGCGGGCACCAGCACCTCAAAAAGCCGCATGGCAAAAAGCAACACTACTGCAAGGATAAAATTGGAAACGGGACCTGCCAGAGCTGACAGGGCCATGCCTCTTTTGGGGTTTTTAAAATAGCGCATATCCACAGGCACAGGCTTCGCCCAGCCAAATCCCGCCACCAGCATAGCAGCAAGACCAAACCAGTCAATATGGTGCAAGGGATTCAAAGACAAGCGATGCATCCTCTTTGCCGTGGGGTCGCCCAAGGCATAAGCCGCAAGTCCATGGCTGGTTTCATGCACCACAAGGCACAGAAGAACCGCCGCAACCCGCATCAAAAGATCGCCCAGAAGCGAAAGATCCAAAGCATTCCAAAGATTTTGCAGATATCCCAAGATAAACCTCCGTATGCGCAGAAAAACCCAAATTAAGTATCAGTTTATTATATCAGTTTTTCCCTTTCCGCACAAGAAATATTTGCAAGAATCCCTGCAAGTTTCTCAACGTGCAAAAAAAGAGAGGATACCGAAGTATCCTCTCTTCTTAAAAGCATTTCAGCAAAGATTACTTGCTTTCAACCATCTTAGCGATTTCAGCAGCGAAGTCTTCCTGCTTCTTTTCGATGCCTTCGCCCTTTTCGAAACGAACAGCGTTCAGGAAGGAGATGGAGCCGCCCAGAGCCTTACCAGCGTTAGCCAGGTACTTTTCAACGGTAACTTCGCCATCCTTAACGAAGTCCTGCTGCAGCAGGCAGTTTTCGGAATAGAACTTGTTCATCTTGCCTTCAACGATCTTTTCCTTAACAGCAGCGGGCTTGGAAGCCATCTTAGGATCGTTGTCCATCTGAGCCAGCATGATCTTCTTTTCTTCAGCCAGGGTTTCTTCAGTAACCATGGACTTGTCCCAGAAACGGGGATTCAGAGCAGCGATCTGCATTGCAACGTCCTTACCAGCTTCGGTAGCGTCGATGCCGCCTTCAACAGCCAGGTTAACCAGAACGCCGATCTTGCCGCCAGCGTGGATGTAAGCAACGGAAGTGCCTTCGGTGAAGAAAGCGAAACGACGAACCTTGATGTTTTCGCCGATAACCAGAACCATGTCGTTCTGTTCTTCCAGAACGGTGCGGCCATTGCCGAAGGAAGCTGCCATCAGAGCGTCCAGATCAGCGGGCTGTTCCTTAGCAACAACAGCGGCTACGCCGTTAACGAATTCAACGAACTTTTCGTTCTTAGCAACGAAGTCGGATTCAGCATTAACTTCAACAACAACGCCTACGCCGTCAACAACGCCAGCGAAAGCCATACCTTCAGCGGCAATGCGGCCAGCCTTCTTAGCAGCGGCAGCCAGGCCCTTTTCACGCAGGAATTCAACAGCCTTGTCCATATCGCCATCGGATGCGGTCAGGGCCTTCTTGCAGTCCATCATACCAACGCCGGTCATTTCGCGCAGGGTCTTAACATCAGCAGCAGTGAATGCCATAATAATATCCTCCAAAATAGATTTAATATCAAGTGTGAAGTAAATTGGGAAATGGGGCGAGGCTCTGCCCCGCCCCACTAAAAAACAAATTATTCAGCAGCTTCTTCAGCAGCTTCCATCTGTTCGCCCTGCTTGCCTTCGATCATAGCGTTAGCCATAACGGAAGCGATGAGCTTGATAGCGCGGATAGCGTCGTCGTTGCCGGGGATTACATAGTCGATTTCGTCGGGATCGCAGTTGGTGTCAGCGATAGCAACTACGGGGATGCCCAGCTTGTGAGCTTCAGCGATAGCGTTGCGTTCCTTGCGGGTGTCAACGATGAACAGAGCGCCGGGGAGCTTCTTCATTTCGGTAACGCCGCCCAGGTACTTTTCCAGCTTTTCGATTTCGCCCATGTGCTTCATAACTTCCTTCTTGGGAAGCATGTCGAAGGTGCCGTCAGCCTGCATAGCCTTGAGCTGGTTCAGGCGTTCAACGCGGGAGCGCATGGTCTTGAAGTTGGTCATCATGCCGCCCAGCCAACGAGCGTTAACATAGTACTGACCGCAGCGAGCTGCTTCTTCCTTGATAGCTTCCTGAGCCTGCTTCTTGGTACCAACGAAGAGCAGGGACTGGCCGTTTTCGCTCAGTTCACGAACGAAGTTGTAAGCTTCTTCCAGCTTCTTAACGGTCTTCTGCAGGTCAACGATGTAGATACCGTTGCGTTCGGTGTAGATGTAGGGAGCCATCTTGGGGTTCCAGCGACGGGTCTGGTGACCGAAGTGTACGCCTGCTTCCAGCAGGGCCTTCATGGATACGACGTTCTGATTTGCCATTTTGTTTGTTTCTCCTTAAAAATTTAGTTGTGCCTCCAGCTTGTTCATTCCCTCTGCCAACCCATTGGGGCACAGACAGAAAGTCCCAAAACTGTGCGGAATGCTGAAATATAATACCACACCTCATATATGAATTGCAAGGATTTTTTCAAAAAATTCCTCACTTTTTTCATATTTTTTGCACTTTTTTCACCGCTTCAAAACCTTCTGCCCCGTTTTCGCTCACGGGGCGGCACTGCATGGGGAAATTCCTTCTCAATGAGGATGATATCGCTGCCGATTTTGCGGATGCAATCCCAGGGAATGTAGTAGTCTTCCCCCCTGCCCCAAAGGCCGAAAAAGCGAAATGGCCCCGGCACGATCAATGCGCACACCGTCCCTTCCGGCATGCGGATCTCCAGATCCCCCACAAACCCCAGCCTGCACCCGTCGCAGATATTCACCACTTCTTTGTTTCTGATCTCACGGATCCTGCATTCCATTATCCACCACCTCCCTTTTCCTTATTCCCTGGCCGCCTCGTCTTATCACTTTTTCGTCACAAAGAGAAAAAGGTTCCCCCAATGCGACCAAATGCTGCCGTATACCGCGCTGCCGCAGTGGAGATACTGAAAGCATCGCAAATACGGGAGGACAACATATGCAGGGAAAAGTGGAGATCTGCGGGGTAAACACATCAAAGCTGAAGGTTCTGAAAAATGACGAGACCCGCGCGCTGCTGCTGCGGGCAAAGGACGGTGACAAGGCCGCCCGGGAAGAACTCATCAACGGAAATCTCCGTCTGGTTCTCTCTGTGATCCAGCGGTTTTTGAACCGCGGCGAAAATGTGGACGATCTCTTTCAGGTAGGCTGCATCGGCCTCATCAAAGCCATTGATAATTTTGATGTCACACAGGACGTTCGCTTTTCCACCTACGGTGTGCCCATGATCATCGGTGAGATCCGCCGCTATCTGCGGGATAACAGCGCCATCCGCGTCAGCCGCAGCACCCGGGACACCGCCTACCGCATTCTGCAGGCCAAAGAAAGCCTGCAAGCCAAGGGAGAGCGGGAACCCACCGTGGAGCAGATCGCCCGTGAGCTGGGCATCCCGCGGGAGGAAGTGGTCTTTGCCATGGATGCCATCGCAGACCCCGTTTCCCTCTATGAACCCGTTTACTCCGAAAGTGGCGATAACCTCTGCGTTATGGATCACCTCAGCGATAAAGGCGCCGACCACGAACGCTGGGTAGAGCATCTGGCGCTGAAAGATTCCATGGCCCGTCTGGGTCAGCGGGAGCGTGAGATTTTGTCCCTTCGTTTTTATGACGGCAAGACCCAGATGGAAGTCTCCCGGGAAATCGGCATCTCCCAGGCGCAGGTCTCCCGCCTTGAAAAAAACGCCCTCTCCGCCATCCGGAAGAACATGTAAGAACGCCCCCGATTCTCCGGCATATATAACGGCCATTCTTCTCATTTTTCATAAACGCCTATTGAAAACAAAAGGAGCAAAGTGAAACCACCTTGCTCCTTTTAACACACCCAGTTGAATTTATTCTATTGCGGCTGCAATGCATCTATCAAACATATACATTTCTATACTGTTGATTTTCTGCTCATTATCCGCAGTATAGCCATATTTAACAACCGTTCTGTACCCTAAGCCTTTGTATTCGATCATCCCCGATTCCTCGTACCAACCGATGTTGAATGCCGGCTCTCTGAAGCTTTCCACTCTGTTGATATCAATGGAAAGCATAACGCAGTATACGGCTGCCAATACGATAATAGCGCCCAGTATCCTTTTCAGGGCTTTCTTACAAAACCTAACAACCAAAAACATTGCTATGAATAATAGCGCAAAAATCCCTATCATGGTTACCCTCCCTGCACTTTTTGCTGTTTCACTGCCGCTTTATCTATACAGACGGAAATTTTTACAAAAAGTTCCATAACACACCGGAATGGCAGCATGTTTTTTAAAAGAGGAGTCTCTCGACTCCTCTTTTTGTTATTCTTTATCCATTTCCACCGCCACGTTCAGGGCGATCTCCATCATTTGGGTAAAGGTATTCTGACGGTCTTCGGCAGGCAGCGCCTCTCCCGTCACGATGCTGTCGGAAATGGTGCAGATGGCAAGAGCCCGTTTTCCCGCCGCAGCGGCGTTACAGTAAAGGGCGGCCGCTTCCATCTCCACGGCGAGAACGCCCATCTTGCCCCAATCCAGCGTGTTTCCTGCAGCATTATAAAAAACATCCGAGGAAATGAGATTCCCCACCACGGGTTCTACACCCAATTCGCGGGAAGTTGCCACTGCCGTTTCCAGCAGATGGAAATCTGCAATGGGTGCAAAAGTACCGGGCAGCTGATACTGGCCCGCAAAATTGCCGTCGGTGCAGGCACCCTGGGCGAAAACCACATCACGCAGCTTCAGCTTGGGAGAGATAGCGCCTGCCGAACCGATACGGATGATATTTTCCACGCCGTAAAAATGATACAGCTCATAGGAATAAATACCCATGGAGGGCTGGCCCATGCCGCTGGCCATCACGCTGACACGCACGCCCTTGTAAGTACCGGTATAGCCGTGGATACCGCGGACGTTATTTACCAGCTCCGCGTTTTCCAAAAAGGTTTCCGCGATGAATTTTGCCCGCAAAGGATCACCGGGCATGAGAACAGTTTTTGCAAATGCGCCGTTTTCCGCGCCAATATGAGGTGTTGCCATGGTTTATTCCCCTTTCTCCAGCGCTTTAACTGCCTTTACCACGCGGCTGGTGCCAAGTCTGTCAGCACCCAAAGCAATGAAATCTTCCGCGTCCTTCAAATCAGCAATGCCACCGGCAGCCTTGATCTTCACATGAGGCGCTACATATTTCTTAAAGAGTGCCACATCCTCGCGGGTGGCTCCGCCGCCGCCAAAACCGGTGGAGGTCTTGATATAATCCGCGCCGCTATTGGATACCACTTCGCAGAGCTTAATCTTCTCATCCTCCGTCAGCGCGCAGCACTCGATGATAACTTTTAAAAGCTTGCCGCCGCAGGCTTCTTTCACCTTGCGGATCTCTTCTTCAAGCTCACCCCAGCGCTGCTCTTTCACCCAGCCCAGGTTCACCACCATATCGATCTCTTCTGCACCGTTTTTCACCGCGTCCTGAGTCATAAAACACTTGGCAGCAGTGGTATCATACCCATTGGGAAAGCCGATCACAGTGCAGATAGGAAGCTTCCCTGCCACATATTCCGCAGCGCACTTTACAAAGCTTGCAGGGATGCAAACGCTGGCGCAGCCATATTTCATACCGTCGTCACACACCGCGCAGATCTCATCCCAAACAGCCGTGGTGGCAAGCAGCGTGTGGTCACAACGAGAGAGAATTTCCTGAACATTCATACAGTTCACCTGCCTCAAAATATCGTGATCAAATTATAACACAAAGAACCGCACTTGTAAAAACAAATGCGGTTCTTCGATCATTACTTTTTAAAGCTGTCCTTCAGGGATACGCTGCGGTTGAATACCAGGCGGTCTGCGGAGCAGTCCTTGTTATCCATGCAGAAGTAACCCACACGCATAAACTGATAGGAAGGCGCGTTGAAGCTCTTGCGCTCAGCACCCTTGGCTACGAAAGCGCGGGCATCTTCCACCAGCTTGGCTTCTACCTTGCAGCCGGTGAGCACGGTGAGAGACTCAGGATTCAGGCATTCCAGGAAATCCTTGTCGGCAGCATCGGGCTGGGCATCGGAGAAGAGATTGTCATAAAGACGGACTTCAGCGTCCACAGCGGTGGCAGCGTCTACCCAGTGCATGGTAGCGCCCTTTACCTTGCGACCGTCAGCGGGGTCGCCGCCGCGGGATTCAGGATCGTATTCGCAGAGAACTTCCACCACGTTGCCGTTTTCATCCTTCACACAGCCGGTGCAGGTGACGAGGTAAGCGCCCTTGAGGCGAACTTCGTTGCCGGGGTACATACGCTTATACTTGGGAATGGGAACTTCCAGGAAGTCACCACTTTCAATGTAGAGGTTGCGGCTGAAAGTGATCTCGTGGGTACCCTGTTCGGGATTGGTGGGGTTATTTTCCACGGTCATCACTTCACTCTGACCTTCGGGAT
>JAZQUM010000134.1:0-5144 GCA_045631305.1 Oscillospiraceae bacterium | reverse complement strand
ACTTTTTTCAGTTTGGGCAGGAATTCTTCCGCCACGGCGCTATGCACCAACAGCACTTCCTCCGCGTTGCACACGGAAGGACGGCTGGTCTTGGCATTTTCCACGATGGAGAGGGCCATATCCAGCTTGGCGGCCTTGTCTACATACACATGGCAGATGCCTGTACCGGTCTGAATGCAGGGTACCAAGGCATTCTGCACGCAGTTATTGATAAGACCTGCACCGCCGCGGGGGATGAGAAGATCTACAAGACCAACGGCACGCATCAGTTCATTCACGCTTTCGCGGCTGGTATCCTGCACCATGGAGACGCAGTTTTCACTGAAACCTACTTCGCGAAGACCTTCCTGCAGCGCGCGGGTGATGGCACTGGCAGTGGCGAAAGCATCGCTCCCGCCGCGAAGCACGCAGGCGCTGCCGCTTTTTACGGCCAGAGCCGCAGCATCGCTGGTGACATTGGGGCGGCTTTCATACACGATGGCAATCACGCCCATGGGAACGGAAACACGGCGGATGGTGAGGCCACCGGGGCGCTCCACAGTGCTCAGCACGCGGCCTACGGGATCGGGGAGGGCAGCAACCTGCAAAATGCCATCGGCCATGCCCTGAATGCGGTCGTGATTGAGAGCCAGACGGTCCAGCATCACGGAAGAAACTTTATCTTTTGCTCGCTGCAGATCCTTTTCGTTTTCAGCAAGGATCTCAGTTTCATGGCGCAGAAGCGCTGCTGCCATGGCACGCAGGGCCACATTTTTCTTTTCGGAAGATGCGCAGGCAAGTTCTGCGCAGCAGGATTTAGCCAGCTTCAGCTGTTCCATAGTGGTCATAGCGATTACCTCCTTGCGGCAAAAAGCGTGCCTACCTTTTTGCCCTCTGCAATATCATAGAGGACTTCGGGGCGGTCACCATTGGTGATGATCATGTCGGTACCTGCAGCCATAGCCATTTTTGCGGCGTTCAGCTTGGTGCTCATGCCACCTGTGGCCAGCTCGCTACCCTTACCGCCTGCCAGCGCTTCAATAGCGGGGGTGATGGCATCTACACGGTCAATGAGGCGGGCATTGGGATCAGTGTGGGGATCTGCGGTATAAAGACCGTCGATATCGGAAAGGAGGATCAGCAGATCGGCCTTCACGCTGACGGCTACAATGGCGCCCAGCGTATCGTTATCGCCCACGCGAATTTCATCGGTGGCGACGGTATCGTTTTCGTTGACGATGGGAATGACACCCAACTTCAGAAGGCGGTTGATGGCATTCTGGAAGTTTTCATGGCGCTCTTCGTTATCCACGTCGGATGCACTGAGAAGGATCTGTGCCACGGTGTGATGATACTCGGAGAAAAGCTTATCGTAAGTGTACATCAGTTCGCACTGGCCCACAGCGGCAGCAGCCTGCTTGGTAGGCATATCAGCGGGACGACCGGCAAGATTCAGCTTGCCGACACCCATGCCGATAGCGCCGGAGGAAACAAGAATGATCTCGTGACCTGCATTTTTCAGATCTGCCACAGTTTTGCAAAGCAGTTCCACGCGGCGGATATTCAGCCGACCTGTAGCATGGGTCAGGGTGGAAGTGCCGATTTTAATAACGATGCGCATGAAAAGGACCTCCTGTTGAGAAGGCGAAAAAAGCCGCCTTTTAACCAGTTTAATTACTGCCATCTTATCACACCGGGATGCAATAAACAAGACGCGTAAAAGCAAAAAAACTGCGGGCAGCTCCTAAAAGAGCTGCCCGCAGAGGGAAGACCATTACTTCACGAAACGCATGGGGGTGTAACCCTTAGCCAGTTCGGGAATGGTGCCGTTCTTCCAGTAGTCAGCGATCATGTCACCGATGGAGGGGGACAGAGCGATGGCACTGTGGAAGGAGTTGGCGATGAAGAGGTTCTTGGGGCTTTCATAAGCGCCGAATACGGGCTCATGGTCAGCTGCGAAAGAAACCAGACCTGCCCACATGCGGATGATTTCGATATCCTTGAGGGCGGGGAAGAGCTGGATCACGCGGTTTGCAACGCCCTTGGCACCGGCCAGGGTGTTGGACTTATCGTAATTGCCGGGGCGGGTAGTAGCCTGAGCCATTACGATGTTGCCGTGTGCTGCCTGACCCAGGCATGCGCCGACTACCATGGGGTGGTCGGGAGTCATGGGCTGGTTGAAGAGAGCACCGTCGGTAATCATGCGCTTGATGGTGGGGCGAACGGCCATACTGACCATTGCTTCACCGCGTTCGTAGTCGATGGGCAGGTCCTGACCGGCCATCTTAGCTACATCGCGGGTCCATGCGCCGGTAGCAACAACTACCAGATCGGCATAGATGTCACCCTTGGGGGTTTCGATAGCCTGGATCACACCGTTACCCATCTTGAAGCCGGTAACGGGAGTGTGAGGCATCATGACAGCGCCCAGAGCAGCTGCGCGGTCTGCCATGTTGTGGTTCAGCTTGAAGGGATTCAGGCGGCCTTCGCCGGGGCACCAGCAAGCGCCAACCAGAATCTTTTCGTTGATCTCGGGTTCCAGCTCCTTAGCGCGGGCTGCGGAGATCATTTCGATATCGGTGAGGCCCATGGTAGCAACACCCTTGCAGAGGTTTTCCAGAACGCCTGCCTGAGCATCGTCAGTCAGGGGAATGAGACCGCCGGAGGGGATGTATTCGATATCGCCGATTTCTTCCTGCAGAGCATCCCACTGCTGCTGCTGACGAAGAGCCATATCCATTACCAGGGGATTTTCTCTGTAGCTGAGAACGCAGAAGCCGGGGTTGGTGCAGGATGCACCTGCGCACAGATCGTCCTTTTCCAGAAGAACTACCTTTGCACCGGCCTTGCTGAGCTTCCATGCAGCTGCAGCGCCGACAACACCGCCGCCTACTACAGCAACGTCAAATTTCATATCTGCCATAATGTGCTCTCCTTAAAGAGTGTTTTCGTAGAAGCTCTTGAGGAGCATCTCGGTACCGATCTTGCCCTGCTTGTAGGTCTTACCGGTGCGCAGATTGGTGATTTCAATAACGGAAACCTTGTGAACATCCAGGTCCATCTTGAAGATGTCGCGTTCAGCTTCTTCATAGATGTCTGCGAAAGCTCTGCCGTAATGCTTGGTGTTAGCGCAAGCCAGCTTGGGAATAACAGCTTCGATTTCAGCGTCGTCGCATTCAACAACATATCTTGCTACGCTGCCGTACAGGGTGGAGCTGTTAACGCGGTCCATAGCCTTGAGTTCATCGGAGATTACGGGAGGAATTGCACCGTAACCGCTGAAGGAACGAACCTTTTCCAGGGGGAAGCCGAAGAAGCCGAGGCCCCACAGGGAAACTTCAGCGCTGCGGGCTGCAACCTGAACGCAGCCAACCAGGCTGCCGGTCTTTGCGGCAAGGATGTAAACGCCTTCGGGCTTTACATTGCACTTTGCGCAAACTTCTGCTACCAGTTCTTCGCCGGGGAGTTCAGCGGTCTGAACAGCCAGAGCGGTCTTTTCGTACTTGTCCTGATAGGTCCACATCTGAGCGATGGGATCGTCATAGGAAATAGCACGAGCGGGACCGGAAGCGAAACCGGGCAGGTTATATTCGCCTGCGGGAGCTACCTTCCAAGCAGAGAACTGAGCGGAAAGAGCAGCTTCGTGGGGGCGAGCCAGATATACATTAACAGTGGGGATTTCGCGATCGCCAACCTGCATGTTGCCGAAGTCTACAATGCCCTGTGCACCGAGGGTGACCAGAGTGAAGAGACGAGCAGCTTCCCAGCTACCGGGAGCGTTAACGCCCATGTCAATGATGGTAGCGCCGCTTTCCAGCTTGTGGGCTTCGCAGTTAAGTTCCCAAAGATTGGGCATGATCTCATTTTCAATGAGTTCTACAGTTTTCTTGCTAAGACTATACATTTAGTTTACCTCCTGAAGGGCAGTGAGATGTTCCATAAATTCAGCAGTAAGTGCGTCCTCGTCAAAGGCGACGATGCGGTAATCTTCAACCACGGGCTTGCCGCCAATGTAAACATCCTTTACATTCTTGGACTGAGCACAGTATACGATGGTACTAACTACATCACTGCCGTCACTGATAAGGTTGGGCTTATTCATGGGGATTACGATAAAGTCAGCCAGTTTGCCGGCTTCAAGGCTGCCTGCATTAAGATTCAGCATGCTGGCGCCGCCTGCAGTGGCCATTTTAAAGACATCCTTGGCAAGGAGCAGAGAAGCGTCCTTGTGGGAGACCTTCTGCAGCATAACGCCTGCGCGCATTTCTTCAAACATATCCAAAAGGTCATTGGAGGCAGGGCCGTCCGTTGCAATGGATACGTTGATACCTGCGTCCAAAAGCTTTCTGATGGGGCAAACACCGCTGCCCAGCTTCATGTTGCTCTTGGGATTGTAGACTACGGTAACACCGCGCTTTGCAGCCAGTTCGATCTCCTCGTCGGAGAGGTGGATGCCGTGAACAGCAGAGAAGCTGCCATCCAGCAGACCCAGCTTATCCAGATGCAGAAGTTCTGTGCAGCCGCGCTGGTCAATAGACTGCTGCGCTTCGCCTGCGGATTCGTCTACATGGATCTGGATGTGAGCGCCGTATTTCTTGGCGGCTTCAGCGGCAAAGGTCAAAGTAGCATCGGAACAGATGTTCAGCTCGGAAGGAGTGAGAACACAGCGGCCGGGATAAGTTTCCATCAAACGGGTCACTTCGGGAGCGTCGGCGTTGACAGAACCGTCATCCATAAACCAGTCAGCCATTTCGATACCGTAATGGCCGCGGATGCCTGCTTCTTCTGCGGCCTTCATCATACCGTCCTGACGGTAGTTCAGGTCCATGTCCAGGAAAGCGGTGATACCGCTGTGGAGCATGTCGCAGATACCGAGAGCAGCCCACAGATAACTGCGGCGTTCTTTTACTTCGGTACTATCGGTGGCATAAAGCGCGTTGATAGTGGGGGTGAGTACCTCGTCGCACCAAGTGGCTAGAGGCAGATCGTCACGGCGGCCCTTGATAGTCATCTGCCAAAGGTGAGTATGAGCGTTAACAAAGCCGGGCAGAATTGCCTGACCTGCACCGCTTACCACTTTGGCACCGGCGGGGACGGCCAGATCGCTGCCAATGGCAGCGATGTGGTCGTCCTCTACCAGCATATCAACATTTTTGAGGACCGTG
>JAZQUM010000133.1:0-18019 GCA_045631305.1 Oscillospiraceae bacterium | reverse complement strand
CCCCTTTTGTACCAAGGGCTGTCGCAGTCATTTTCGTGCAATACTCTTTTTTGTCGTGCGGCCGAACCTCGCCACTTACAAGGTCAACAATGCCGGCGGGCGTGTTTATTATTGACGGATTAGCATCGAACGCTTCGGCCTGCACAGACAACGCAGGCTTTGCAAGTTCAACCATCGCGCGGATTTTGCGCACATCCCGCGTTTTCTTTGCGTGAGCCACATACTCCTTCGAGTTTTTAAGCTCGTTTTTTACGTTTTCGATTTCCGTGTCCGACACATCCACGCCCTCGATCTGCCGCAGTTTCAGTTCCGCGTCGTACATAATCGCAACCTTGCGTTGTTCGTTTGCATCCTTCAGCATTTTGGCGGCAAGTTCCATGGCCAAAGCAATTGGCTTTTGCTCGTCTCTTTCCCAAAACTTCCCGTTCCAGTAAAACCAGCCAAGCGCATCCGAGAATGCAATATCGTCTTTATACATGCCCACAAACACTTCGGCATTACCCGAATCAGAGTAGTCGGGCGGCATTAAGCACTTTGCTTCGCAAGAATTAAATTCAACCACTCCGCAATCATTCCCCTTTCGTTGTAAATTTGTTTGATTTCTTTTTCGTTTCCGCTTTCCAGCGCATTCGCCAAATAATCGCAGGTAGCCTGCATCCGCAACGCCAAGGCACCGCGCTCCGTGAACACCTCGTTATCAGGTAGCAGATGCGCCGCTCTCGACGCCGCGCACAGCCTCGAAATAAAGGCAACGCGCCATTCTTCAAATCTGCGCTTTTCGCCTGCGGCCCTTCTTCTGCGTGCCGCTTCCTCTTTCATTTCCGGAGTACATGTTCCAAAGTCAAACCCAAGGCAAAAATCCTCGTTCAGCTTCTTAACAGCATCTTTCGCCCCCAAGTCAAACAGCCGCCCTACATAGTCGATAACATCACCCGACGCACCGCAAGACCAACAACGATACCATCCGTTTTTGAAAGACATGGACGCGCTGTGATCGTTGTGGAATTGGCAAAGTGCCCAACCGCGCTCGTTAATGGTCGCACCATAGAACCGCGCCGCATCCTGCACAGAAACGCGCTCCTTTACTTCGGTAAATGGCGTATACATCAGCGGGCCTCCTTCGGCAGAATACCCTTGCCCAAAACCGCCGAAATTTTCTGTGCAGTTCTTTCACTGCAACTCTTTCCGTTCTTTACAGCGGTAATGGTATATCGGGAGAGACCTGTTTTTTCTGCAAGCGCATTAACCCCAATATCCTCACGGGCCATCGCAGTAGCAAGTTTAACTCTATCAATACGCATCTTTCTCCTCCTTTCGTTTACCCACTATAATGGTTCTCTATATATAATTATACCCATTATAGTAGTTATTTCAAGACCTAGTTCGGCATTTTTTTGCAAAAATTTTCAAAATTAAGTTGCCACTTTTGTGGTTATGTGTTATCATAGGTTAACCACAAAGGGGAGGGCGCACTCATGAAAACAGTTCTTCTGGACGGCGAAGCAGTTTTTCTTTACGGCGAAAATCTCAAAAATGCAAGAAAAAAAGCGAAGCTCACACAGATTGAAGCCGCTGAACAAATAGGAATTGCCGTGAATTCGTTACGCTTGTACGAAGGTGATCACAGAGTTCCGCAGGTGAGCGTAATGTGTAGAATGGCGGATGTGTATGGTGTTACTCTTGATAACCTTATCGGCGGAGATGAGTTTGCTGTTCAAAACCGTCCCAAGGTTCGGATTTTGAACGCTCTTGATAAGCTGAATGCAGTAGGGAAAGAAAAAGCTGTAGAGCGCATCGAGGAACTTACAGAAATTGAAAAATACCTTCTGCCAGCTTTCAAAAAAAGTTCAACAAACGAATAAACGCCCCGCACCATGCGTTGAGCAATGGCGCAGAGCGTTGTGCTTTATATGTGAACACAGAAAGGAGGTGCCGTTTTGAAGATACCGACGGCGCGGAAACTTCCGTCCGGCTCGTGGTTCGTGCGTGTAAAGGTTGACGGGAAAGAATACTCCGTTACACGCCCCACGGAAAAGGAAGCTGTTGCGGAAGCAATAGCAATTAAGGCAGGCGCAAAGCAATGCCCCAACTCCATCACGCTTAAAAAGGCCATTGACAAATATATTGAGGACAGGGAAAATGTACTGTCACCATCCACCATTATGGGTTACAGGACGATACAAAGAACCCGGTTCCAATCGGTTCAAAACATCCCTATTGCGCAGATAAAGAACTGGCAACGCATCATAAACACGGAAGCAAAGGCGTGTTCCGCAAAAACCCTGCGTAATGCCTGGATGTTCCTTGCATCTGTGCTGAAGGAAAACAATTTGATTGTGGAACGGGTGCGCCTGCCGCAGATTGTCCAAAAAGACAAGCGGTTCCTCGATTATGAACAAATAAAAGAGTTTGTTGCCCTAATTGAAGGGGCGGACTTTGAAGTTGCCGCCTTGATCGCGCTTCACGGCCTGCGCCGCTCCGAACTGCTGGCCCTTACATCGAATAGCATTGTAAACGGCACCATTATCGTAAAGGGCGCGGTTGTCCCGGATGAAAACGGGAACATGGTGACAAAGAAAACCAACAAGAACGCATCTTCCGCGCGTACTGTGCCTATCATCATTCCCCGGCTTGCTGAATTGTTGGAAGGGGTTGACGGCCAAATAGTAACCATGTGTCCGCAGACGATCCAAAAGCACATAAACAAAACCTGTGCCAAAAACAATTTGCCCGAAGTCGGCTTCCACGGCCTGCGGCACAGTTTCGCCTCCTTGTGTTATCACCTCGGGTTATCGGAAATGCAGACCATGGAGTTGGGCGGTTGGTCAGACTCTTCCACCATGCGAAAGATATACACGCATCTTGCGCAAGCGGATAAAAAACTGTCAGTTGAAAAGCTGACCGCCTTTTTTTCGCCTTAAAAGTGTAATAAAAAGTGTAACGGACTTTCTCAACCCCTTGAACTGCAAAGGATATAGAAATTTTTTCAAGGGTTCGAATCCCTTTCTCTCCGCCATAAGAAACCCTTAGAGCCACAAGGCTTTGAGGGTTTTTCTTTTATCTTTTTTGCGTGGTTTACCCTTTAGTTTACCCTTTACAGGTTTGAAGATCGATTTTTACATGAAAAAGAGTGGGCATTTCACCCACTCTTTCTTTATTGTTAGCAGATCTCCTATCCCCGCTACTGCACTTTTATCTGGTGACTATTCAAAAAGCGCAATGCCTCCTTATTCTATGGCAGTCAGAAAACTGCTTTCTTTGCTACCCTAATGAACTTTTATCACACATCCGCACAAAATTGCACAATTTTGAATTGACAGTTTCGCCCCTACATTGTATTATAATAAAAAATTGTTAAGCAGATGCAGAGCATATATTTTTTTACTCGCTTTCGAAAACGTTTTCAGAAAACGTTTTCGTTCGTTTCAGGAGGGTGTTATGGGCGACAAAATTACCATTCGCGATGTAGCGAAATTAGCCGGGGTTTCTGTTGCAACCGTTTCCAGAGTAATGAACTCCCCCGAAATCGTTGCGGCAAATAAACGGGAAGCCGTGGAAAATGCTATCCGCACGCTGAACTATTCCCCTAACCCTGCGGCTCGCGCAATGGTCGGGAAAAATACCGATACCATTGCCGTCATCGTGCCCGGTGTTATCAGCGATATTATTGCCGAAATTGTAGACGGCATCATTAACGAGGCTGAAAGGAACAATTTCACCACCCTGCTGTTTTCTTCCGGTGAATCGGCCGCCAAAGAAGAACAGCTGGTAAATTCCTTCCTTCGGGAAAAAATCATCAGCGGCGCCATTTTCATTTCCAGCACGGACCTGCAAACCGACTTCACCCCTCTGCTACGCACCACCCCGGTGGTCACCATTAACCGATTTGAAGCCCATCCCCAGCTCAGCACCGTCAGTGTAGACGACCAAGGCGGATTTTCTCTTATCGTAGAGCATCTGAAAAATCTCGGACACCGCCGTTTTGGATATCTGGCAGGCGACTTGAGCCGGATGTCGGCACAAAAACTTTTGGAAAAACTGCTTTCCGTTATGGAAGAACACGGATTGGAACTTTCCGAAGAAAACATCATCTCCTGCGATTGGACATCCCGCGGCGGCTATGATGCCTGCCAGCAGATCATCGCGCAAAAGGCAGATATCACCGCCCTTCTGACAGGCAGCGACATTCTTGCCATCGGTGCTATCTCGGCACTCCAGCAACACGGCATCCGCGTACCGGAAGATATTTCCGTCACCGGGTTCGATAATTTCCCCTTAAGCGAATTTTTCACCCCGCCGCTTACCACTTTGGAATACCCCTACCGTCAGATGGGTCGCATTGCAACCGGCCAGCTGATCAAGCAAATCACCGATTCCCGCTATCCCATCAAGAACTATGTGCTCCCGCTGAAAATGCTGGAACGTAAATCTACCTCGAATCCCAATTCAAATAACTAATTTATTTTTAAGGAGATCTCACTATGGCTATGGAAATCGTATCTGCTTCCCTGAATACCACTTTCCCCGAAGTTAATGAACTGGTAGCAAACCGTGATAAGAAGGCCCTCATCCGCATGTGCAATCAGCAGCTGGATTTCGGCGCAACCCGCATCGGCTTTAACTGCGCTACCCGTCTTTCCTCCGAAGTAGACGATATGCTTTGGATCACCCGTACCCTGCAGGATGAAATGGAAGTTCTGGTTATGCCCGACTCTCCCAATGTTGATGCCATCAAAGCCGTTGTGGAAGCCAATAAGCATGGCCGTGTTCTCATTGACTCCACCACCTGCGAAGAAGAAAGCTTCTCCAAGATCATGCCCATCGTTGCCGATAACAACAGCCTCATCACCGTTCTTCTGCACGATGAAAAGGGTATGCCCAAAACTGTGGAAGACCGTCTGCGCGTTATGGATACCGTTGAACGCATGTCCAAGGAATACAATGTCAAGAAGAGTGACATGATCCTCGATAGCCTTATCTTCCCCCTCTCCGTAGATGATCAGAACGGCAAAGTCGTTCTGGATAGCATCAAGGCTATCCGCGAAAAGTATCCCGAATACCGTCACACCTGCGGTCTTGACAATGTTTGCTACGGTCTGCCCGAAGAAAACTATCTCGCCATTTCCTTCCTGATGATGTGCATGGCTCACGGTATGGACTGCGTATTCCTGCTGCTGGATGCTGCCAAGGGCGCATTCCTGAAGGCTGCCGACGCCGTTCTGGGTAACGACGAATTCACCATGGAATACATCAGCGCTTACAGAGACGGCTGGTTCCCCAAGCTGTGATCAGATTTTGAAAAGTTAGGAGGATGTGAAAACATAGCTTTTTCCTATGTGCTTCACGAAAATGACTATGAACATGCGCAATTGGCTTAACGAAAAGATGAACGAGGAAAAGCGCAAAGCCCTTCCCGTTCTTTCCTTCCCCTCCATTCAGCTCACCGGTATCACCGTGCGCGACCTCATCGCCGAAAGCAGTGTGCAGGCAGACGGTATGGCCCGCATTGCACAGCGTTGCCCCACCGCAGCCTCCGTTTCCATGATGGACCTTTCCGTAGAAGCCGAGTGTTTTGGCTCCACCATCCGTGTCACCGATGACGAAGTTCCCACTGTGGTAGGCGCTGTTATCACAGATCCGGAAGATGCCGAAAAACTGGAGGTTCCCGCTGTTGGCAGCGGCCGCACCGGCATTTACATTGATGCCATTTCTAAGGCTCTGGAACAGATTACCGACCGCCCCATTTTTGCCGGCGTTATCGGTCCTTTCTCTCTGGCAGGCCGCCTTATGGACATGACGGAAATCATGATCTATTGCTATGAAGAACCCGAAGCTGTTCACACCGTGCTGCAGAAGGCCACCGATTTCCTGCTGCAGTACATCAAAGCCTACAAAGATATCGGCACCCACGGTGTTGTGATCGCCGAACCTGCAGCAGGTCTTTTGAGCCCTGCTCTCAGCGGCGAATTCTCCACGCCGTACATTCGTCAGATCACGGATGCACTGCAGGATGATAATTTCATCGTGATCTATCACAACTGCGGTGACGCAGCAGGCCGCATGATCCCCGAAATTCTGGAAACCGGCTGCGCCGCATATCATTTCGGCAATGCCATGGATATGGAAAATGTGCTTCAGCAGATGCCTTCCGATGTGCTGACTATGGGTAATATTGATCCCGTATCCGTTCTTCGTCACGGCGACCCTGCAAAGGTGCGTGAAGAAACCCTGGCACTGATGGAAAAGTGCTGCAAGTATAAAAACTTCCTCATCTCCTCCGGCTGTGATATTCCTCCCGCAACTCCCTGGGAAAATATCGATGCTTTCTTCGCCGCCGTAGAAGAGTTTTACAACCGCTAAATCAATAAGCGAGGTCGAATCATGATCCATGGCGAATCTATCCGAAAGAAAGTTCTTTCCCTGGGCGCAGATCAAGCCGCGGTCTGCAAAACGGAAATCATTCGCTTCGACCCGCAGTTCAGAGACATCTGCCGCAGTAATGCCTGCGGTATGTACGGCAAATGCTGGATGTGTCCTCCCGCCATCGGATCTATTGAAGAAATGATCTCCGCAGCGAAAGGATACGAAAATCTTCTTCTCTTCCAGACAGTTGACGCGCTGGAAGACGAATTTGATTTTGAAGGCATGATGGCCGGCGGAAAAAGAATGGACGACCTGATTGCTGCTCTGCGGGGAGAACTCCTCCCCACAGAGCAGCATGCATTCCTTTTTGTGGGTGCCGGCGGCTGCCGTGTCTGCCCGCAATGCGCTATGATCCATAACCTTCCCTGCCCTTTCCCTGAAAAAGCAGTGGCCGGCTTTGAAGCATACGGCATTGATGTTTCTGACCTTGCCAAGCAAACCAACATGAAATATAACAACGGAAAAAACACCGTAACATTTTTCGGCGGCGTTTTGTGGAGGTAATATCCATGCCGAAGATCACCATTCAAAAGGGCACAAAAGAAATCGTTGCAGCGGCTAACGAAGGAGCCGCTTTAAGCGAAGTTCTCGCTGCCAACGGCTGCTCTGTGGGCATGCCTTGCGGCGGCAGCGGCAAATGCGGCAAATGCACCGTTTCTCTCCGCGGCTCTTTTTTTATGAACGATACCCTTATCACCGAAGATACTGCCAAAGATTATCCTGCCTGCCGCATCCGCATAAAGGGTGATTGCTATGTTGCCCTGCGGGACAATCAGGATATTTCTCAAATGGCCTCCTCCGGCGCCGTTTCCGTTGCGGACGACGCTCTTTTCTCATGTCTCGGTGTTGCTATTGACATCGGCACCACCACACTGGAAGCCTGCCTTTACGCAAAAGAGGGTTTTCTTGCCAAAGTATCCGCCAACAATCCCCAGCGGCTTTACGGCGCGGATGTTATCTCCCGTCTGGGTCTTGCCCGTGAGGGGAAAAGCGATGAAATCGCAGCCTGCATCCGCAAAGAACTGGACAACCTCATTTATTCTCTCTGCCGTCAGGCGCAGCGCAAAAACACGGATATTGACTCCGTGGTCATCACCGGCAACACAGCCATGCTGATGCTTCTCACCGAAACCGATGTCTCTCCCCTTTGCGCCTCTCCCTTTGTGATCAACGAATATTTCGGCAACTATCTTAAGGGAAGCCAACTGGAACTTTTCTCCGTTCCCTCTGCCAAGGTCTACCTCACGCGGTGTATTTCCGCTTTTGTGGGCGGCGATATCACCACCGCCATCCTCTCTTCCGGTATTTGCCAACCGGATAAAACCGCCCTTTTGGTAGATGTGGGTACCAATGGTGAAATGGCACTCTGGCACAACGACAAACTCATCTGCTGCTCCACAGCTGCAGGGCCCGCCTTCGAAGGAGCCTGCCTTTCCTGCGGTGTGCAGGGCATCCCCGGCGCCATTGACCATGCCTGGGTAGAAGACGGCTCTTTGATGCTCCATACCATCCCCGGCGCATCCGCCTGTGGTATCTGCGGCAGCGGCGCCATCGATCTTCTCTCCTGCCTTATGGATCTCGGTGTTCTGGACGAAACCGGCTATCTTGAGCTTGACGACGATGAACTGCACCTTGCCGCCGATGTTTATCTCACCCAGGCAGATGTGCGTCAGATTCAGCTGGCAAAAAGCGCCATCCGTGCAGGAATCGAAAGCATCACTCACACGGCAGGCATCTCCATGGATGAGATCGACTCTTTCGTGGTAGCCGGCGGTTTCGGCAACTATATTGACCTTGCTTCCGCCGCTAAAATCGGTCTCTTCCCCGAAAAACTCATCCATTGCTGCAGCGTTGTGGGCAACGCCGCGCTGACCGGGGCTGCGCAGATTCTCTGCTCCGCTGCCAAAGAAAGTGAAAGCATCCACTTGAGCAGCATGGCGCAAACTATGGAACTTGCTACTGATCCCTATTTCATGGATGCATTTATCGAGTACATGAGTTTTTAAGCAAAATAAAAAAGCACCGGAAATCCGGTGCTTTTTTACTTCTTCCTCAAATCAACCTGCGTTCTTGCAGAATTCTGCAGCAGCATTGGCTGCGCTTGCAGCATCAACAGTATAGAGGTCTGCGCCGATCTGGCCGCAGAATGCTTCGGTAACAGGAGCGCCGCCGATCATGATCTTGATCTCATCGCGAAGACCTGCTGCGTCCAAAGCCTTGACCACGTCGCCCATAACGTTCATGGTGGTGGTCAGCAGTGCGGAACAGCAAATAACCTTGCAGCCTTCCTTGCGTGCGGTTTCCACGAAGGTTTCGGGTGCAACGTCGGTGCCCAGGTCGATAACTTCCAGACCCTTGCCTTCCATCATCATCTTTACCAGATTCTTGCCGATATCGTGAAGGTCGCCCTTAACGGTACCAATGCAAACCTTGCCGGTTACTTCCACGCCTGCTTCGGTAAGCAGGGGCTTCAGCAATTCAGCGCCCATGTTCATAGCGCGGGCTGCCATCAGCACTTCAGGAACAAATACTTCGTTGTTCTTGAACTTTTCACCAATCACACTCATACCGGAGAGCAGGCCATCTTCCAGAATTTCCTTTACGGAAACGCCTTCGTCAATTGCCTTCTGTACCAGTTCCTTAACAACTTTAGCTTTACCCTTCTGCAGATTTTCGCCGATTTCAGTCAGAATACTCATATGTGTTTTCCTTTCTCTCGCTACGCCGCTGCTCACACGGCGTTGTGACATCATATTACCATAACCTTTGAACTGGCGCTTGTATTTATCACTCATTTTTGGTAAAATTCTATTGTAATTTAAAAAATACAAAAAATTACAGAAAACCGCTGAAAAGTTTCAGAAATGGAGCATTGCATGGCTGATTTAGCAACCGAAACCTTTGATATAGAACTGGCAAAAGAATGCGCCTCCGCCTTTCATGGTGCCACAGGACTGGGTTGCCTTATTTCCGGCAGCGACAACTCTCTTCATGCCCATTTTGGCCACAACTGCAGCGTTTGCCGCGTGTGTCAGGCAGCCGGTCGTGACGGGGCCGAGTGCATGCTGGCACAAAATTTCGCTTTGAGCGAAGCCGAGCGTTTCGGCGGCAAATATATTTTCTACTGCCCTATGGGGCTCACCTGCTTCATCTCCCCCATTTCCGGCGAGATCCGCAGTTCTGCCATGATCACGGCGGGGCCGTTCCTCATGGTGGATAAGCAGGACTATCTGGACTGCGAGCTTTCCTCTTTCAGCGAAGACAAGCAGCAAATCATCCTCTCTGCTTTGGAGCCCGTTCCCGTGATCCCGCCCTCCCGCGTCAACCAGCTCTCCACCCTGCTTTTTATGGCGGTGGGGTTCATGAATAAAGCCGCTCAAAGCCGCTTTTCCGAGGCCCTTGTTTCCGATGCGCTGCAAGGTAATATCACCACCTATATCATGCAGCTGAAAAATGAACTTAAGCCGGAAATGTATCCTTACGATAAGGAAAAAGCCCTGCTCAAAAGCATTGTTAACTGCGATAAAGAAGAGGCCCATCGCCTGCTGAATGAGCTTATGGGGCATATCCTTTTCTCTACCGGCAGAAATTTTGAGCTGGTGAAATCCCGCATTGCAGAGCTTCTGGCGCTTATCGGCCGCGCCGCCATCGATGCAGGCGGCAATGTGGAAAATATTTTGTCCCTTTCGCATCAATACCGCATGCAGATCGCAGGCTGCCTCAATATCGAGGAAGTTTGTCTGTGGCTGAGCGAAACACTGAATCGCTTTATGGACAGCATTTTTAAGTATGATGATCTCCGTCACGGCAATGCCATCCACCGCTGCATTCAGTATATTGAGGCCCATTGCAGTGAAAAACTGACCATCCAGCAGCTTTCCCGCATTTGCTACCTCTCCCCCAACTATCTCAGCCGCATCTTCCATGAAGAAATGGGAACCACACTGAATGCATATCTCAACACCGTACGCATTAACAAAGCGAAAGCCATGCTGCGTCACAGTGATATCCGCATCATCGACATTGCTGCTGCTGTGGGATATGAAGACCCCAGTTATTTTACCAAAGTTTTTAAGCGCGTCATCGGCATCAGCCCCTTTAACTACCGAAGCCAAAGCAAAGCAAAAGCGATGAACGAAAAGAAAGCATAGTTGCAATGGGTTGGTCGGTCTAATTTTATCGCCGTTTATCTCGGTTATTTTTGAGGGTAATAATTCGAACCCCTTTCTCTCCGCCATAGAAGAACACAACGAAAGTTTTGTTCTTCTTTTTTGTTTTGCAACAGCTAGCAGAGTTGTAATCGCCCGCATATCCGTGTTATGATTACAAAAACAGTTTTCTTCTGCCTGAAGGAGGGTATCGCCGTGCAGAAAAAGTTCCTTTCATTGGTAATGGCATTTTGCCTCGTGCTTTCTCTTTCTGTCACTGCTTTTGCTGACAGCACTACGCTGCAGGTAACAGCCGATGACACATTGCCCGCCGTTGGCGGAATGTTTGAGGTAACCGTTTCCATTGACGGAAACCCCGGGTTTTCCGCGCTGCAGCTCACCCTTTCTTTTGACCGCACCGCAGTGGAATGCATCTCCATAACCAAGGGTGACGTTCTTCTCAATGCCATTGTAAGTGAAAATCCCGCAGGGAAAAACGGCGCTATTTTCAGCGCTGCCTCCTCCCGCTCCATTGATAAAAACGGCACACTGATGGTCTGTACTTTTAAAATGCTGCAAAATGCCGATCCCGCATTTTCTTTGAAAAACACCGTGCTGAATGCAACCGACGGCAGCAGCATTCCTTACAGTCCCGAGATTTCTTATTCCTGTCCGCCTGCCGCTCCTGAAGTGCCCGCTCCTGAAGTGCCCGCTCCTGAAGAAACTCCCACTGCCCCTTCTTTCAGCGACGTTCCTTCTTCTCATTGGGCTTCATCCTTTGTGGAAAAAGCTTCGGAAATGGGACTTATTACCGGCTATGATGACGGCACCTTCCGTCCCTCCAATCATGTGACCCGTGCCCAATTTGTCACTATGCTCTGGCGTTTAGCAGGCAAACCCGAATGCCATAGCACCACTCCCTTTACTGACATTTCCGCCCTGCGGGAAGAATTCAAAACGGCCATCGCCTGGGCGTATGAAAATGGCTATATTGGCGGCAGAACCTCCACCACCTTTGCTCCTTCGGATTCCTTAAGCCGTCAGGCAGCTATGAAGATCCTCTTCCTCTATAGCGGCAGCAGCAGCGATGGCGCGCTTTCTCTCAGCGAATCTTACGATGCCCAGTTTGCCGATAGTTCCACCCTTGCGTCCTGGGCAAAAGCCCCCATGTACTGGGGTGTCTTTCATAAGCTGATCAACGGTACCACAACTACCACACTTGGGGCAAAAAATCCTGCCAGCCGCGCGCAGTTGGCTAAAATCCTTGTGAACTATTCGAAACTTTTTTCCGTTTAAAAACACTCCTATTGAAAGGCAGAGGTGATTTGCTCCCTCTGCCTTTTTCGCCTCTGCAGACCTAACTTTTTGTCAGGTTGCATAAAAATTTTTGCATTTTTCTACATTTGCGCGCATTGTTTCAGCGCAAAAGAGCATATATAATATTACTTAGGAAGAAATCCCCCACCCACATCTGTATTTAAGAAAGGAGAGACAAACAAATGGAAAAATTCTTTAAGGTGAAAGAACACGGTTCCACCGTGAGAACCGAAGTCGTAGCCGGTATCACCACCTTTATGGCCATGGCTTACATCCTGATGGTCAACGCCGGTATGTTCGCCACTCTGGAAGGTCAGGTGACCTACGGTGCCATCTATGTATCCACCGCAATTTCCGCTGTGATCGGTACGGTGGCCATCGGTCTTCTGGCAAACCTGCCTCTGGCACAGGCTCCCGGTATGGGTCTGAACGCATTCTTTGTTTACACCGTTTGCCTTGGCTTTGGCTTTACTTACGCCAATGCTCTGGTCTGCGTTCTGGTGGACGGTCTTGTCTTCATTCTGCTGACAGTGACCGGTCTTCGTAAGATCATCTTCAACTCCATTCCCAAGGAAGTAAAAACTGCTATCTCCGCCGGTATCGGTCTCTTCATCGCCTTCATCGGCATGCAGAATGCAGGCCTTGTGGTGGACGACGGTGCTACTCTCGTTAACCTCCATTCCTTCAACCTCTTCGGCGGCACCGTTACCTGGGGCGAGATCATGCCCATTCTGATCACCGTTATCGCCGTCTTTGCCATTGGCGCTATGTCCAAAAAGCAGGTCAAGGGCGCTGTTCTTTGGGGCATTTTGGGCGCAGCTGTTGCCTATTATGTTCTAGGTCTTGCCACCGTTCCCGGCTTCTATGAAAGTTCTGTGGCTCCCAATCTCACCAGCGACTTTATGGCAGCCTTCCGCGATTTTGGCACCCTTGCCTTTGCCAAGGTCTTTACCGAAGGCTTTGATTTCTCCGCTTACATTGCCGCTCACGGCGCTGCCAACTTTGTAGTTACTTTCCTTACCACCATGCTGGCCTTCTGCATGGTAGATATGTTCGACACGCTGGGCACGCTGTACGGCGCTTGCTCCGCCGGTGACATGCTGGATAAGAACGGCGATATTCCCAACATGGACCGCGCTATGCTGGCTGACGCTATTGCTACCACTGCAGGCTCCGTCTGCGGTACTTCCACCGTTACCACCTTCGTGGAATCCGCTGCAGGCGTTGGTGAAGGCGGCCGCACCGGTCTCAGCTCCATGGTTACCGCAGCTCTCTTCTTCATCTCCATGTTCCTGGCTCCCGTTGCTCAGCTGATCCCCACCTATGCAACTGCTGCCGCCCTTATCTATGTGGGCGTTCTCATGGTGAAGAATGTAAAGGACATCGACTGGGACGATCCCTCCGCTGCCGTTGCTGCCTTCATGACCCTCGCCATCATGCCTCTGACTTACAACATCTCCTATGGTATCGCCTTCGGTCTGATCGCTTTCGTCTTTGTAAAGCTCTTCACCGGCAAGGCAAAGGAAGTCAACGCAGGTACCTGGGTCATTACCCTGCTCTTCACCCTGATGTTCTTCCTGACCCGTTGATACACAAAACACACAAAAAAGAGCGAATGCTTCTGCATTCGCTCTTTTCTTTTTTTCTTTGTGGACTATAATAGGATAAGAAAGAAAAGAAAGGAGGCCAAGTATGTCCAAAGGAAAAAACAGCATTGATATGTGTTCCGGTTCCCTTTGGGACAAAATCCTCCTTTTCGCCTTGCCGCTGATGCTCTCAAGTATTCTGCAGCTTCTTTTTAACGCCGCAGACGTTGTGGTAGTTGGCCGCTACGCAGGTAACGAATCGCTGGCTGCGGTGGGCTCCACCACCCCCGTGATTCAGTTGGTGGTAAACCTTTTCACAGGACTCAGCGTAGGCGCCAATGTACTGGTGGCCCGAGATATCGGCGCAGGAAACGATCAGCGCGTTTCCCGCTGCGTGCATACCGCCATCCCCCTTGCTGCCGTCTGCGGTATTGTGATGGGTGCTATCGGTGCTGTCGGCACCCGCACTATCCTGACCTGGACTTCCTCGCCCTGGGATGTCATCGATCTTGCTACCATGTATCTGCGGATCTATTTCCTGGGCATTCCCGCCATCATGGTCTATAACTTCGGCGCCGCCATTCTTCGCGCCCGGGGTGATACCCGCCGCCCGCTGTACTATCTCACAGCTTCCGGTGTTGTCAATGTGGCTTTGAATTTACTTTTTGTCATTGTTTTTGAGATGGACGTAGCAGGCGTAGCCCTCGCTACCATCATTTCCCAGTATATGTCCGCAGGCCTTGTGGTGCAGTGTTTGATGAAAGAGCAAAGCTGCGTACATCTGGATCTGAAAAAACTCCGTTTCGACAAGACCATGGTACTGCAGATTTTGCAGGTGGGCCTTCCCGCCGGCATTCAAGGCTCCCTTTTCTCTATTTCCAACGTAGCCATTCAGACAGGTCTCAACTCTTTTGATGATTCCACTCTGCTTGCTGCCTGCTCTGCTTCTCTCAGTATCGAAGGCTTCTTGTTTGTGGGCACCAACGCTTTCCATCAGGCCGCCATTTCCTTCGTGGGCCAGAATTACGGCGCAGGCAACCGCCGCCGCACAGAGCGCTGCGTGCTCTTGTGCATGGTCTATGCCACAGTAGTAGGCCTTGTCACAGGCAACCTTGCCTATATTTTCGGAGAAACCTTGGTGGGCCTTTATGCCCCCGGCGAAACGGAAGTTATCGCCCTTGCCATGATTCGTCTGGCCTATTTCAGTTATCTCTATTTTCTTTGCGGCGTGCAGGACACTATGGCAGGCGCGCTGCGCGGGCTTGGCTATTCCCTTCTTCCCACAGCGCTCTCCCTACTGAGTGTCTGCGTGTTCCGCTTTGTATGGATCTCCACAGCATTTGTCCACTTCCACACGCCGGAAACCCTCTATCTTTCCTATCCCGTTTCCTGGGCTCTTTCCGCGGTTTTACAGATAGGTGCCTATTTCATCATGCGGAAACGGACATTCCTGAAAATTACACCAAAAGAAAAAGCAGATGCTTAAGCATCTGCTTTTTTTATACTTTCCAGATATTCTTCAATGGGAAAATCCTCTACAGGAGAGGTAGCTTTCAGATACAGCGGATGGTGAGGATGCCCCGCTTTGGAGCGCTTGCCTGCACTGAGCCATCTTGCACCGTATTTTTTACCGATGGAAACCATCTCTTCTACGCAAAGGGGAAGATAGTCCCGCTTTTCAATGATGGTGCCCCAAGCCGCCCATACGGCAGGCACATGATCGGGGAACACCCCTTTGAGAATATGCTCAAAGGCCAGCATATTTTCCCGATGCAGTTCCTTATTCCAGGACTTATCCATATCGTCGGGTCTGGTAGCACGCTGGGCATAGACATTGAACATAATAAAACTGTCAAACCCGTTGCCAGCCGCAATCCGGGAAACAGACTGCAGCGTAGGATCCAGATTATCCGGCTCGGCGGTAGAAGGATTGATACCGATACATATCAGTGGATTTTTTCCGTAAGTGCCCAAAATATATCGGTACTCCGAATAGAAGTTGGGCACATAGAGCCACTTCTCTGTGTCATAGCCCACATCACTTTGGGCAAGGGAGCGATTCAGCGCCTCATCAAAACGAAGGATCTGCACCTCGCAGGATTCACAAGTAGGAACATGCATGGTGTAGCCTCCTTATTTCTCGCCCTGATCTGCCAGATAATCCCGCAGGTAAGAAACAAAACGCTGCACGGCGGGAGGTGCTTTTTTGAGAGAAGGCAACGCGATGCCAAGCTCGATCTCCTCATGGGGTTCCAGCGGCAAAAGCACCACGTCATTTTCGCGGCCCACAGTGGTCAGTTCATTGAGAACACCTACGCCAAGGCCATTCTGGATCATGGAAATAGCAGCATTGTCCTCGCCCGTGGAATAGCGCACATTGGGCGTGATCTGATGCTTATCCATAACACGCATAATATCGTAGTCATAACCTGCAGCAGGCATGATAAAGCGCTCACTGCGGCAAAGATCAATGGGGAAAGCACTGTCTCCCGCCCGGGGATGGTTCTTGGGCAATACTGCCACCATGCGGTCACGGCGCAGAGGGATCCACTCATGGGAGCTGCCGGGCTGATGACTATAGAGGCAGAAGTCCACGCGGTGCTCATCCAGCCACTCATCCAGCTGCTGATGCACACCTTCCAGAATCATAATATGTACATTGGGGAAGTCCCGCTCAAATGCCTTAATAACTTCCGGCAGCCAGTTGACAGCAATACTGTAATAAGTGCCAATGTGGATGGTACCGGTAGCAATACCGCAGATATCAGAAGTTACCTGATTAAGCTGCTCTTCCCAACGCACCAGTTCACGAAGCACAGGCACAATGCGTTCCCCATCCGGTGTGGGGCGAACGCCCTTGCGGCTGCGGATCAAAAGGGGAAATCCCATTTCACTTTCCAGTGTATTCATCATGTGTACGATGCCGGAGGGGGTGTAGCCCAGTGCATCTGCCACGCGGGAAAAACTGCCTGCATCCACTGCCTGCAGAAACACCTTGTACTTATTGATATCCATACAAAAAACACGCCTCCGCTTCTCTCTATTTGATATGAAGACTTCTCATATCATACATTAGAAATCGTATCTTTTCTTATATCTGCCCCTATTGTATACTATGGTTAATCAAATTACAATCCGTAATTTGGGCTTTTTCTAACTTCCTTTTCTCTGGCGGGACACTGTGTGAGCATCACCCGTCCCCCATTTCCATGATAGAAGGCAAAAACAAAAAAAGAAAAAAAGAAAAAGAGGTAAAAACATATGAGTTCTCTGGTTTATTCTCTGGCTCTCTGCGTTGTCGCCCTGGCTCTTGCTTATGTCGCATTCAACTACATGCGCATTAAGAAGATGAAGGAAGGCACCGACGAAATGATCGAAATGGCCGGCATCATCCGTTCCGGCTCCAACGCTTTCATGATCACTGAGTACAAGACCATCTCCGTGGTAGCAGCTGCTATCGCTCTGGTTTTCTCCCTGTTCATTGAAGCTACTTCCGGCATCACCTTCCTGATGGGTGCCTGCATGTCCACTGCAGTTTGCGTTCTTGGTATGAAGAGCGCCACCTATGCAAACGTTCGCACTTCCAACACCGCTCGTGAAACCATGTCCATCGGCGAAACCGTTAAGGTTGCTCTGTGCGGCGGCTCCGTTTCCGGCGTTGCTGTTCAGTCCTTCGGTCTGCTGGGCCTGCTGATCATCGTTCTGGCATGGGGCGTTGAACCCGGCGCTACCGGCAGCGGTCTGGTTGCTAACCTGGAATGCAACCCCTCCATCATGCGCATCAGCACCTATTCTCTGGGCTGCTCCATCGTTGCAATGTTCAACCGTGTTGCAGGCGGTAACTACACCAAGGCAGCTGACATCTCTGCAGACATCCTGGGCAAGATCCGTCATGACCTGCCCGAAGATGACAGCCGCGTTCCCAACGTAGTAGCTGACTTCATCGGCGACAACGTTAACGACATCGCAGGCAACTGCTCCGACCTTCTGGAAAGCTTTGTTGCTACCGTTTCCGCTTCCATCATGATCGCTGTTACCCTCTTCAACAAGGGTACCATCGCTGAAGACGTTCTCTCCGTTTCCATCGTTTACCCCATCATGATCGCAGGCCTTGGCCTCCTCTCCTGCGTTATCGGTCTGGTGATCGCTGCTGTTAAGAAGATGGGCGACGATCCTTCCAAGGAACTGAACCTGGCTACTTACATCTCCGCAGGCCTGACCCTGGTATTCGCTCTGGCTGCAAGCTACATCCTCTTCGGCAGCGTTGAACACAGCGAATTCGCATTCGGCTGGATCTCCCCCTGGATCGCAAGCGTTCTGGGTATCGCCAGCGGCGTAGCCATCGGCGCTATCACCGAATATTACACTTCCGGCGACTACAAGCCCACTCAGCAGCTGGCTGAAATGGCTCCCGAAGGTGAAGCATTCGTTATCACCAAGGGCGACGCTATCGGCTCTCGTTCCGCTCTGGCTCCCATCGTTCTCATCGGTATCTGCCTGTTCATCTCCGGCCACATCTGCGGCACCTACGGTATCGCAATCTCC
>JAZQUM010000132.1:0-2552 GCA_045631305.1 Oscillospiraceae bacterium | reverse complement strand
TACTTGCGCTTATAACGGAAGTCCATCAAAGTGGACATATTATCATCAACCTGAAGAATGATGTTGCCGCCGTTACCGCCGTCGCCACCGTCAGGACCACCGGCTGCTACGTACTTTTCGCGGTGAAAAGCAACAGCGCCGTTGCCGCCCTTACCGGCTTTTACGGTGATGCGGGCTTTATCGATAAAAGATGCAGACATGAATTACCTCCGCATATAGAATTTACAAATTTTACACCATTTTCTTTATTGTAACGAAAATAGGATAACTCGTCAAGGAAGAAAGCATGCGCGCTGTGGGTGAGGCGCATGGAAGCAAGAAAAAATCCCGATCATGAAAGACCGGGATTTTTCAAGCATTATTCAGCTTCGTAAACGCAAGCCTGCTTGCGATCCTTGCCGAGGCGTTCGAAACGAAGGATACCGTTCACCTTTGCGAACAGGGTATCGTCGCTGCCGATGCCGACATTTACGCCGGGATGGATGTGAGTACCACGCTGGCGAACGAGGATGTTGCCTGCCAGTACGTACTGACCATCAGCGCGCTTGGGGCCAAGACGCTTGGACTTGGAATCACGGCCGTTCTTGGTGGAGCCCATACCTTTTTTATGGGCAAAATACTGAAGACCAATCTTAAGCATTGATTGAGTACCATCCTTTCTGTAAGATGATTACCGGAAAGCGGGGGAGAGGATCAACCTTCCTCCGTTACTTCGATAAAGTTGGGGTATTCGTCGTGAAGTTCTGCAAAATAAACCATCAGGGATGCCAGCAGAGTCTGGCAGGTTTCCTCCGCAGAGGGGGCCAAGCCACCGGGCAGACGGAACGAAATATTCGCCGTTTTGTCCGAAACTTTGACGGATGCGCAAAGACCCAACACATCGTTTACCGCGCATTCCGTTAAACGGATGGCGCTGGTAATGGCGGCGCAGACGATATCCTCGCCTTCTTCCGCGTAACCGCTGTGGCCTTTGGCGTCAAATCCAATGATCCGTGCGCCTTCACTCAGAAAATGAATTGTGGTCATACGCCTAAATTAGAAAGAAATCTTGCCGATTTCAACCTTGGTGTAGGGCTGACGATGACCCTGGCGTTTACGGTAGCCCTTTTTGGGGGTGTACTTGAAGATGCGGATCTTCTTGCCCTTACCGTTCTTAACGACGGTAGCTTCTACCTTTGCGCCCTCCACTACGGGAGTACCAAACTTGGTGTTTTCGCCGTCAACGATTGCCAGAACCTGGTCAAAAGTAACTGCATCACCAGCTTCAACGTTCAGCTTTTCGATGAAGAGAACATCACCTTCGGAAACGTTGTACTGCTTACCACCAGTTGCGATAATAGCCTGCATTATTCTTTGCACCTGCCTTTCCTTAATTACGGACTCGCTGTCGGGGGAGGTCAGATCGAGACCTGACACTTGTGACCCATTCAAAGCGGCCTTCCCATTGTATATTTAACTGCTTGGTTTGTCAATAGGTTTTTTGTATATTTTTCGCTTTTTTCTGCAATTAATAAGCCAGTTTTTCTTCCGTCCAGTCGCGGATGAGATCAGCATAAAAACCGCAGGCGGCTTTGCCCAGTTCCACGTCCAGATTTACGAAGTTGCCGCATTCAACAGCGCTTGCGCCGGGCATTTCGCCTTCAAACTTGGCAGCGGCGGAAAAGACCTTCTGCAGAAGGGAGATGGCATCGGCAACGGGGAGAAGGGCGCTGTCAAAAAGGAAGTAGAAACCCGTCTGGCAGCCCATGGGACCAAAGTAAACCACGGCATCCTTTGCTTCGGAATTGCGCAGGAGAGTGGCGATAAGATGCTCTACAGAGTGCATTTCTGCGTTGGAGAGCAGATCGCCGGTGTTGGGCTTTTTAAAGCGCAGGTCGAAGGTGACAACGCTTCCGTCGCGGCGGGAATAGTAAAGACCGGGGACGAGCTTGTTGTGATCTACGGTAAAACTTGCAATGCGTTCCATTATGCCATGACCTCCATAAGTTTTTCGGTAAAGCGGAGCATGATGCCGTCCAGCTTTTTGATGGCCTCGCCGTAATCGAAGAATTCGTCAGCCTGCTTTTCGCTGGTGAGACGGTCAGATACGGACTTGATGGCCATAAATTTTACATTGTTGCGCAGGCAAACCTGAGCAATAGCACAGGCTTCCATTTCGCACACGGTGGGAGCGAAGCGGGCAACCATTTCTTCGCTGCGGGGACTGCGGGTGGCGAACCAGTCACCGGTGGCAATGCGGCCGGTGACGAAGGGAATCTCCAGTTCGGTAAGAACCTTCTGTGCGGTGGTCAGATCTGCGGTGGGGAATTCGATGCGGTCCACGGTGGAAACAAGACCCACGGGATCACCGATGGCGCTGGTATCCATATCGTGCTGCACACAGTCGCTGCCCAGCACCAGCGTGCCGATGGGGAGATCTGTGCAGCCGCCTGCAAGACCTGCGTTGATCACAAGGTCCACTTTGAAGTGGAAGCAGAGCAGTTCCGCTGCCATGGCGATGTTAACCTTGCCCACGCCGCCGCAGGCTGCAATGATATTTTCGGAAACTTGAT
>JAZQUM010000131.1:0-13229 GCA_045631305.1 Oscillospiraceae bacterium | reverse complement strand
GATGGGCCAGATGTTGCAGTCAAAGAGCTTTTCAATATTGAGAGCATCAGCACCGCCGGAATAGCTCAGGCGCAGCTTGCCGTCAAACTCGTGGAAGTCGGATCGTAGCCATGTCGTTCTGTGAGCCAAGGAGTTGTTATCAGGTCTTGTCTTCCTAAGACCGCTTGGCCTTCCGACTTGGTGATGGGCCAGATGTTGCAGTCAAAGAGCTTTTCAATATTGAGAGCATCAGCACCGCCGGAATAGCTCAGGCGCAGCTTGCCGTCAAACTCGTGGGAGATGCGGTTTGCCATTTCAATGGTCAGGGGGAAGAGAGCCTTGCCTGCCATGTACATTTCGTCGCTGGGCAGCTCACCGTTGCGCACTTCTACGGGGAAGGTGTTGGAGAGCTTGAGGCCGAATTCCAGACCGTTCTTTTCGGCAAGAGCCTTCAGGCGGTGGAACATGGGAACCGCATCTTCATACTGCAGGTCTGCTTTGAAATGATGATCATCAAAGGCAATATAATCATAGCCCATGCCGTCCAGAATGGAGCGGGCGGATTCATAGCCCAGGATGGTGGGATTGCACTTAACGAAGGTGTGTACCTTCTTTTCTTCGATGAGGTAGGAAGCGATGCGTTCGATTTCATCGGGGGGACAGCCGTGCAGGGTGGAAAGGGTCACGCTGCCGGAGATGCGGGGACTGATGTTATCGATGAATTCACTTTCCTTGGGATACATCTGCTTGAGAGCTTCGATGCAATACTGGAAGATGGGAGTCTTGGAGGCATCCTTCATGCCTTCGATGTACTTATCCATCTTTTCGCTCTTGATGCCTGCAAAGTCATAACCTACAGACATGTTGAAAACGAAACCGTCGGGATCGCCGATACCGTAGATCTTGGCGATGACCTTGCAGGCGCACCAAGCCTTGACATATTCGTCAAATGCCTGAGGAACGGTAAGTTCGGTGGACCATTCGCAGTTGTAGCATTCGTCTTCTGCCAGGATGCAGGGGCGGTTGACGCAGGCGGCGAGGTCGGCACCGTCGATCACCTGAGTGGTCTTGAGTTCCATGAAGCGGGCGCCGCCAAAGTATGCAGCAATGATGTTCTGGGCCAGCTGGGTGTTGGGACCTGCAGCAGGACCGAAGGGAGTTTCGATCTTTTCGTTGCCGAAGATGGGCAGGGTCTTTTCACCGCTCTTATAGGGCTTGCGGACACCGAAAATGCTGCCCTTATTCTGGAATTCGGTAGAAACCCAGGTCATCAGTTCCTTAAAAGGAATAGGAAGCATCAGTTCAGACATATTGTAATCCTCCTCTTTTTCGCTTGGTTGTCCTCTTAGTTTATGTCACTTCTCGGCTAATTTCAATAGTTTAATATTCGCAATGGTTGATAGCGCCCCAAAGTTTCTTGGATTCTTCCAGAATGTGAGCGGATACGGCATCTTCATCAACGATCAGGATCTTGCGGTCCTTCATGAGGATCTTGCCGTTGGCGATGGTGGTCTCGCACTGGCGGCCGGTCATACCGAAGAGCATGTGGCCGTCAATATTGGCATCGGAGAAGGGGGTGTAGGGCTTGTAGTCCATAACGATGATGTCAGCGGCGGCACCTGCCTTGAGAACGCCCAGTTCTGCGGGGAAGTAGCGCTGGCCGATCTTGGCATTGTGCTTGAAGAGCATGTCGGTGACTTCCACCCAGCCTACATTGGGATGGCAGGCATTGGATCGCTGAGAGCAGAGGGCCACCTTGAGGGATTCCAGCATATCGTTGGTATAAGCATCGGTACCCATACCGATGAGAATGCCCTTCTTGTGCAGCTGGAGAACGGGACAGATACCGATGGCGTTACCCATGTTGCTTTCAGGGTTGTTGACCACCATGGTGTCGGTTTCCTTGATGATGTCCATTTCAGCGGTGCTGGCGTGCACGCAGTGGCCGAGGATGGTCTTGGGACCGAGAATGTCATGGTCCTGCAGGCGCATCACAGGGCGGCGGCCGTAGTTCTGAAGGGAATCGTAAACATCGTTCATACCTTCGGAAACATGGATATGGAAACCGGTGCGGCCGTTATTGGCGGCTACCATTCTGTCAAAGGTCTTGTCGGAGAGAGTGAAGAGTGCGTGACCGCCGAACATGGCTGCCAGCATGGGATCCTTTTCCTTTTCGCACCAGGTGATGAAGTCGGCATTTTCCTGAATGCCCTGCAGGCACTTTTCTTCACCGTCACGGTCGGAAACTTCATAGCACAGGCAGGAGCGGATGCCGAATTCCTTGGCAGATTCTGCAATGCGGAACAGGGAGCCGGGGATCTCACCGTAGGATGCGTGGTGGTCAAAGATGGTGGTAACACCCTGACGGATGCAGTCCAGATACAGAGCGTCAGCAGAGGCTTTGGTGCCGCTCAAAAGCAGGTTGCGGTCAATGGTCCACCAAGTGCCGTCCAGAACTTCCAGGAAGTTGGTAGGATTGTTGCCGTTGATAGAGAGGCCTCTTGCCAAAGCGGAATAGATATGGGTGTGGGCATTGATAAATGCCGGCATGATCACGCCGCCCTTTGCATCAATGATCTCGGCCTCTGCATATTTGGTGCGCAGCGCGGCTTCTTCGCCGACTTCCACAATCTTGGTGCCTTCAAAAGCAACGGCGCCCTTTTCGTAATAACCCTTGCCGTTGGGATCACGGGTGATAAGCTTACCATTAGTCAAAAGATACATAGCAAAACCTCCTTGAAGATTAATAAAACGATAGAAAAAGGTAAAACAAAAAGTGCTCCATACCCCCGATGGGATATGAAACACTCAGACGGCGTGCTGAGTGATAGTTGAGCCCGTGCGCGAAGCACTTCGTTACAGCTACCAAACGCGTATTCCTTTGTTGATGTTAGTTTACTACACTTTGACGAAAAATGCAACAAAAATTTTGACGAATACAAAATTTTTTTGGATGGTAGACAATAGGGGAGGTAACTGTCTTCCGCAAATCATATGCAAAGAAAAAGAGACGGATGCATTATCCGTCTCTTTTTTGTGAAAAAAATTCAATTACTTGGTGCCAAAAATACGGTCACCTGCATCACCCAGACCGGGAATAATATAGCCATGTTCATTGAGATGAGAATCCACGGCGCCGCAGTAAATCTCTACATCGGGATGATTTTCGCAGATTCGCTTGATGCCTTCGGGAGCTGCCAGCAGAACCATGAGCTTAATGCGGGTGCAGCCTCTCTTCTTCAATTCGGCAATTGCTTCATCGGCACTGCCACCGGTAGCCAACATGGGGTCAACGATCATGATGTCACGTTCGGTGATATCTTTGGGAAGTTTGCAGAAATAGGTGTGGGGTTCCAGGGTTTCTTCATCGCGGTACATGCCGATGTGGCCTACACGGGCAGAAGGAACCATGCGCAGTACGCCGTCTACAAGGCCGAGGCCTGCGCGGAGAATGGGTACAACAGCGATCTTTTTACCGGCGAGGGTGGGGAAAGAAGCGGTGCACAGAGGGGTTTCTACCTCAACATCAGTAAGAGGGAGATCGCGGGTGGCTTCATAAGTAATGAGCATACCGATTTCGCTGACCAGTTCACGGAAATCTTTAACGCTGGTGTTCTTGTCGCGGAGGATGGTCATTTTGTGGGCGACCAGGGGGTGATCCATTACATGAACGTTACTGTTAAACATAAAATTCTCCCTTCCGGAATGTAATTAATTAAGTTGAATCAAGCTTGCTTTTCCCGTTCCAAGCGTTCGCGCTCGGCCTGAGAAAGACGAAGGTAAACGGGGGTTAGATCCTGAGCAGAAATCAGTGCATTTTCTGCTGCGGCTTTCTGAGCCAGGAAACCTACGCCAACGGCATTCTGCATGCGGATCTGTTGGGGAGCCATTTTGCAGGCAATGCCGTTTTTGGTCAGGTAATCGTAAGTCAGCTGTGCGCCGTCACCCACGATCACTTTGGGACGGGGATCGTCTTTGATTTCTTCCAGCAATGCATCAAGAGAGATAGCACGGTCAGGAACAAGACGGGTGAGAGAACCATCTGCTGCGAGGAAAAGTGCATTGTAAATCTGGCTGCGGCGGGCATCCATGGCGCAGATTATAAGTGCATCCAAATGGGCGGCGTTTTGGGCCATGGCCTCAAGGGTGGAGACACCGCAGCAGGGGAGTTCCTGCGCCCAGGCAAGGCCTTTTGCAGCAGCAACACCAATGCGAAGACCGGTGAAAGAACCGGGGCCGGCAGACACAGCAACAGCTTCCATATCATGCAGCGTGAGGTCGCTGTTTTGCAGCATGGCTTCCACCATGGGCATCAGGGTGCGGCTATGGGTGAGACCGGTGGATTGATAAGCGTAGGCAAGAAGTTTTTCGCCATCGGTTACAGCGGCGGAAACACTTTTTGCCGAGGTCTCAAGGGAGAGGATCTTCAAGGTTTCACACCTCCGTCAGGAATTTCGATTTCGCGCCAGGAATCATTTTCTGCACAGCGGCTGATCCGGATCCAAAGCGTGTCGGGAGGGAGGGCATCGGGTGCACGTTCGCTCCATTCCACCACACAAACACCGCTTCCTGCCAAATAATCTTCCCAGCCGATATCAAAAAGTTCATCTTCTCCGTCAAGACGGTAGAGATCAAAATGGTACAGAGGGGGATTGGAAGGGTATTCATTCACAATGGTAAAGGTGGGACTGGTAACTCGGCCTGTAAAGCCCATTCCCTTTGCAATTCCACGGGTAAAAGCAGTTTTCCCCATGCCAAGGTCTCCCATATAGGCAATAACCGTGCCGGCAGAGAGAGACTTGCCCAGTTCTGCCCCGATGGCTTCGGTTTCTTCCACGCTGTGGGAAATATAGGTCATGGATGCACCTCCCGTGTTTTTGATCATTGGTATTGTATCATAGTTTTTTGCCCTTGCAAACTTAAAAATCGCCCGTTTACACCAAATTATTTTTGTGCTATATTTTGAGCATACTAAAAAATGGTGTCATAGGGAGAAAATAGCTCTGTGATGCGAAGAAAGGAGGAGAAAAATTGCGGGTAAAGCAAACCATGAGTGATTTTATCCGTCAGGCAGATCTGGTGCTGCTGGGTCTTTGCACGGTGTCGACGCTTTTTGGTATTTTGATTATTGCCAGTGCAACGCGGCATACGGGTTCAGGTAAGTTTGTGGTAGTGCAAAGCCTTGGTATGCTGCTAGGCATTGTGTTCTATTTTCTCCTTTCTTCTGTAGATGTGGAGGAACTGCCGCAGAAATGGAAATGGATCCTTGGGTTTAATGTGGCGCTGTTTCTGCTGCTGCGCACGCCGCTTGGTGTTTCTGTTAACGGTAACCGCGCATGGCTGGGGCCTCAGACCATTGGTAAAATGTTGGGCATTTCGGCGCTGGCAAGCTTTCCTATGACGGTCCAGCCTGCAGAAGTGGTGAAAATTACCTACACCATTCTTCTTGCCTGGCAGTTGGCAAAGCTTCGCGAAGAGCGGGATCTCAAGGCATTTGGCAATGTAATTCAGCCGCTGGCACACATGGTTTTCATGGTGGGACTTTTGTATGCCATGAGCCGTGACGCTGGCTCTGCGCTGGTGTATGTAATGATTTTTGTGGGCATGAGTTTTGCTGCGGGTATGGCGCTTCGCTGGTTTGCTATTGGCGGTGCGGCGGCCGTAGGCGGGTTCTGGGCCTTGTGGCATTTTGAACTGCTGCCTTCCCATATGCGAAGCCGCATTGCAGTCCTCTTTGATCACGAACTGGATCCCATGGGCGCAGGGTGGCATCAGGGCCGCAGTATTCTGGCTTTGGGTTCGGGGCAGGTAACAGGTCAGGGACTTTTTAACGGCACCCAGACCCAGTCCTCTTATTCTTCATCTCTTCCTGAACGGTACAATGACTTTATTTTTTCTGCCGTAGGAGAAGAATTGGGTATGATCGGCTGTATTTTTGTGTTGCTTTTGCTCTCTGCCATTGTGCTCAGATGTTTTATGATTGCCTACTCTGCGAAATCGGCAATGTCCTCTTATGTTTGCGTAGGCATGGCATCTATGCTGCTTTTCCAGATTCTTGCCAATATTGGCATGTGTCTTTATGTTATGCCCGTTATCGGCCTTACACTGCCGTTTTTCAGTTACGGTGGTACATCTATCCTGATGATGTATATGGCTATGGGGATTGTTTCTGGCATTAAGAAGCGTTCGTTGCCTGAGTGGCTGCGGACATGATTTCTGTGTTATAAAAAGAAAAAGCCGCCTTAGGCGGCTTTTTCTTTTTGCACTTTGGTTGTATTTGGCAGGAATGTGTGATAAAATGCTTTAGTTATAATAGTATTAGTATGGCTATTTTCGGAAAATTTATTGTTTAATCCACAGAGATGGGGGAAATAAATATGAAAATCGTGGTTTTGGCAGGCGGTTTGAGTACAGAACGTACTGTTTCTCTGGTGTCCGGCCAGTCCGTTTGCAAGACTCTGCGCAAGCTGGGACATCGCGCCGTGATGGTGGATATGTTCCTGGGTCTTGAAGATTACGAAGGCGACCTGGAAGAACTTTTTGACGTGGAAGACGGCCGCTGTGGTCAGTTTTCCATTTTGGCTGCCGAGCCTGATTTGGATGCGGTTCGGAAGATGCGCAAAGATAAGAGTGCCAGTATGTTTGGTAAAAATGTGCTGGAGATCTGCTCCAGGGCAGATCTTGTGTTCCTTGGGCTTCACGGTGCCTGCGGGGAAGACGGCCGTGTGCAGGCAACCTTTGATCTTTTGGGTATTCCCTATACCGGTGCGGGTTATCTTGGTAGCGGTATGGCTATGGATAAATCCGTTACCAAAAAAATTATGGATTACGCAGGTATCAAGACCCCTGCCTGGTCCGAATTTACATATTGCGAAGAAGATATTCCTGCGCTTGCGGAAAAGCTTCCCGTGCCCTGTGCGGTGAAGATCGTTAATGGCGGCTCTTCTATTGGCGTGTTCCTGCCCGAAAGCCGCGAAGACCTTGTTTCCGCGCTGAAGGAAATTCTGAATTACGGCAACCACGTGATCGTGGAAGAAAAAATCAGCGGTCGCGAACTGGCGGTAGCTGTTCTTTGCGACAAGTATCTTCCTGCGGTGGAAATCGTTCCCGAAGGAAAGTATTTTGACTATGTTTCCAAGTATCAGAGCGGCGGCGCAAAGGAGATCTGCCCTGCCAATATCACGGCGGAAGAGCAGAAGGAAATGGGCCAAATGGCCCTTGCGCTGCATCGTGCTATGGGGGTTGAGGTTTATTCCCGCAGCGACTTTTTGTTGGATGAAAAGGGCGGTGTATGGTGCCTTGAGATCAACACTCTGCCTGGCCTGACTCCTGCCAGCCTTCTTCCCAAGGAAGCAGCTGCTGCAGGTATCGACTATGAGACCCTTTGTCAAATGATCACAGAAGAATCTCTCAGAATCAGAGGAGGAGCAAAATGGTAAGCTTTAAGACGAGTGATGTGGTAAAAGCCACCGGCGGTACGCTGGTATGCGGCGGCGAATGCGATATTCTTTCCGTATGTACCGATAGCCGTAAGATTGAAAAAGACTGCCTTTTCGTACCCTGGGTGGGCGAAAAGTTTGACGGCCACGATTTTATTTCTTCCGCTTTGGCAGACGGCGCTGCCGGCTGCATCTGCGCAAAAGTGCCTGAAGAAAAGATGGAAGGCAAGTTCTACATTCAGGTTGCTGATACCCGCCTTGCCCTGAAGGCTCTTGCCTCCTGGTATCGCAGCAAGTTCTCCATTCCCTTCGTGCAGGTAACGGGCAGCGTGGGCAAGACCACTACCAAGGAAATGATCGCAACTGTTCTTTCCACCCGTTTCAATGTGCTCAAGACTGCAGCAAACTTCAATAATGACATCGGTACTCCCATGACCATGTTCCGCCTGATGCCCGACCATGAAGTGGCTGTTATCGAAACCGGTATGAACCACGCAGGCGAGATCCGCTATCTTGGCGAGATCGTGCGCCCCGACGTGGCTGTTATCTCCAATGTGGGTGATGCGCATATCGAATTTTTCGGCACCCGCGAAGGCATCCTCAAGGCCAAGTGCGAAATTTTTGAAAACCTGAAGAGCGACGGTATCGCTGTGATGTGCGGTGACGATGCGCTGCTCAACACCGTGGAACTGCCCCAGATGATCTTCCGCTGCGGCAGCGGTGAAAACTGTACCGTTCGCGTGACGGATATTGTGGACCGTGGTATGGACGGTATTTCCTGCCGTGTGACCACCGACAGCAATACGATTTACGATCTGGAAATCCCCGCACCCGGCGTGCACATGATCTATTCTTCCTCCATCGCTACCCTCATCGGCGAAAAGTTGGGTCTGACCCGCGAAGAGATCATCCGCGGTGTCAGCGAATTTACTCCCACCGGCGACCGCATGAAGGTTGAAAAGCTTGCTGACGGCCGTGTGCTGCTCAATGACTACTATAACGCAAATCCCCAGTCCATGTCCGCTGCGCTGCAGATTCTCAGCAACATGGAATGCGCCAAGAAGATCGCTGTTCTGGGCGACATGGGTGAACTGGGTGCAGCTGCAGAAAAGGCGCATACCGAACTGGGTATTCGCGCTGCTGAATCTAAGGTGGATGTGCTCTTTGCTATCGGCGAAGGCAGCCGTCTTACCGCAAAGGCTGCAGAAGAAGCAGGCTGCAGCGAAGTGCACTGGTATGCCAAGCAGGAAGAAGCTTTTGCAGATATCGCAGCAGCCTTCGTGCCCGGTGCTGCCATGCTGGTAAAGGCATCCCGCTTCTGCCACCTGGAACACACTGCAAATTACCTCAGAGAATTCAAGTTTTAAGGAACAGAGATTAGCATGATCGACATCAGCGTAAGCGGACTGACGAAGTCCTTTGATTTGGAAAAGAAAATACTGGATGGCATCACTTTCCAGATCGACGCCGGTGAGCGAGTCGGTCTTTTGGGAAAAAATGGCGCGGGTAAAACCACCCTTTTCAAGATTCTCACAGGGGAAATTGATTACGATACGGGTGATGTGATCATCGGTGCCAACCGCCGCATTGGGCTCATTTCCCAGATCCCTGTGTATCCTGCGGGCTACACGGTGGAAGATGTGTTGCAATCTGCTTTTGAGCGGCTGCACCGCATGGAAGAGGAAATGGATCGCCTTGCCGAAAAAATGGCGGCAGGGGAAAGCGATGCAGAGACGCTGCGGCGCTATGGTGAACTTACCACTCGTTTTGAAGGCCTCGGCGGCTATGATACGGCTACGGGAGTTAACAAAGTGGCCAACGGTCTTTCCATTTCGGAAGCTATGCGCAAGCAGCTTTTTGAAAATCTTTCCGGCGGTGAAAAGACCCGCGTGAACCTGGCGCGCCTTATTCTGGAAGATACGGATATCCTCCTTCTGGACGAACCTACTAACCATCTGGATCTTCATGCAACCGAGTGGCTGGAAGAATATATTTCCCATTTCAAGGGCACCGTTCTTACCATTTCCCATGACCGCTATTTCCTGGATAAAACCGTTACCCGCATCATCGAGGTGCTGAACGGTAAAGCTGAATTCTATTCCGGGAACTACAGTTTTTATGCTATTGAAAAAGAGCGCCGCTATCAGGAGCGCATGAAGCAGTATCTCAAAGAGCAGGCTAAAATCCAGCAGCTTACCGAAGCGGCGGACAAGCTTCATCTTTGGGCTTTCATGGGTAATGATGCCCTCCACAAGCGAGCCTTTTCCATGGAAAAGCGCATTGAGCGTATGCGCACCACCGCAAAACCCACCAAGGAACGCAAAATGCGCCAGCAGTTTGCCACGGCGGAATTCCATGGCGATGAAGTGCTGGTGCTGAAAAATGTTGCCAAGGGTTACGGGGAAAAGAATCTCTTTTCCGGGCTGAATCTGATGGTGGAAGGCGGCGAACGCATTGCCATCATCGGCGATAACGGCACGGGTAAATCCACTTTGATCAAAACCATCGTGGGCGAGGAAATGCCTGATGAAGGCCGCATCCGTCAGGGTCCTTCCGTGCGCGCGGCTTATCTGCCCCAGATCATCCGCTTTGACGTGCCTGAGCGCAATCTGGTGGATACTATGCTCTATGCCAAAAAGGACATGACACCTCAAAGCGCACGAAACCGTCTTGCTGCCTATAAATTCCAGGGGGAAGACGTGTTCAAGAGTGTTTCCGTGCTTTCGGGCGGTGAGCAGAGCCGTCTGCGGCTTTGTATGCTGATGGATGAGGAGATCAACCTTCTGATCCTGGACGAACCTACTAACCATCTGGATATCGATTCCCGCGAGTGGATCGAAGAAGCGGTGGAAGCATATGACGGGGCGCTGCTTTTCGTGTCCCATGACCGCTATTTTATCCAGCGCTTTGCCACCCGCATCTGGGAACTGGAAAACGGTGTTATTACCGATTATCCCATGGGCTTTGAGCGCTACCGTCAGATCAAGGCCGAACAGGTGAAAAATGCGCCCCGCGCTGAAGTAAAAGAGAAGGAAAAGAAAACGGAGGCACAGCCCCGTGTCCGCTCCAACAAGAATGCTTATGCTGCCAAAAAGCAGCTGGCTGTCTGTGAGCGCGAGATCGGCAAAACGGAAGAGAAGATTGCCGCGCTGGAACAGGATATGGAGACGTATGCCTGCGATGCTGAAAAGCTCAACGAAATCTATGAAGAAAAGCTTCGTGCCGAAGAGGAACTGGAGCAGCTGATGGAGCGCTGGGCAGAACTGGCTGAAGAAGCCGGGGAGTAACTTATGAAGAAGCTGCCGTTACACTGGAAGCTTGCTGCGGTGCTGCTTTTGCTGGCTGCACTTATTTGGTGCATCCCCGGTATGAAGTTTTCCGCGGTTTTCTGCTTTTTCCTTGCTGTGCTTTGCGCTCTGGATAGAGTGTTGTTCCTTTGGGGCAAAAAATCAAAGTGCGGCAAAGTGTGTAAAGTGATATTGCGTTACGGTCTTGTCGTGGTTTTTTCCCTGCTTTTGGTGATAGAAGGGTATTTTATCTATCGCGGAGCGGAGGGATATTCCGCCCTTGATGCCGATGCGGTGATCGTTTTGGGCGCGGGAGTCAACGGGGAAAATCCCAGTCTCGTGCTGCAAACCAGAATTCGTGCGGCAATGGAGTACGTTGCCGGGCACCCCGATATTCCCGTGGTGCTTTCCGGCGGGCAAGGGCCCAGGGAGGATATCACGGAAGCGGAGGCTATGCGCCGCGCTTTGGAAGAAACAAGAGCGGTGCTTCTTTTGGAAGAGCGCTCTACCAGCACAGAGGAAAACCTGGCCTTTTCCAAGGAAGTGCTGGCGGGGTACGGAATAGATGTGGGAAATGCTTGCATCGCTATTGTGACCAACGGTTTTCATGTGACCCGCGCCTGTATGCTGGCTTCTGAACAAGGATATGAAACGGTCTTCGGTGTAGGTGCGGCGATCCCATGGTGGTGGCTGCAGGTAAACTATTATCTGCGGGAAGCCTTTGCATTGATAAAAGATATGATCTTCTGATAAAAGGAGAAACGGTATATGAGTGATATTTTGTGCCTCTACTATTCCCGCACGGGTAAGACCAAGCGTGCTATGGAGGAGATCGCCCTGGCATTGGATGCTGAGATCGTGGGCATTCAGGACGAGATCAACCGCAGCGGCACTATGGGCTTTATCATGAGCGGTCTGGATGCGGTGCGGAAAAATACCCACCGTCTCAAGCGCTTTGAAACGGATAAGCCTTTGCATGAATACCGCCTGGTGATTTTGGGAACCCCTGTTTGGGCCGGACGCTGCAGTGCTGTGATGCGTGGCTTTTTGAAGCGCCGAGGCAAAGAACTGCCCGATACCGCTTATGTGGTGACCCGCAGCAGCGATCAGCGCTGTGAAGATGTGTTCCGCCAGATGGACCTTTATACCGAAAAGCCCCGTGTGCTGGATGTTTCCCTGCGCAGCAAAGCGGTGGGTTATCAGTTCTGGTTGAATCAGTTTGTAAAAAGCGTGCAGAATTATCTGGAAGGTGGAAAATAGCTTTTTCTTTTCTGTAGTGAGGAAAAGAAAGGAGTTATTTTATGATCGATAAATTGCGTGAGATCGCAAATCATTTTGACCAGCTGCAGCAGGAACTTTCCGACCCTGAGGTATATGCCGATCCCGACAGAATGCGTCGGCTGAACCGCGAGGTCCATGAGTTGACGCCGCTGGTGGAAACTTACCGCGAATATAGCCGCTATGCCGATAACCTTGCGCAGGCGGAAGAGATGCTTTCTGACCCTGAAATGAAGGAAATGGCGCAGGAAGAAATTGCGGATGCCAAGGAAAATATGGAGCGGTTGGAGCAGGAACTGAAGATTTTGCTGCTGCCCAAAGACCCAAATGCTTCCCGCAATGTCATTATGGAGATCCGCGGCGGCGTAGGCGGCGAAGAGGCGGCTCTCTTTGCCTACAATCTCTACCGCATGTATTCCATGTATGCTGAGCGCCGCGGCTGGAAAACGGAGATCAACGATATTCACGAAACGGAACTTGGCGGCATCAAGGAGATTAGCTTCACCATTGCAGGTGACGGTGCTTATTCCCGCTTGCATTTTGAAAGCGGCGTGCACCGCGTGCAGCGCGTGCCCGAAACGGAAACGGGCGGTCGTATTCATACTTCCGCTGCCACGGTTGCAGTGCTTCCTGAAATGGAAGAAGTGGATGTGCAGATCAATGAAAATGACATTGAGATGCAGGTGTTCCGTTCTTCCGGTGCAGGTGGTCAGCATGTAAATAAGACCTCCTCCGCTGTGCGTCTTATCCACCATCCCAGTGGGCTTGTGGTAGAATGCCAGCAGGAGAGAAGCCAGTTTGAAAACCGCGCCAAGGCTATGCGTATGCTGGCTTCCAAGCTTTACGAGATCGAGCAGGAGCGTATCAGCAGCGAATATTCCGCCCAGCGAAAGAGTCAGGTTGGCAGCGGTGACCGCAGCGTGAAGATCCGTACCTACAATTACCCGCAGAGCCGTGTTACTGACCACCGGATAGGCCTTACACTTTACAAGCTGGAGGCCATTATGAATGGTGATTTGGACGAGATCATCGACGCGCTGACCACTGCCGAGCAGGCAGAAAAAATGAGAGTTTCGGAAGAAGGATAAAAAGTGGAAACCAAAGTTTTTCATATTTCAGATCCCGAAAATCAAATAGAAGAAATTGCTGCTGCGGCTGCCATTGTGGCGGGCGGCGGCTTATTGGCTATCCCCACGGAAACGGTTTACGGGCTTGGTGCCAACGCGCTGGATGAGGATGCGGTGTG
>JAZQUM010000130.1:0-7637 GCA_045631305.1 Oscillospiraceae bacterium | reverse complement strand
CAGAACACCGCCGAAAATGTTGGTGAAAGCAATGGGGGCGCCCACGTCGATGAGTTCCTGGTTGGTAGCGCCGCCGGCAACACCGATATAGTAGAAGATATAAACTGCTACGATGATGATACCGCCGAAGATCAGAGCGCGGGGCAGATTCTTCTTGGAGTTGTGAATTTCGGAGTTGATGGAGGTTGCAATGATCCAGCCTTCATAAGCAAATGCAGTTGCGCAGACGGAAGCAAAGAGGGGGCTCTTAGCAACGTTGGCAACTTCTGCGGTGGTAACAAAGTTTTCCTGCAGGGTGCCGGTGGAAAGACCAACGATGAGACCTACAATTGCCATCAGTGCCAGAGGGATCAGCTTGATGACGGTGGTGCTGGTCTGGAACTTACCTGCCAGCTTGGGAGAGAGGGCGTTCATGCCATAGCACATGCAGAGATAGAACAAAGACAGAGCCATGCATTCGGGGCCAATGATGCAGCCGCCTTCTGCAGCGGGAACAGTCATGGGGAAGTTGGGGAAGGAAGAGGTGATGAATTCCAGCGTGTAGCGGGCGGAGAGCCAAGCCAGTGCGGAAGTCATGCCGGGGAAATAAATGGTGCCGGAGAACCAACCCATATAATAACCGTAGCGAGGGCCAACGGTAGCTTCAGCGTAGTCTACAATGCCGTTAACGCGCTCGTATTTCTGGCCCATGGTTGCAAAGGTCAGAAGGCATACCAGCATAATAGCGCCGCCGATTGCCCAGGCAATGATGCCCATAGGCATGTCGCCGCCGGTTTTGGTAAGGATAGTCTGTGCCTTGAAGAACACACCGGAGCCGACAACGATGCCGACTACCATGCAAATGGCCGTGAAAAGACCGTATTTGCGTTCCAGTTTACTACTCATGTTTTAACCTCCTATATATGTGAAAACACATAAATTGAATTTATTATAAGGGAAAGTATCGATAATTTCAACATAAAAACCCAAAAAATTTCGCGTTTTAAAGAGTTGAATTTTTTCAATGAAAAAGTCGGTCATTCCGAAGAATAACCGACTTCTGGTGCGCCTGAAGGGACTCGAACCCCCACGCCGAAACACGAGAACCTAAATCTCGCACGTCTGCCAATTCCGTCACAGGCGCATAAGCAAGCATACTATACCATAAAGAAAAGCGTTTTGCAATGAGGGAATGAGGGGATGATAATTGGGGATCGCTTAAACAGATGAGAGCCCATCCAAATGGATGGGCTCTGTTGTTATTCTTTGGATTCTTCGCCTTCTGCAGCAGGTTCTTCCTTCTTTTCTGCAGATTCATCAAAGTCCGGCATGGGAACAGGTTCGCTGCTCATGGAAATGTGCTTGGCGGGAGCTTCGATGATGTTGGGGGTGGAGGGGCGGAAGCCCTGAGGCTTTTCTTCACTCTTTTCCCGGGAAGCGCCGTAATTATCCACAGTTTCAGGGTCGCGGCCTTCAATGATAGCCATCATTTCCTGACCGGTGATGGTTTCCTTCTTGAGAAGATAAGCGGCAATCTTATCCAGGAGGTCGCGGTTTTCGGAGAGGATAGCCTTGGCATCTTCATGGCACTGGCGGATGATACGGATGGTTTCGCGGTCAGCTGCGGCATAGGTTTCCTGTGCGCAGGTCATGGAATAGGTGCCGTCCAGATACTGGTTGGACATGCTGCCCAAAGCCATCATATCGAACTCTTCGCACATACCGAAACGGGCCACCAGATTGCGGGCCAGTTCCGTGGCGCGCTCGATATCGTTGGCAGCGCCGCTGGTCATGGTGTTGCAGACGATTTCTTCGCTGGAGCGGCCTGCCAGCAGTGTGCGGATCTCGGCCAGAATATCTTCGCGGCTCATAAGGAACTTTTCTTCCTCAGGCAGGTGCAGGGTATAACCCAGTGCGCCCTGAGTGTGAGGCACAATGGTGATTTTGGAAACGGGCTGGGCATTCTTCTGCTTGGCAGCTACCAAAGCGTGGCCGCACTCGTGGTAAGCAATGATGCGCTTTTCTTCATCAGTAATGACGGTGCCCTTCTTTTCAGCACCTGCGATAACTACTTCAAAAGCAGCCAACAGGTCATTCTGATTGACAGCCTTGCGGCCCTTACGAACAGCGCGGAGAGCAGCTTCATTTACCATGTTGGCAAGATCTGCACCTACGCAGCCTGCGGTGGCCTGAGCGATCTTGTTGAGGTCCACATCTTCAGACAGATGGATGTTGCGGGTGTGAACTTCCAGCGTTTTCAAACGGCCTGCCAGATTGGGGCGATCAACGGTGATACGGCGGTCAAAACGGCCGGGACGGAGCAACGCTTTATCCAAAACTTCGGGGCGATTGGTAGCACCCAGCACGATGATACCCTTGCTGGGATCGAAACCGTCCAGTTCGCTGAGAAGCTGGTTCAAAGTCTGTTCGCGCTCGTCGTTTCCGCCGAAGCGGCCGGAGTCGCGGGTCTTACCGATGGTATCGATTTCGTCGATAAAGATAATGCAGGGGGCAACTTTGGCAGCTTCCTTGAAAAGGTCACGCACGCGGCTTGCGCCCACGCCTACGAACATTTCGACAAAGTCAGAGCCGGAGATGGAGAAGAAAGGCACATTAGCTTCACCGGCAACAGCCTTGGCAAGAAGGGTCTTGCCGGTACCGGGAGAACCCACCAGCAGTGCACCCTTGGGAAGTTTTGCGCCAATGGCAGTATATTTGGAGGGGTTATGGAGGAAATCGATGATTTCTTCCAGGGATTCTTTAGCCTCGTCCTGGCCGGCTACATCAGCAAAAGTGACGCCGGTGGATTTTTCCATATAAACCTTGGCGTTGGACTTGCCCACGCTGCCAATGCCGCCAAATCCGCCGCCACCCTTTTTGGCCATGATGCGCATGAAGAGGGAGAAGATGCCCATAATGACGACGAAAGGCAGGATATAGGAGATAAGGAAAGAAAGAAGGAAGGGGATCTCAGGCACATGGGGCTTTGCGAAATCCACATCGTTGGCAAGAAGGAAAGAGTAGAGGTTGGGGTCATCTACAAAGGAGGTGTAGTAAGAAGTTTGGTCGTTATAAGTGACACCCTCTTCATCGGTGTAGGTGAAGCCTTCCTTGGCGGTGACCCAAAGGAGATCTTCCTCGTGAGAAACGGATTCCACCTTGCCTTCTTCCACCATTTCCACAAACTCGGTGTAGGAAATTTCCACTTCGGTAGCGGTGGCAGAAGCATCACCCAGATAGATGCTGATATAGTTAAAAACTACCGTCAGCAGCAGAGCCCAGATCGCAAGTGTGATAATGCCGTTAAACTTCTTGTCTTTTCCGTTTTTATTATTCTTGTTTTTATTGATTCGATTTTTATTCATATATGCTCCTTAGATGCAAATGACAGCGCGCAGAGCGCGTGGCACATAATTTGATATGTTATCAGCTTTTAGGAGTATACCATATAAAAGAAAGGGTCACAAGGCAGGAAGTTGAATTTTCTGTGAAATTTCTGTAAACCCGCAGCAGTAAAAAAGTTCGGAAAAGGACGAAAAACTTCGATGTTGCCCTTTTTTCCAAAGGCAAAATGTGATATACTATATGATAACTGTGGACTTATAAGCAGTATACCCCAAAATCAAAAAGAAAAGGGATTTTGATATATGAAAGACGAACGTAATTTTGATAAAAAAGGTGAGCGCGAAGCCCAGGCTGACGGCATTATCGAAGGCCGCAATGCGGTGATCGAAGCGCTGCGCGTAGGCACCGCCATCGATAAGATCTATCTTGCCAAGGGGGAGACGGATAAGGCGCTGGGCCACATTGCCTCTACCGCCCGTGCCGCAGGTATTGTGGTGGTGGAAGCTGACCGCCGCAAACTGGATTTCATGAGCGCCACGCATGCCCATCAGGGCGTGATCGCTCTTGCCGCAGTGCGTGAATATGTGTCTGTAGACAGTATTCTTGCCGCCGCTGAAGAAAAAGGCGAAAAGCCCCTGCTGGTGATCTGTGATGAGATTTCCGACCCCCACAATCTGGGTGCCATTATCCGTACCGCAGAGTGCGCAGGTGCTCACGGTGTGATCATTCCCAAGCGCCGCAGTGCAGGTCTCACCTCCATCGTGGGCAAGACTTCTGCCGGTGCTGTTTCCTATATGCCCGTAGCCCGCGTGCCCAACATTGCAGCCCTTTTGAAGGATCTGCAGAAAAAGGGCGTGTGGATCTTCGGCACGGCAGCCAATGGTACCACCAATCTCTATGAGGCTGATCTCAAGGGAGCTGCTGCCATTGTTATCGGCAGCGAAGGCAACGGTATGACCCGTCTTGTGGAAGAAGGCTGTGATTTCCTGGTGAGCATTCCTATGAAGGGCCGCATTTCTTCCCTCAATGCTTCTGCTGCTGCAGCGATCCTGCTCTATGAGGCTGTTCGCCAGCGCATGGCATAAACACAAACAGAACTACGAAGGTGAAAGATATGACCTATAAAAGTGATGCAGAGCGTTTTGAAACGCTGAGCAGCACGCAGGAACTTCTTCGGGGTGTGGAACAGGCATCGGATGCATTTTTGCTGGAAGATATTCTGGCAGAGTATAGTGACGAAAGCACAAAAGAAGAAAAGAAGCCTGCGGAAAAAGTAAAAACAGAAGTAAAAGTAAAAGCAGAACCGGCACAGCCCGCTGAAACGGAAACGGTCCGTTTTACTCCCGTGGAAAAGCCGGAAGAAAAGGAAGAGATTTCTGCAGCCGCAGAAGTTGTACCTGAACCTTTCCGCAAAAAGAAACGCACTGCCATGACCATTGAAGATGTAATGGCACAGACGGTGGATCAGGTGCAGGAAGAAGAGGCTGCCGAAGAGGAGATCATTCCCGAGCGCAAGCGCTTTTTCTTCTCCCGCCGCAAGCAGGAGGAAACGGAACAGCTTTATCAGAAAGTTGACCTTTCTCAGCAGGAGCCGGAGATGGTGGAAAAGTATGAAGAGCCGGTGGAAGAAGAGGAAGAACTCTTGGAAGAACCTCCTCTGGAAGAGGCTTACGTTGCTTTCCACAGACTGAGCAGAACACAGTTTTCCCGCGTGATGCCCGTTGTTGTTCTGACGGTGCTGGAAGGGATTCTGGCCATTGTGAATTATTTTGTCACAAACATCCCTGTGTGGAGTGAAAGTGTATTGCTGCAGAGCCTTGTGCTTTTTGTGCTTCATGTGTTGGTTTGTGCCATGAGTATTGGCGTTTTCTATGATGCAGTGGAAGCTGTTCGCAGTCGTCGCTGCACGGCAGCGGTGCTGGTTTCCCTGGCCAATATTGCTGTGCTTTTGGACTGCCTGCTGCGTCCCTTCCTTGCAGGTCGTGGGGAAGCGGAGCCTCTTTGTGCGGTGGCAGCAATTTCCATGTGCTTTGCCGTGTGGGGCCGTGCGGCCCGTACCCGCGCAGCTGCTGCAAGTTTCCGTGTAGCCTGCATGGGCGAACCCAACTACACCGTTTGCTCTACGGCAGACGGCGCCTGCAAGAGCCATGGAACGCTGGATGGTTTTTACCGTAATACCGTGGCAGAAGATCCTGTTACCCGCTGGCAGACGGTGCTGCTCCCGCTTGTAATTGCGGCATCTTTCGTGTTTGCGGGGCTTGCCTCTATCGGTCAGGGAAAGGGGGCCAATATTATTTGGAGTTGGTCTGTGATCCTTGTAATGGCCACTACCTTTGCTCTGCCTATTGTTTATGCTCTGCCTTATTATCGCTTTGCCAACCGCCTGCAGAAAAACGGCAGTGCTGTTTCCGGCTATCGCGGAGCAAAGCTTCTCAGCCGCAACAGCCGCATGGTGGTAAACGATATGGATATGTTCCCTCCCGGAACGCTGCAGCTTAACGGCATCAAGGTCTTTGGCGAAGAAATCAGCAAAGTGGTTTCTTATGCGGCTTCTCTTGCAAAAGCATCCGGCAGCGGACTTGAACGCATTTTCAATGCGCTGCTTCAGAGCGAGGGCGGATGTTATCTGCAGCTGGATAATTTTGAGTTCTGCGGTGAAGGCGGCGTTTCTGCTGCTATCCATGGCGAAACCGCAGTTTTGGGTTCTGCATCCTGCATGCGCAAGATGGGTGTGCGTCTTCCCAGTGGCCTGACGCTGAAAACAGGTGTGTTCCTGGCAGTTGACGGTCAGTTGACAGCTATTTTCGCTGCAAAATATCTGCCGGCGGAAAATGTGGCCTGGGCGCTTCGTGCCATGCACCGCAACCATGTGGTGCCTGTGCTGGCTACCCGTGACGGCAATATTACACCTACTTTGTTAAAGCGTAAATTCTCGCTGGATGCAGGGGCTGTGTATCCGCCTTTGAGTGAGCGGGTGGCGCTTTCCGATGTGACGGAAGGTCACGATGATGACACGGCAGCCGTTTTGTTCCGTGAAGGCCTCATGCCTTATGCCGAAACGGTGGTGGGCAGCGGTCGATTCTGCAAGGCTGTCCGCACGGGTAATATCATTACCCTTGTGGGCAGTGTAGTCGGTGCGCTTCTGGGGTTCTATTTCTCCTTTTCCGGTGCGCTCCATGTGCTGAATCCCGTTTCTTTGGCAATGTATCTTGCTCTTTGGTCTCTGCCGACGTTTTTGGCAGCAGGATGGGTAAATCATTATTAAAAACGCCCAAAAAAAATACTTATTTTTCTCAGTAAATTACAATTGTACTACTGCAAAAACTGGTATATAATGTTATCTGTTGAGTTTTATGCGCATTTATATGCGCAATTAATGAAGGGAGCAATTCCATATGACTGCAAATGAACTGCGTAATGTATGCCTCGTCGGTCACGGCGGCAGCGGCAAGACTTCTCTGGTAGAAAGCATGCTGTTCCTCACCGGCGCAACCGATCGTTTCGGTAAGGTTTCCGACGGTAACTCCGTCTGCGACTATGACGCTGAAGAAATCAAGCGCCAGATCTCTATCTCCATGTCCATGGCACCTGTTAACTATAACAAGGTTAAGCTGAACGTGCTGGACGCACCCGGCAACTTTGACTTCGCCGGTGAAGCTGTTTGCGCTATCCGCGCTTCCGAATGCGCTATTCTGGTTGGCGCTGCCAAGGACGGTCTGTCCGTTGGTATGGAACGCAGCTGGAAGCTGCTGGGCAAGAAGCCCCGCATGTTCTTCATCAACCGCACCGATGAAGATAACAGCGATTACAACGCTTGCCTGGATGCTATCAAGGCTAAGTTCGGCACCGCTGTAGTTCCCGTTGTTGTTCCCGTTCTGGATGGCAACAAGAAGGTTACCGCTGTTGTTGACCTGCTGCACAATAAGGCATATGAATGCAAGGGCGGCAAGGTTGCTGCTTGCGCTATCCCCGCTGACGTTGCTGACGAAGTAGAAGCTCTGCGCGCTGAACTGATGGAAGCTGCTGCAGGCGCTGATGAAGAACTGATGGAAAAGTTCTTCGAAACCATGGAACTCACCGATGCTGAAATGGCTAAGGGCCTGAAGATCGGTGTTCGCGAAGGTTCTATCGCTCCCGTTCTCTGCGGTAGCGCTATGACCGGCCTGGGCGTTGAAATGCTGATGCAGACCATCATCGACCTGGTTCCCGTTGCTACCGATATGGGCAGCGAAGCAGCTGAAGATGATGACGGCAATGCTGTTGAAGTAGCTATCGATCCCAACGGCACCACCGCTGCTATCGTATTCAAGACC
>JAZQUM010000129.1:0-9848 GCA_045631305.1 Oscillospiraceae bacterium | reverse complement strand
GCTGATGCGCAAGGCCCAGGCCATCGCCGATAAGGCTTTTACGGAAGTGCTGACCAAGATCAAGCCTGGTATGACGGAGTTGGAGCTCCAGGCGGAGCTTATCTACTGCCTGTATAAGAACGGCGGCCAGGGCCTGAGCTTTGACCCCATCGTGGTGTCCGGCCCCAACACCAGCCTGCCTCACGGCGTTGCCGGGGAGCGGGTGATCCAAGAGGGCGATTTTATCACCATGGACTTTGGCTGCATCTGCCGCGGCTACTGCTCTGATATGACCCGCACCATGGCCTTCGGTTTCGTTACCGACGAAATGCGCACCGTGTATGAAACGGTGCTGGCTGCCCAGAAAGCAGGCATCGCCAAAGCCCGCGCAGGTATCAGCGGCGCGGAAGTGGATAAAGCTGCCCGCAACATCATTGAAAAGGCAGGCTACGGCGCATATTTCGGTCACAGCTTCGGCCACGGCGTGGGGGTAGAGATCCACGAAAGTCCCAATGCCAGCCCCACCAATCCCAATCCCCTGCCCGCAGGCGCTGTTATCTCCGCTGAACCCGGCATCTATCTTCCCGGCCGCTTCGGCGTGCGTATTGAAGACGTGCTCTTCCTTACAGAAGACGGGGCTGAAAACATCACTCTCGCGCCTAAGGAACTCATCATTTTATAAAGGAGATCCGCCACGAAAAAGATCTTTCGCCATCTTGTTTCCCTGATACTGGCGCTGGCCATAACACTGAGCCTTGCCGTTTCGGCCTCTGCCGCTAACCCCGGACTTGAAAACTTCACCAAAGTGCTGACCTATACTGCAGGCCAGTATGCCGATGTGCCCGCCAGCCACACTTTCTCGGAAAACACCAAGGCAGCCTATGAATTCAACATCATGCAGGGTTACGGCAATACTTTCGGCGTTTCCGACAACATCACCCGCCTTGCTTCCATCATCATTGCCTGCCGTATCAACTGCATCTACTACAACGGCTCCAACAACATTAACGACACCTACACCGGCTCTACCCAGGAAAAACACATTGCTTACGCCAGAGACCATGGCATCTTCTGTAATTTTGACAATGTTTCCCTTCCCGCTACCCGCGCAGAATTTGCCGCCATTCTCTCCAGCGCTCTCCCCGACGAAGCCCTTGCGGCCATCAACACCGTGGCAGAAAGCCGCCCCTGTTCTGGATTCTCTGATTGCATAACAAAAAAGACCTGTGAAATTTCACAGGTCTTTTTCTTTTGCATATTTACGCGGCAGGAATGGTCTCAGCGTCAATATCCGGGATGAAAGGAGAACTCTCTTCCGTTCCTTCACTCTCAAGAACGCTCTCCTCCGCAAGGGGGGCTTCTTCCTGAACAGGCTCTTCTTCCTGAATGGGTTCTTCTTCCCGAACAGGCTCTTCTTCCTGAGCAGGCTTCTCTCCCCGCAGCACAACCTGCACCACCCAACGGGTAGCATGTCCGCGGCCCGTACAGGTAGAAAGGGTCACAACGGAATCATACACCGTAGGCACCACCCCGGTATCATACAGCGACTGCGCAAGGCAATAGTCAATAAAGGCCTGCTTGTCGCTTTCCTTTGTCATTCCAATGCGATAGGTATCCCCCGTGACGCTGACTTCGTATGCAGCAAAGATCTCATAGGCGCGGCTGCCTGCATCATCGGTGATATAAACAGTGGGATGGCTTTTATAATAGGAAAGGTTTTTATACTTGGCAAGGCCGGCAAACATAGAGCCGTTATTCATGCGATGTCCGTAAATCACGGTGTTGAAATCAGAGAAATCGGCACTGCACTGCGCGTCCATAAAAATAGCGCCCACCACGCTGGAAGTAAGTCTCCAGGTACGCTTGAGATAAAAACTATTGTTATCTCCCTGCACCAGGGGGTAGGAAATGGCAGTTCCCGGAATCAGAATCCAGCCCAGCACATCGCTGTTCACTTCCCGCAAGGCAGCAAAGTCCATGTTGGAAAGCGCGTCGGCATAAGGATCCACCCACACCTCTTCCGGCTCAACAGGAGCCGTTTCATAGGGCATCTCAATGGCCGAAAGATCAGGAAGCTGAACCAGCTCTTCCGCAGCACTGTAATCCGTGTCACCACGGCGGTACTGTATCTCATGACCTACTACCACACTGCCGCTGACAAGCAGCACAACTGCAAGCAGGATCATGAAAATTTTCCGCATTTTATTCTTCATAATCCACCCCTTTTTCCCTTTTAACACATTGTATAGTATATTCACCCACCGGTCAACCACAAAATGTAACATCTGGATATATTTTCTACAAAAACGCTTGCAAATGTTACCGTATTGTGCTACCATGAGAATGAAACTGGTAACATTTTCGGTAACATTTTCAGTAACTTTCATTTTTTATAGAAAGCGGGGTGAGCAAATGACCGGCGAAAATAACTGCATCTCTGTGCAGATGTTGGGCGAATTCTGTCTGGAATCAGGCGGCAATTTCCTTTCGGATAAGAACAGCCGCTCCACGAAGCTCACCAGCGTTCTGTGCTATCTGCTGCTCCATCGGGACCGTCCCGTGAGTCAGACGGAACTCATTGAAACGTTCTGGGAAGATGAAAATCAGGGCAATCCCCTCAGCGCGCTGAAAATGCTGATTTTGCGCATCCGCAACGCTCTTAAGCCCCTTTTGGGTGATGAGGTAAACCCCATCGTCAGCCACCGCGGTGCATACCGCTGGAACGATGCTCTGCCCTGCCGCATAGACGCGGAAGAGTTTGAGGCATGCTGCCACGCCGCTGAACAATCCGTCTCCGACGAAGAGAGAATGGCAAACTATGCCAAAGCCATGGAACTCTACCGTGGCGACTTTTTGCCCGAGCGCTCCAACCTCACCTGGGTGATCCCGCTGAACACCCGCCTCCACATGCTCTACATAACGGCAGTGAAAAAATACGCTGCCCTTCTAGAAAAAGCAGAGAACTATCTGGAAATGGAGCGCATCAGCCAGCAGGCTCTTGCCACCGACCATACCGATGAATCTCTGAATATACTGCTGATCCAGTCTATGGTGCTGCTGAAAAAGCACGCTGCAGCCCTTGCCCAGTATAAGCGCACGGTGGATATGCTCTACCGCGAGCTGGGTGTTCGTCCCTCGGAAGAACTGCAGGCCCTTTTTCCTCTTGTAACCAGCGAAGAAAAAAGTTGGGAGCAGGATATCGACAGCATTATGGACTCTATGCGCATCGAAGTTTCCCCCAAGGAAGCATTTGTCTGCGGCTTTGAGCTTTTTAAAAACATCTACCAACTGGAGTCCCGCCATGCCAAGCGCACCGGCGCCTGCCTCCATGTAGCGCTGATGACCGTCACCGGACCCAACGGCACCCCCTTGAGTGAAAGTGTCCGTGAAAGGGTAATGAGTCAGGTGCAGACCATCGTCATTTCCGCGCTGCGTCAAAGTGACGTTGTCACCCGATACAGCAAGTGCCAGTACATGATCATGCTGCCCGGCGCTAATCTGGAAAACAGCGAGATTGTCATGAAGCGCATCGTACGGGCCTATCAGAACCGCCACCCCAGAACTCTCGTGCAGATCAGTTATGTGCTGCGCGAACTGGAACTGGTATAAAAAGAACACTTCAAAAAAGGAGGAAGGGTTTTGGCCATTCGCTTTAATTATCAAACATCGGCTCTGCGGGTCTGTGTAGACTCCATTCATGATAGTCACGTCAGCGGCCGCGTTGTAGGTCAGCGTCTTTCCGCTCCCCTCTCCTTCAGCGATATCAGCGATTTTATCGCTAAGATCGATGCTCTTCTGGACCTGCAGGTTTATCCGCAGGCCTTCCGCAGCCTTCGCTCTTTCACGCTGAAAGAAAAACCCGCCGTTCCCGCCGCCATGACGGAAGACGAAATGATGGATGCCGCTGCGGTAGATGCCGCTTGCGGTGAAATCGCCACCTTCCGCCTGCAGATCTTCACCCGCCAGAATGCTGACTGGCAGGGGCGCATCGACTGGCTGGACGGCACGGAAAGCAAAATGTTTGACAGCACGCTGGAATTTATCAATCTCACGGCCGACCGCCTTGGCGTTTAAAAAAACCAAAAGACCTCTTTCCCAAGGGAAGGAGGTCTTTTTTTGTTAGATATGAAGTTCGCCTTTGCCGAAGTCACGGCAGATATCACAGAAAACAGAAAGTTCGTGGCCCATGGGGTTATCTTTATGATAAACCAAAGAAAATCCACGTTCAAAGGTGACATCCGAGATCTCAGCCGCCCACACCTGATGGCGGCGGCCGTAATCGTTGATCAGGCGGCTGGAAAGCACACTGGCTCCGAGGCCGTAGCTGACGGCATTCAAAATTGCTTCCGTGTTGCAGCATTCCCAAATGACATCTGCCCGCAGCCCGCGCTCCCGCAAAATATCTTCCAGCTGGGCGCGGGTACCGCTGCCTGCTTCGCGCAAAATCAGATTGTGAGCCGCCACTTCCTCCAACGTTACACTTTTTTTGCCTGTAAGAGGATGGTTGGCGCCGCAGAGGAACACCATGCCGTCATTGATCACATTTTCTACCTTCAGATCAGGATGGTGGATATTTCCTTCTACAAGGCCGATGTCCAGGCCACCGTTGAGGAGTTCGTTTTCAATATACTTGGTGTTATTCACCACCACTTCTGCCCGAATACCCGGCACACGGCAGGAAAGCTCTCCGCTGAGTCGCGCCATAAGGCAGGTACCCACCGTAATGCTGGCACCAATGCGAATGCGGGCCATATCGGCAGCATTGCGCAAAAAGTCGTCCATTTCCTTTTCCATGGCAAGCACGCGCTTGGCATAGGGCAGGAAATCACGCCCCGTTTCCGTGAGGCGAAGCCGCTTATTCACACGGGCAAAAAGCAAAATGCCGTATTCTTTTTCAATATCCCCAATGGCCTGAGAGATAGAGGGTTGGGTGATGCCCAGCTTGCGGGCAGCTTCACTCATAGTTCCGCAATCTGCCACAGAAACAAAAATTTGCCAATGTCTACTGGTCATAAAACCACCGTCCTTTTATTAGTGATTGCTTATATTTAACATTTATACTATCCCTCCTGCTTTTCTCTGTCAATAGCGCAAGAAGACACCTTTTCCTCCCCGGGGGCATATAGTGGCTATGAAATGATCTTGCGGGCAAAGGAGGTGCCTGATATGAACCGCACTTTCACCCTTGCCTCGCTTCCTATCGGAGAAAGCGCCGTGATTGCATCTCTTGCTGCAGATACTTCTGCCTGCCGCAGGCTCCGCGAACTGGGCTTTTCCCAAGGAAACGAAGTGCACGCTTTATTCCGCGCTCCTTTGGGCGACCCCACAGCTTATGCCGTCTGCGGCACAGTAATGGCACTGCGGAGAAGCGACGCGGAGAAGATCTTTCTTTTATCTTCAGGAAAGGCGTGAGGTTTTTGACGCAGCTCTCCCCCCACCGCATCGCACTGGCCGGCAACCCCAACGTGGGAAAATCCACCTTGTTCAACGCCCTTACGGGTCTGCGCCAGCACACGGGCAACTGGCCCGGAAAAACAGTTTCTTCTGCTCAGGGCACTTATCTCCACGGCGGGCAGATTTTTGAAGTAACAGATCTGCCCGGTACTTATTCCCTCTTTGCCGACTCTGCCGAAGAGTCTATCACCCGGGACGCGCTGCTCTTCGAGGCCTTTGATGCCGTTGTGCTGGTGGCAGATGCCACAGCGCTGCGGCGCAATCTCCCTTTGGTTCTGCAGGTGAGCGAAGTCCTTCCCAATGCGGTGTTGTGTGTAAATCTTATGGACGAGGCGAAAAAGCACAGTATCAGCATCGATACCGACGCTTTGCAAAAGGCCCTTTCCATTCCCGTAGTCACCGCTTCAGCAGGACGCGGCGACGGAATTCAAGGCGTGCGGGATGCCCTTTTGCGCGCTGTGCGGCACAAACGTGTCGCTGCGGGAAAACGTGTGGAATATCCTCTTTTGGCCGAACGGGCCATCTCCATGGTAGAAACAGCCCTTGCCCCCTGGGCAGGTACAGCCATCTCCTCCCGTCACATGGCTTTGCAGCTTCTTACAGGAGAGGAGCATCTCCTTTCCCATGTGGGAGAAGCATACCTTCCCTCCGTGCAGGAGGCACTGCACCGGGCCCGCAGCTTTTTGCACCATGCCGATATCACAGCAGAGGAACTGCAGCAAATGCTGACGGAATCTCTCCATCAAAAATCTGCCGCCATGGTCCGCGCCGCTGTCTCACAGCCACAGGAATTGCGAAAACAAAAAGCCAAAGCAGACGCCATCTTCACTTCTCCCTGGGGCGGATTCCTTACCATGGCGCTTTTACTCTCTCTGCTTTTCTATCTCACAGTGAAGGGCGCCAACCTACCCTCATCTGCGCTGCAGCGCCTGCTCTTTTCCGCACTGCCGCACCTGCGCGCCTTTTTGGATGGCTGCGGCGCACCGCCATGGCTCACAGGCGCACTGGCAGACGGCATATACCGCACGGCAGCCTGGGTAATTTCCGTGATGCTGCCGCCTATGGCCATCTTCTTTCCCCTTTTCACCTTGCTGGAAGATATTGGTTATCTGCCCCGCATGGCCTTTGATCTGGATGCCTGCTTCCGTCGCGCCGGCAGCAGCGGGCGCCAAAGCCTCACCATGAGCATGAGTCTGGGCTGCAACGCCTGCGGCGTTACGGGATGCCGCATTATGAAAAGCTCCCGGGAACGGCTGCTTGCCATCCTTACAGCAAGTTTTATTCCCTGCAACGGGCGCTTTCCCACCCTCATTGCCCTTTTGAGTCTTCTCTGCGCCGGCCGCTCCCTTTTTACCTCTCTGGGTTTGGGCATATTACTGATGCTGAGTACTGCAGCCACGCTGCTCGTCTGCCGCACACTCTCTGCCGCAGCCCCCAAAAGCACAGCCGCTCCATTTATACTGGAGCTGCCCCCTTACCGCACACCCCAGATCGGGCAAGTGCTGATTCGCTCTCTGCTGGACCGCACCCTTTTCGTGCTGGGGCGGGCGGTGGCTGTGGCTGCACCGGCAGGACTTATCATTTATCTTTTGGCCAACATTCCCCTTGCAGGCGGCACACTGCTTTCTTCTTTTGCTGCCTTTCTGGATCCATTGGGGCGAATGATGGGCCTTAGCGGCGCTATCCTTCTGGCTTTTTTTCTGGCCTTTCCGGCCAATGAAATTATGCTCCCTGCTCTTCTTATGTGCTATTTTTCCTCTTCCACGCTGGTGGAAGTAGAGTCGGCAGCATTAAGCCCCCTTCTCCTGCAAAACGGATGGACGGCGAAAACTGCCATCTGCACCCTTCTTTTCTGCCTTTTCCACTTCCCCTGCTCCACTACTTGCATCACAATTTACAAAGAAACCGGGAGCATAAAACATACCCTTGCCGCAGCTGCACTGCCCACCGCAGTAGGAATGATCCTTTGCTGCGGGGTGCACCTTCTCTTCACCCTTTTTTAGTTTCGATTTTTAGGTTGAAAAAATCTGCACCTTATGATACAATAATTGCACTTTGTGAGTCCTCCGCGTGCATCTGCGGAGCCGGTCTTGCGCAATGGATGCCCACGAACCATGTCAGGCGGGGAACCGAGCAGCATTAAGAGGGATTTTCTATGTGCCGCAAGGGCGCCGGTTCCGCAGATGCATGCGGAGGACTCAGTATTTTTTTGATTCAGAAAGGAGCCGGTCATGTATCAGGCACTTTACCGCAAATGGCGCCCCAGCACTTTCGCCGATGTGATCGGCCAGGAGCATATCACCCGCACACTGCAGCGGCAGGTGGCAGAAGGCCGCTTGAGCCATGCCTATCTTTTCACAGGCACCCGCGGCACAGGTAAGACCACCTGCGCCCGCATCCTTGCCAAGGCAGTCAACTGCCTGAACCCTGTGGATGGAAACCCCTGTAACGAGTGTGAGGCATGCCGCTCCATTGACAGCGGCAAAAATCTGGACGTGCTGGAACTGGACGCAGCTTCCAACAACGGCGTGGATTCCGTTCGCGCCCTGCGTGATGAAGCCATCTATTCCCCCGCCAGCGTGAAAAAGCGCGTTTACATCGTGGACGAAGTTCACATGCTTTCCGTCGCCGCTTTCAACGCTCTTTTGAAAATTTTGGAAGAGCCCCCTGAACATCTCATTTTCATTCTCGCCACCACAGAGCTGCACAAGGTGCCTGCCACCATCCTCTCCCGCTGCCAGCGCTTTGCCTTTAAGCGCATCATGCCCGAGGATATTGCAAGCCGGCTTTCCCATGTGGCATGGCAGGAAAAAATCGATCTTACTCCCGATGGTGCAGCCCTTCTGGCCCGTCTGGCAGGCGGCGCTCTGCGCGACGCACTCTCCCTTCTGGACCAGTGCGCAGCCATGACCGGTGCCATTGATGCCGATGCCGTTTTGAACATGCTGGGTCTTGCAGGCAACGTGCAGACCGCAAAGCTTTTCCGCGCTCTGCTGGATCGGGATGCACAAAGCGCCCTGATGCTGCTGGACGAAGTCTATCGCGGCGGCAAAGATGTTGCCGCTGTTTTGGGCGAACTTGCCGCCTTAATGCGCGACCTTCTCATCCGCATCACTGCTCCCAAGGGCGGTGCAGCACTGCTTAGCGGCGGTTTTGACGAAAAGACCCTTTCCGACCTCTCCGCAGGTCTTTCTCCCCAGCGGCTTACGGCTATGCTCTCTTTGGTGCAGGACACCCTTGCCAAGCTCTCTTTCAGCGCCAACCAGCGCACCGATGCTGAGCTTTGCCTCCTGCGCATGAGCGACGAGACCCTCTGCGGTGATGTGACGGCTCTTGCCGCCCGCATCCAGCGGTTGGAAGAAACTCTGCGCCGCGGTGTAAATATTGCTCCCGCAGCGCCCGCACCTGCACCTGCTGCACCTAAAGCAGAGCCTGCACCCGTGAAAGAAGTCAAAGAAGACCTCCCCCCCTGGGAAGAGGAAAGCTCTTCGGACATCTTTGCCGATGACCGTCCTCCCTTCCCCACGGAAGAGCCCCCTAGCGCAGGCAACAACGCAGAAGAGTCTTCCACCTCCGCATTCTTTAAAGATGAACCTGCCACTTCGGCATTTTTCAAAGATGAGCCCCCCGCGCCCGCACCTGCACCCAAGGCGGCAACTGCCGCAGGCGGCGTAGATGTGACCACCTGGCGTATGCTGCTGGATGATTACAAGGGCCGCATGAACCCCATGAGCCGCGTCTTTTTGGACAAGGCCTGCGGCGAACTGCAGGGCGATGAGCTGAAAGTCCTCTGTCAGGACACTCTCACCATGGACCGTCTCAAAACCGACGCGGTGGCCACCGTTTTGAAGGAAGTCACCTCCGCCCATGTGGGCCACCCCATCCGCGTGATTTTCGAGGTAGGCAAGCCCCGCCCCACCACGCAGGAAGAGCGGCTGCAGAATCTTATTAACTTTGGCAGCCAGTTTGACAGTTTTACCATCCGTTAATTTTTAATTTGAAAGGAAATACAACTATGGCAAAAGGTTACAGTGCCCGCGGCGGTTTCGGCCACAGCGGCGGCGCCGCCAGCAAGCAGCAGCAGCTCCAGATGCAGGTGGCTAAGATGCAGCAGGAAATGGCTAACGCACAGGCAGCCGTGGAAGAATCTGAATTCACCGCAAGCGTAGGCGGCGGCGTTGTCTCCGTCACCGTAAACGGCAAGAAGCAGCTCACCAATCTGGTTCTCAAGAACGAAGTAGTGGATCCCGAAGATGTAGAAGCTCTGCAGGATATGATCATCTCCGCTGCCAACGAAGCACTCCGTCAGGCAGACGAAGCTATGGAATCTGCTATGGGCAAGATCTCCGGCGGTCTCAACCTGGGCGCATTCGGTCTTTAATTACTTCAAAAAAGGCGGCTGATAAGTCGGATCG
>JAZQUM010000128.1:0-15596 GCA_045631305.1 Oscillospiraceae bacterium | reverse complement strand
TGCCTTTTCTTGGCCCTCAAGATATTTGCAAAGCTCCAGCATTCCCCTTGCGGCCATTGCGGCAGCGGAGGAGTCTGTTGCATCCTTGTCGGGGGCAAAAAAGTCTATTGGCACAATGTATGAATCGTCAAGCTGTGAAAGGAAGAAACGGGCAGATTTTTTTGCCGCTTCCAGAAATAACGGGTTCTTTGTATGGCCATAGCAATATGTAAATCCCGAAAGCACCCATGCCTGGCCTCGTGTCCAGGCAGATGTTGTTGAGTAACCCTGTGTATATTCAAGAGTTTCGCTGTTGTCCTGGTTTTCGCCTGTAAAGGGATCAAAGCAAATAATATGGTTTGAAGAGCCGTCTTCACGCATAAGATATTTGCTCATTGTGGTTGCGTGTGCTGTTGCAACATGGGCAAAGCGCGGGTCTCCGGTGATTTCCGAAACACGGTACAAAAGGGGCAGATTCATGGATTAACTTTTTGGATACCATTACAGAGGGTGATGGTAGCAAGATGGGGTTTTTGCAGTTAGCGGTTGGCATGGCGTTGCACGGAAAGGTTTACGAAGAAGGCCTGCTTATTGCCGTAGGAGCAGGGCGAAATGGTAAAAGTACATTTTTTAATGCAGTTTCTGCCGTTCTTGGTGATTACGCTGGGAGTATCGATGTTCAGGTGCTAACAACGGATAGGCAAAACCGAGGTGCGGCCCTTGCCACTTTACGAGGAAAACGACTTGTTATTGCCGGGGAACTGGAGGAGGGAAAGCGTCTTTCCGTTTCGACAATTAAGCAAATCACCAGCACAGACCGAATCAACATAGAGGAGAAATACAAAAGCCCCGCAAGCATTTTGCCATCGCACACGCTTGTCCTCCATACAAACCACATGCCGCGGGTAGGCTCAACGGACGCAGGCACTTGGCGAAGATTAAAGGTGATTCCCTTTGACGCGCGGATACCAACAAAAGACGGCATACCGAACTACGGCGCATTTTTGGTTGAATCTGCGGCCCCTGCTATTTTGGCGTGGGCGGTGCAGGGTGCCATGAACTTTGCCCTTAATATGCACCGTCTTGATATTCCCGAAGTGGTGGAAGATGCAACGGACGCATACAGGGCGCGCGAAGATTGGCTGAACAATTTCCTAACGGAATGCTGTGTTCGGGAACCCGGTGCCAAAATTGGTGCTTCAGAACTGTATTCGGCTTATAAAGAATGGGCGGTTCAATGCGGCGATTATGTCCGCAGAATGCAGGATTTCAATGTCGCCATGGAAGATGCCGGGTTTGAAAAGCGGATCCCTAAAAACAAAAGGACATGGTATGGCCTGCGAATTGATTATGGCACAAGATCTGCATCTGGTTTCTATTGAGGGTTAAGGCAAAGGGTTAAGGTTAAGGCTTTTTTCTATTGTTTACTTTTTCAGACAAAAATTAAATCTATATAGTAAAGTTTGCAAAAAGCGTTAACCTACCTTAACTCTTAACCCGCCGGCAATATTCAATAATTGCTCGGCTTTGAGTCACTATATGTATTACCGTCATTGCTGGTATTGTGTCTCGCATCGCAATCGCTGTGGCGTTGTTGGGGAGGTGATAAAAATAGAAAACAAGATTTGCCCGCTTCTTACCATGGCGTCTCCTGCGTTTGCACCAGCTCGGTGTCGGCGCGAATGGTGCGCATGGTATGCGGAAGATAAATGTGCTGTACTGGGAAATTCTGTTACGATGGCCGCGCAGAGCGGAGAAGGGCTAAAGGGATCCAAAAATGAGAAATAAGCAAAAATCTGTTGATGTCGGTGTGGTTCCTTGTTTGGACGCGCCGCAGTTGTTGGCATTATCCGCCGTTATATGCGAACATCCGTCCGTAATTTGTGGCGCATGGGAAAAGAAGGATGTTTTGCAGGCGGTTTCTTTGTTACATGGTGCGATAGGCAGGGCGACAGACGGTGCAAGCGTGATGCAGTTAATCCGGGCCGTGGACAGAATGAGTGACTTGTATTGCGGTATTGCCGAGCCTAATTGTTAGTAAACACAAAACGAAAGGAACGAAGCAAAATGAAAACTTTACTTTTCCGTGATCGCTTTTATCGCGGTCTTGCGACGCTATCCCCGGATAATCGTCTGTATTGCTACGATTTCATCATGTCTTATGTGTTTGACGATTACGCATTAAGGGATATTTCGGAGTATGACTTGCCGGAAGGTGTGGAAGCTGTACTGCGAACCATTGTGGCAAACGTCGACCAGGATTTGCAGAGATACCGAGAGAGAGTGGCAGAGCGACGCGGTGTTAGCGGCTGGTGATTTTTTTGAAATTTATGCATAAAACAAAAGAGGCTGTTGCTACCTGTCGTGCATTACGAAAAAATCTCAAAGAACTGCGCAACGAGAGGCGGCTTGATATGCAAACTGTTTCTATTGGGTGCGGATTACATAAAGATGCGTATAGAAGATACGAGTGCGGCGAAGTGCTTCCGACTTTGCAGGCCCTTGCAGACATTGCATCGTATTATGATGTTACAGTTGATTACTTGCTGGGGCGCGATACCGAGCGCAAAAGAGCGTCTGCCTTCTGTTCCCCGCTAACCGAAAAAACGGGCGGTAAAAAGCAGGATTAACGCGGGGAATATACCCTATTTGTAAGACTTTTGCGGAGGTCTATAAAAGAAATTGGGAAGGGTTTTTCCCTAATTTTTCCGCAAAAAGTACATGGGGCAGAAATAACCGAAGCACGAGCGAAGCATGAGAAATGTGACATTTTGAAGTGAGAGCGAAGTGAGAGAATCGGCACCAGCGAACAAAGAACGAACAACGAGATTTGAACTCCGAACGAACTCCGAGAAATGCTCGAAGTGTCGAGGAAGTGTCGAAATTGAAGCGCAGAGGAAGCGCAGAGAAAACGCAAAATCCGCCGGCAAAATCGCGTGGCTGGATTGGTTCTCGGCGTCGAAGCCGTGACGAAGCCGTGACGAAGTCGAGAGGAAGTCGAGAGGAAGTCGAGAGGAAAGGCATCTTTTACAACAGATAGGAATGGTGGTGTTGGTACGGGGCAAGGATTAGAGGAACGCATTGAACGCACAGAGAGAGAAATTGAAGGTCTGCGCCAGCGACCGCTACTTGTGGTGTGCAAGACGCCCGCCGGCAAGTGGGTGAAAACAACGGTCGGGAATTGCATACGGCGCGGTTATTGGTATGCCCATATTGCATGCGACGATTTGGATGCACTACTGGATAGGGAGATAAACGACCCGCTGTGCGTTGGTAAGTTTTGGGAAATGGCGTGTGAAGAAGATGCGCCGCAGGACTAAAGGATAAACAGAAAGGAAAAACAGAATGATTAGCAAGAAAGATTTTTACAACAGCATCGTTAAGGTTGTAGATGAAACCACGGTGAGAGCAAAAAAGGTGGATGCGGAAATTTCTGTACTCATGGCAGATAAAAAAAGCGGCAAATATTCTGCCGCACACATCAGGGATAAAATTGAGCCTCGCATTAAGGTGCTGGAAAGAGAGTTGCGAAGCATCACGGATGAGGGTCGCGCAAAGGCGGCGGAGATTGCCACTGGCTATGCGTCCGAACTGGAAGCACTTGACCGCGTGCGCGGTGATGCGCTGACGGATGATGCCAAGCTGTTCTCTATTGGTGTTACCCTTGCAAAGGAAGAAGTTGAAGCACTTATTGAGCGCAACGCCGACAATGTAACTATGCACAAGCTGGCTCTGCGCTATGCAAAGGAACATGACATTAAGCTGGAACCTCGCTATTTGGCACCCGGCCATTCAGCCGAAATCGAAAACGCGAAGGCAACCGCGAAGATTACCGACTCCGTTATCCGCAATTATAATTCCGACTTCACCCGCGAGATGCTCATGGGCGACAAGAGCGGTTTTTCCCGCGCGTACAAGAGCGAATGAGGTGGGCGCATGAAGGAACTGGTGTTTTTTAATAAGAAGGTCGCTCCTGTTTTAGATAGGGCAACCCGTGAAATCAGCAAGTGCAAACAGAAGATCACAAAATATACAGAGAGCCGCGACAGCGATAACGACCGTATCGAAAGTGAGAAACTCGCTATCGGGGAAATCCAAAGAGGCGCGTGCGCCGAGATCCGCAGATGGGCGGGAGGTGCCCGACACATGGCGAGGTTGTTCGCAACAGAAAACGCGTCCGATGGCGTTACCTATGTGTGTGACGAACATACCACAGCAAGGTTGCAGGCCATCAAAGATGCCGAGGAAGCGGCCTACAAAGCAATCGACGCATTGGCCAGTACACAGTAAGGAGCCGGAAATAATATCGGGAAAAAGCCTGTAAACACTTGATTTGCGGCTGGGTTTTTCCGAGGTTTTTCGACAAAAGGCGGAAGTGAGCAGAAATAATCTTCCTATTGACATTCCGCCGGCATTTGATATGATGTGCTGGGATAAGTCGCGAGATGTTAAGAGCGGGCGGTGGTTTTATACTTCCGTCCGCTCTCCGTTTTACAAAGAAAAAGCCGCCCTGCCTTTGCTGGCAGAGCGGTTTTGTTTTTATGCGGTTGGTATAGCTTTGGAGAGGGTTTTGTTTTCGTCGTCTTCTACAATTACCCACTTGCCGCCCGAAACGGAGCCATCAAGAGGCATCGGCTCGGATGCGGAGTAAAGGTAATCCTCGCCCTCATCATCGATTACGCGCAAGAAGCCATACTCTTCGCCGAGGCATTCATATATCTTCCCATCGGTCAAGCCCCAAACACCGTCTCCAAAAGAGGGGCCAATATATTTTACTTTCATTGTTGCCCGCCTTTCCGGCTATTCTTCTGTATCGGCAAGAACATCCGCAATAATATCGGCCCTTGTGTTCATGCTGTCGAGGATCTCCCAATATGCCTGCAACATACCCTTCTCGAAATCGCTCAATTCGTCTTTCTTCTCGTAAAGTTCATCGTAACGCTCTTTATAGTTATCGTACAGATCGCCATAATACAACTGATAGAGGTTATCGTTTGGCATTAGGTTTCCTCCGTGTAAACCAGCAAATCTCCCGGCTGGCAGTTGAGCAGGGCGCACAGTCTGCCGATATTATCAAGAGACACGGCTTTCCCTTCGCGCAGGCTTTGAATTACTCCTTCCGCCAGTAACTTTTCTTTTCTCAGCTTATAGGTGGTATATCCGCGCTCTTTTAATGCATCGAGAATGTCAATTTTATAAGAAATAGGCATAGTGTTCCTCCTTTGTTTTCGGGGGGGTGGCAAAACAAAAATCCTCCCATTCCATTGTCCTTATTGTAGCACAAGTATGCACAGAAATCAATGTATATAATACACAAACTTAGACACGGAATTTTGTGTATAATGCGCATTGACTATACACGGATAATTGTGTATACTTAATACATAGATAAGGAACGGGCCCTGCCAACACAATGGGGGTAAGGGTGGAACGGAAGATGGAGAGTGGGATGCGCGAGTGCTAAGCGTCAAGGCCGTCCACCGCCTGTTCCAAATAAAAGGAGGAAAAGAACATGAGCAACAAGGAACTGGAAAGCAAGATCCGCGAACTGCGGCAGTTGCAGGCCCTTATTGAAGAAGCGCAGGCCGAAGTCGAAGCCATCAAGGACAGCATCAAATCTGTAATGGGTGATGCGGAAGAACTCCACGCAGGTGAGTACAAGGTTACATGGAAAACCATCACCAGCAACCGCCTCGATGCAAAGGCTCTTGCCAAGGCCGCTCCCGAACTGGCCGCCGCCTTTACAAAGGCAACCGCTACCCGCCGTTTTGTGATTGCGTGAGGTGATACGATGGAAAAATGCATTCAAATGCTGTCCGAACTTAGCGAAGAGGAAACCCGCTTGTTTCTGGAAGTTTTAGAACCCGGCAACAGCGAGCGCATGGCTGATATCCTTATCGGCGTACCCGACGAAACCACAAGGAAGTTTTTGGAAATAATCAAGGCGGGCGAAGCGGCCTGCAACAAAAAAAGAGCGGCAGGCTAAAGGGCATAGCCAACCGCTCCACACCTCGGAGAAAGGCGGGTCGGATTATTCCGACCTGCTTTATTATATCACAAAGAAAGCGAACGCGCAATAGATGAAACACTTGTTCGGTGTGGCTCGTTATTTTGCGCTGTGTCGCCCGTTTGTTCCATGTGGGTGCTTGCTCTAACGCGCTGTAAATGTTGGAACGATGCAAAAATAGGGGGGCGGTGGGCATAAGCGCGAAGTGGTGGTGTCGGCTGGACCATTGCGCAAAAATATCGGTTGTTATCCGCCGGCAAAACAGTAATAGGCAAAATTGCCCCATCAGAACGCCTTTAGACGCAGGCGCGTTATGGGTGAGCGGTAAATTTCATTACACTTTTCATTACACTTTTTAATTCTAAAAATGGAATTTTCTTCCCAAAAACGGAATTTTCTTCCGATTATGGAATGACCGCAAACCCTTGCAGGCGTAAGAAAAATCCCGAAACCATTGAGGCTTCGGGATTTCTTTATTTGGCGGAGAGAAAGGGATTCGAACCCTTGAACGCTTTTAACACGTTACACGATTTCCAATCGTGCGCCTTCGACCAGCTCAGCCATCTCTCCATAGCCTTGCGCTCGATAACAGCAAAAATTATTATAGCAAAATAAAAATTAAAGTCAAGAGGAAATTTTGAAAAAATGCAAAAAAGATGGGACACGGAGAAAATATCCGCATCCCTCTCTTTTTACCACATGTGGCGTGCTGTATCTACAGCGTGATCCACGGCGCAATCCACCGCGCAGCCAAAGTTTTTAATGGCCTTGCCCACGCAGGTTTTTGTGCCCTGGTCTTTATGCATGGGCATCATCATACCGATGGCTGTGCCCACAGCCACACCGATGCACATGCCTTTGAAAAAAGTTCGTCCGCACATTTGCATTCACTCCTTTGCTGTTTTAGTATGCCCTGCTTACCTAAAATAATTTGCAAATAGAGGGCGCATCATGTAAAATAAAATGGTGAAAAAGCAGGCTTATGAAAGGGGTGCGCTATGACACGGATTTATTTGATCCGCCATGCAGAGGCGGAAGGAAATCTTTACCGCATTGCCCACGGGCAGTATGATAGTTTAATCACGCCCCGCGGCTATCGGCAGATTGAAGCGCTCAGCAAGCGTTTTGAAAATATTTCTGTGGACGCAGTGTATTCCAGTGATTTGTTCCGCACCAAAACCACGGCTTCTGCAATTTACAAACCCAAAGGTCTGGAACTGCATCCCCGCAGCGATTTAAGAGAGATCCATATCGGCGAGTGGGAAGATGTGCGCTGGGTGGATCTTGCCCGAAAGCACGGTGAAATGCTGCAGAATTTTGGCCGCCGCATGGATATTTGGACGGTGTCCGGTGCAGAAACTGCCGAAGAAGTGCAAAAGCGCATGTTAGGTGCGGTATATGACATGGCGGCAAAGCATCCGGGAGAAACCGTAGCTGCTTTCAGTCACGGTATGGCACTCAGACTGCTCCTTGCTGTCGTGGAGGGCTATTCTCTTGCGGAGTTTTACAAAACAAAAAACGGAGATAACACCGCTGTTTCTCTTATCGAAGTGGAGGGAAATGAGATCCGTGTGGTTTTCCGCGATGATAATTCGCACCTTTTGGAGCAAGAAGATCTTTCTGTTTTCAGCAAACAGGTTTGGTGGAAAGACAATAACCGCGGTGGTGAACCGGGCTATTGGTTCCGCCCCTTTGATAAAGCGCAGGATAAAGCTCTGCTGCAGATTTTCTCCGAGGAAACCGGGGCAGATAGTGCCCTGATTGATGAGCTCTGCCGGACAGCTATTGTTGAACCTAAATCTGTGCAGACGGTAATGGAAGAGGAAAAGGCTGTCGGTCTCGTGTTTTTTGATACCGCACATTGTGCAGCCGGCTGCGCTGCGGTGAAACTGCTGTATACGTTGCCTGCATGCCGCAGTCGCGGATACGGTATCCAGCTTGTGGGTCAGGCGGTACAGTTTTTCCGCCCTATGGGAGCGGAGCGTATTGCGCTTTCCTGCCCCGCAAACAACGAAAGAGCGCTGCGGTTTTTCCAAAATTGCGGCATGAAAGAAACTGCGCGGGATGAAGAAACCGTGCAGATGGAACTGGACATTGGGTTTGGTGAGCATACCCGCTGCCCCTTGAAGATGATTGAGGACAGATTATGAGAGGAACTGAGTTTTTACCCGTCAGCCGTGAAGAAATGATCGAGCGCGGGTGGTATTATTATGATTTCCTGGTGGTTACGGCAGATGCCTATGTGGATCACCCCAGCTTCGGCACCACCATCATCGCCCGCGTGCTGGAAGCAGAGGGCTTCCGCGTGGCGGTTCTGGCCCAGCCTGACTGGCGCTCCACCAAGGATTTCCTTGCCATGGGAAAGCCCCGTTACGGTGTAATGATCGGCGGCGGCAACATCGACTCCATGGTGGCCCATTATACTGCGGCCAAGAAGCCCAGAAGCAAAGACCTTTATTCCCCCGGCAGCCGCATGGGCCTTCGCCCCGACCGCCCCACCATTGTTTATTCTCGGGTGAGCCGTGAGGCTTTCCCTGATACCCCCATTGTTATCGGTGGCCTTGAAGCATCTTTGCGCCGCTTTGCCCACTATGACTATTGGGACGATAAAGTGCGCCGCAGCATCCTCTTTGATGCAGGCGCTGACCTTCTGGTTTACGGTATGGGTGAATATGCCACGGCAGAAGTGGCAAAGCGCCTTGCCAAGGGCGCAAAGCCCTGTGATATCACCGATGTCCGTGGCACCTGCTTTGCGGCAAAGAGTGAAGATGTCTGCCGCTTTGAAAAGGTGAGCTGCGATTCTTATGAAGCAGTCTGCCGCAGCAAAAAGGCATATGCCATGGCTACCAAAGTGCAGTATGACGAGCATGACCCCATCCGCGGCCGCGCCATCGTGCAGCAGCACGGCGACGAGGTGCTGGTGGTAAATCCCCCCGCTATGCCCCTTTCCACCAAGGAACTGGACCGCGTGGCAGAGCTTCCTTACGTGCGTGAAGTTCACCCTATGTATGATGCCAAGGGCGGTGTGGCTGCCATTGAAGAGGTGCGTTTTTCCGTTACCCATAACCGCGGCTGCTTTGGCGGGTGCAATTTCTGCTCCCTTGCTTTCCATCAGGGCCGCATGATCACCTCCCGCAGCATTGAGTCTGTGGTGCGGGAAGTGGAAGAGTTGGTAAAAGACCCTCAGTTCAAGGGTTATATCCACGATGTGGGCGGTCCTTCCGCTAACTTCCGCCATCCCTCCTGCGACAAGCAGACCAAGTGCGGCATGTGCAAGGACAGAAGCTGCCTTGCTCCCACTCCTTGCAAGAATCTCAATGCCGACCATTCGGAATACCTGAAGCTGCTGCGCCGTCTGCGCAGTATTCCCGGCATCAAGAAGATTTTCGTCCGCAGCGGTATCCGCTACGACTATATGCTGGAAGATAAGAGTGGTGAGTTCTTTGCTGACCTTGTGAAGTTCCACATTTCGGGCCAGCTGAAAGTAGCACCTGAACATTGCGTGTCCAGCGTGCTGGATTATATGGGCAAGCCCCATTTCGATGTTTTCGAAAAGTTCTGGGCCAAGTACCAGAAGCTCAATGATAAAGCGGGCAAAGAGCAGTATCTCGTGCCCTATCTTATGAGTTCTCATCCCGGCTGCACGCTGAACGATGCCGTGGAACTGGCGGAATTCCTCAATTCCACAGGCCATCAGCCCGAGCAGGTGCAGGACTTCTATCCTACTCCCGGTACCCTTTCCACCTGCATGTACTACACAGGTATCGATCCCCGCGATATGAGCCCTGTGTATGTGGCCCGCAATCCCCATGACAAGGCTTTGCAGCGCGCACTTTTGCAGTGGCGACGCCCCGATAAGCGGGAACTGGTCCGTGAAGCACTTTATAAGGCTGGCCGCGAGGATCTTATCGGCTTTGGCCCCAAGAGCCTGATCCGTCCTGCGGGTTATTACAAAAAGCAGGAAGAGAAGAAGAAAAAGGAAGAAAGCGGCGAAAAGAAGGAAGAAAAGCGTTCCGCCCGCGGTGGAAAGCCCCGGACCGAGGAAAAGAAATCTCGTGCGGAGGAAAGAAAGCCCCGTGCTGCTGCCGCATCCAAACGCGGCGAAAGTAAAGAGCGGGCCAACAGCGGCCGCAAGGCACCTATGTCCCAGGCCAAGAAAGACCGCTTTGCCAAAAAGAAAAGATAACAAAAAAGGAAGCTGATTTTATCAGCTTCCTTTTTTGTTATCGCAAAGTTTCGTGGGTGGGATTTTCACCGTCGGTAAGGATGCCGTCGCTGTCGCGAAGGCGGGCATTATCTTTCATGCGGTCAAAATCGTTTTGCATATTGCGGGAGAAAGAGCGGGCGGCATTTTTGGCGTTGTTTACGGCGTTGTCTGTGATGCTGCCGTCGGTATTGGTGGAAGTGTTGGTGTCGGAATTGCTGCTTTGCTGGCCCGTATTGTCGCCTGCAGAATTGCCGGTGTTGTTATTGGTTTTGCGGCAGGCGGTAAGAGAAAGGGCAAGACAGAAAGCCAACAGCAGACAGATGATTTTTGTTCTCATGTTGCGTCTCCTTTATTGTTTCGATACCCAAACATAGTATGCCGTTTTTTTCGTTGCGCTGCGCTGTATGTTTTTGGAAAATAAAAAGAAGGCTTTTGAAAGCCTTCTTTTTATTTGGAAAGTCGTTTGCGCCATTTGATTTTGTAAAGATGGGTAAAGCGGGAAAACACCAAATCAAAAACATAGAAAACAATGTTTCCCATAATCAGCAGTGCTCCGTTCAGAACTGTGCCTGTGCTCTGCAGTTCTTCTGCCACTGCATCTAACCGAAAAACAAAAATCAGCAGCAGATACATGGCGATTACCGCGCAGGTGAAAATGCCATGTTTTACAATAAGACGCAAAATGCGGGAGTGAATCTTTTCCAAGCTTGGCCGCAGAAAGGGATAATAGCCCAGAAAAAGATAGAGAAAGGCGGCCTCTTTATCTCCTGCCAGCAAAAGAGCGAGGAGAGCAATGGCGGCATACAGTGTGAGGCCGAGTTTCGGCGGGCATTCTGCGGCAATGGGAATGGTGATGAGCATGGCAAGAATAGGGCAGCAGAAAGTGGCAAAAGGGATGATGCTGCCAAAGCTCATAATTACCACCGCTAAAGCCGCCATGATGCCGCAAAGGGCCATACGGGCAGAGGAAAGTTTTACATTCATTTTCCGAATTTCAGTTTATAGTAGGACCAGTTTTTCATCTTATTCACCAGAGGCTGAAGTTCTTTGGGAATCTCAGTGAGATTTACGCCTTCTGCAGTGCGGCAGTTTTCGTGGCGCAGGGCAGGCAGTTCGCGGCGCATTTCAGCAAGGTAAGAGAAAAACGCGCTTTCCTTCACATGGTCGGTAAGCTCCAGCACAACGCTACCCAGATAGTTTGCGTTGATGAGCCCGTCGGCGGGAAGATCCAGAGAAGCCTTTTTGCTGTCCAGATCCAGCGCATCGGCGGCAGCATCGTTGCTCCAGATGATGTAGGGAGTGCTGTAGTAAGTGAAGGCATCGTTCATGCCGCTTTCGTTGGCGGGGTCAAGACCCAGCTCGCGGTAGCAAAGGCTGCCGTCACCCAGATAGGGAAGATGGTCGCCAAAGAATACCAGCACCACAGGCTCTTCGCTGGCGGAGAAATACTCGGTGAGCTTCAAAAGCATAGCATCGGCATCACGGAGACCTTCGGCATATACTTCCAGCATTTCGCGGGCTTCGGGGCTGATGTCGGCAGAAGTGCTGACTGCGGGATAATTGTAACCTTCACCGTACTTGGTGTAGGTATAGGACATATGGTTCTGAATGGTGGTGGTGTAGGTGAAGAAGTACTCATCTGCTGCCACGCTTGCTTCAAACTGGGAGATGATGTCGTCTGCCACAGAATCGTCGCTGACCCAGCCGCCCTTGTAGGCGATATTCATGTCGGTGACGAAGAGGGAATCATCCGCACCCAGAAGCTTCATGCAGTTCTGGCGGTTATAGAACCAGCTTTCGCCGGGATGCATGTAGAGCGTGCGGTATCCGTTGGCACCGTACACACGGAAGAGGCTTTCCAGATCGCGATTAAAGCTGCGGAAAGCAGAGGTGGTGTTGAGATTGGTGGTCATCATACCGGTGAGAACATCATACTCGGTGTTGGCGGTGCCGCCTGCATAAGTGGGAACGGCAATATGACCGGAGATGCTGTTATCATCAGCAGCAAGGGCGTGGAAGTTTTTCAGCGGGTCAGCTTCTTCGGAGAAAGTGAAAACATCGCGGTCGGTAACATCGGAGAAAGCTTCACTCATGATCATGATTACATGGGCATTACCTCCGGAGGGCTCGCTGACTTCCGCGGCGGTTTCATACAAAGCGGCTTCGTTTTTATCAAAGCCTTCGGGTTCCATTACCTCATAGGTGGTGAAATTATAGAAGAAGCAGTAGGGGAAGCCCAAATCATTATATACCTGGGTAATATAGTAGCGGTTGGTAACGGTAAAGGAGTTGTAAAGATCTTCGGAGCTATAGACGAAGAAGATGGCGCAGAGCGTCATGGCAAGGCTCAGGGCGGCGCAGCCAAGACGGACGAGAATGCGGCGGCCCTTGGGAGCGTCAGATTTCTTGCAGGGGAAATAACGGCCAAGGAAAATGAAAAGAAGAATAAAGCCCAGAAGAATGGCGGCAAGACCCCAGGGCAGGTCCATTTCATAGCTGCCGGCGGCATCGGCGGCTTCTTTCAGAAGACCGAAGTCACGGGGATACAGCGGGTCATCGCGCACCTGAGTCTTTACGCGGTTGCCAAGGCTCAAGCCACCCCAAAGCAGGGCGGTAAGTGCACCGCTATAAAAGACATTGGCAAATAAGAAGGCAAAAATTGCCAGCACCAGCGCAACAGGGATATAGTTCATCACAAGGATGAGAGGCTGGCGCAGCATGGAAAGAAGCATGACCTTAACGCTGGTAGGCTGGAACCAAAGGGCAAGCCCCATGATAAAGCCGGAAAGAACCGCGCCGATAAAAGCAGCGGGTAAGAAGGAGAGGGATCTTTTTTTGATCATAACAGACACTCGCTTTCCCAAAAGTCGCATAATCTACTAATATACAGTATATCCCAATTCTGGGGAAAGAGCAAGGCGAAGGTTGGCAATAAAAAAGAGAGCGCTTTATAAAGCACTCTCTTTTTGCTTTAATCCAGTAACCCGGCTTTTTCCAAATGCGCTTTGATGGCGGCAAAAGAAGTGTCGCTGATGGCGTGTTCCAATCGGCAGGCATCTTCTGCAGCGGTGGTGACATCCACCCCCAGCGCCATGAGGCAGCGGGTGAGGACCTTGTGGCGCTCAAAAATTTTGCGGCCAATTTCTTCGCCTTCTTCAGTCAGGTGCAGTGCGCCGCCATGCTCCATGGTAAGATAGCCGCCGTTTTTCAAAAGGCCCACGGCGCGGCTGACGCTGGGCTTGGAATAGCCCAGGTATTCTGCCACGTCAACAGAGTGGACGGCGGGACTTTTTTTGGAGAGCACATAAATGGCTTCCAAATACATTTCGCCCGATTCCTGCAGAGCCATATTCCCGCCTCCTTTCAAAGTGATTTTACATAGTATACCCTATGTAAGGAGAAAAAGCAAGGGAGGGGTAAAAGCGTTGAAGCGAACTGCGGGATATGCTATACTGGAAAAAAGATAAACTGCAAGGGGAGGGATACGGATGAAAAAATTGAAGCCGTACGAAGTCAATAAAGTGTTTTTTATTGCGTCAGCCGTCGGCTTTGCCATTGGACTATTCGGGATCGCGATCGAAAGTCCGATTCTGGGCGGCATCGGTATTGCTGTTATGGTCGGCATGATGGCTTTCAGGATCATATTTTACAGATGCCCCCACTGTAAAGCGTATCTCGACAGGAGCACAGGGGACTATTGTCCCTATTGCGGGGAAAATGTAAACAAGTAAATATTTGGAAAGAAAAAATACCCGATGGCACATCGCCATCGGGTATTTTTATTACACTTTGTGCATGGTTTCCTGCTGCTTGTAGGATTCGTAACGGTCCTTGGCATCGGCCTTCGCGGCAGAGAAGAGAGTCTCTGCGTTTTCGGGGAAGGTGCGGCGGAGGGCTGCGTAACGGGTCTCGCCGTCCAGGAATTCTTCAAAGGCCATGGTGGGCTCCTTGGAGTCTACGGTGAGAGGCTGATCGTTGGCAGGATTGTAACGATACAGCGTCCAGTAACCGGAGTCTACGGCACGCTTCATTTCTTCCTGAACCTTTGCCATGCCTGCACGGATGCCGTGAGCGGTGCAGGGAGTGTAGGCAACGATCACAGAGGGACCCTTGTGGGCTTCTGCTTCGCGGATGGCACGGATGAGCTGGTTGGGATCGGCACCCATGGCTACCTGGGCAACGTAGACATTGCCGTAGGTGCGGAAGATGGCGCCAAGGTCCTTCTTGCGGCTCTTCTTGCCGGAGGATGCGAACTGCGCAACAGCGCCAAGGGGAGTTGCCTTGGAGCTCTGGCCGCCGGTGTTGGAGTAAACTTCGGTATCGATAACGAAGACGTTGATGTCTTCGCCCGTAGCGATGACGTGGTCAAGGCCGCCGAAGCCGATATCGTATGCCCAGCCGTCGCCGCCGAACATCCAGAAGCACTTCTTGGCCAGTTGGTCGGCGCGTTCGAGAATTTCTTCAGCTTCGGGAGTGCCTGCTGCCTTCAGCTCTTCGATGAGAGCGTCGGTGGTGGGGCGGGAAGCATCGAAATCGTCAAATGCGGCAAGGTATGCCTTAGCTTTTTCGCTGCCGGTAGCTTCCGCGTATGCGGTGACCTTTGCCTTCTGGGCTTCGCGCTGCTGGCGAACGGAGAGGAAGAGGCCCAACATCAGCTCGGCGTTATTTTCGAAGAGGCTGTTGGTCCATGCGGGGCCGAAGCCGCGCTTGTTGGTGGTGTAGGGGATGCCGGGCATGGGAGCGCCCCAAGCCTGAGAGCAGCCCGTGCCGTTGGCCCAGTAGATGCGGTCGCCGAAGAGCTGGGTCAGCAGCTTTGCGTAGGGAGTTTCGCCGCAGCCTGCGCAGGCGGGGGAGAATTCCACCAGAGGCTGGCGGAACTGGCTGCCCTTGATGGTGAAGGGATCGTAGATATCACCCTTATCGGAAAGGGAGAGACCGTATTCCCACTTGGCGGTGGCAGCATCGGAGAGCACGCAGGGAACCATCTTGAGGGCCTTATCCTTGGCAACGCAGCTTTCTACGCAGCTGCCGCAGCCGGTGCAGTCATAAGCGCTGACCTGCAGGGTGAAATGATAGCCCTTGCCTGCAGCATTTGCGGGAATGGTATCAAAGCCTGCGGGAGCGGCTGCCTTTTCTTCATCGGTCAAAAGATAGGGGCGGATAACGGCATGGGGGCAAACCAGAGCGCAGCGGTTGCACTGGATGCACTTGGCGGCATCCCATTCGGGAACCATCACAGCCACGCCGCGCTTTTCGCAGGCGGTGGTGCCAACGGGCACGATACCGGCGGGATCGAAAGCGGAGACGGGGAGCTTGTCGCCCTGCTGGGAGAGGATGGGACGAACGACGTTGGCGATGTAGGGATCGGTGTCGTTGTAGATGGAGGGGGTGTCAGCAGCGTCG
>JAZQUM010000127.1:0-6521 GCA_045631305.1 Oscillospiraceae bacterium | reverse complement strand
CTTGGCCTCCGACTTCCTTCAGGGGTCTCAATGGGGCACATACGGCCATAGTGGGTGTAGTGTACGTCTCGAACTTCCATGTTGGCGCGTTCGCGGGAAAGACCGCCGGGGCCAAGTGCGGAAAGACGGCGCTTGTGGGTCAGTTCAGCCAGGAGGTTGGTCTGGTCCATGAACTGGCTCAGGGGGCTGGAACCAAAGAATTCCTTGATAGCAGCCGTTACGGGACGGATATTGATGAGGCTCTGAGGAGTCACGATATCCAGATCCTGAATGGTCATGCGTTCACGGATAACGCGTTCCATGCGGCTGAAGCCGATGCGGAACTGGTTCTGCAGCAGTTCGCCTACGCAGCGCAGACGACGGTTGCCCAGATGGTCGATATCATCGCGGGTAACAAGACCTGCAGCCAGAGCGTTCATGTAGTTGATGGAAGCAAGGATATCATCGATGATGATGTGCTTGGGAACCAGATCGTCCACACGGAGCTTGATCTGTTCGATGAGTTCTTCGCCGGAATACTGGCTCAGCAGTTCCTGCAGCACTTCATAGCGAACGCGTTCCTTGATGCCGCATACTTCGCGAGGATCGAAGTCTACGAAGCGTGCCATGTCGCACATGTGGTTGGAGAACACCTTCATGGGTGCGCCGTCCACAGAGATGGTCACTTCGTTTACGCCGATAGCATCCAGTTCACGTGCTTCTTCGCGGGTCAGAACGTGACCTTCGTCGAAGAGGATCTCGCCGGTAGCGGGATCGGATACGGGATAGAACAGCTTCTGATCGCCCAGACGAGCCCACAGAGCCAGCTTCTTGTTGAACTTATAGCGGCCTACGATGGAAAGATCGTAACGGCGGGGATCAAAGAAGAGGTTGTTGATCAGAGTTTCACCGGCTTCCACCGTGGGGGGTTCACCGGGACGCAGCTTGCGGTAGATTTCCAGCAGGGCTTCTTCGTAAGTCTTGCAGGGATCCTTTTCAATGGTAGCTACCATACGGGGATCGTCGCCAAAACGTTCCAGAATTTCAGCGTCGGTCTTGAGACCCAGTGCACGCAGCAGGCAGGTCACGGGCAGCTTACGGTTCTTATCGATACGTACGGAGAAGATCTCAGCGGTATCGGTTTCATATTCCAGCCATGCGCCGCGATAAGGAATCACGGTAGAGGTCAGAAGAGGCAGGTCGGTCTTGAGGTCGATTTCCTTGCCGTAATAGATGCCGGGAGAACGAACGATCTGGGAAACGACAACGCGCTCAGCACCGTTGATAACGAAGGTACCGGATTCGGTCATCAGGGGGAAATCACCCATGAAGATTTCCTGTTCCTTGATTTCTTCGGTTTCCTTGTTGCGAAGGCGAACACTTACCTTCAGGGGAGCAGCGTACGTTGCGTCGCGTGCCTTGCACTCTTCCACATCGTACTTGGGAGCTTCATCCATCTTATAGTCGATGAACGAAAGTTCCAGATTGCCTGCATAGTCGGTAATGGTCGCAACATCTGCGAACACTTCATGCAGACCGGTTTCCAGGAACTCCTGGTAGGAACGCTTCTGGATCTCGAGGAGATTGGGCATAGCCATGATCTCTTCGTGACGCGCGAAGTTTTTGCGAAGGGTTTTGCCGTAGTACTTGTCCTTCATCACTCACTCTACCTTTCTTTTCCGAACTGAAAGCCAACCGGCTTAATATACTGTCTTGTTTTTGACACGCTCGGCGGTGTTGTTAAAATATCATCGTTCCGTCTTGCGCATCCTTGTCGAAAGTGCTATACTTGCTTTAGTGATTAAAAGGGGATATAAGCCCACTATTGAACATAATCGATTTATTCTATCATCCCCGCCAAATATTGTCAATAGTTTGTCTGCAACTTTTGCAGACTCTTTTTTTGCGCAAAAAAAAGAGAGTGGAGCAAAATCCACTCTCTTTTTATGCGTTTTGCGAATTATTCAGCCACAAAGAAAGCACCGTCGTGCTCTTCATAGAATTCAAACTCTTCCTCTTTCTTCAAAGAAAGCTTACTAGCCACATTATTTACCGCAGCGGTGATTTTTTCCCACTGGGTGATCAGCAGGAATGCCACAGCAGATACAGCCAGCAAAGCGGCAGCAATCTTCAAAATAAATTTCACAGTACTATTCATAAAAGCCTCCTGCAGTATATATTGATATGTATATTGTAATATACTGCCGCCAAAAAAACAAGCCTGATTCTATGATTTTCGCCAACAGAAAAATCCCCCGATACTTTTGGTATCAGGGGATTTTATATGCATTTGGTAAAAACTTATGCCTTGTAACCAACTTCAGCTGCCAGTTCTTCATCGATAACGATGGTTGCATTGGGATGCATCTTCAGAACGGAAGCGGGGATCTCACCGGTAACGAAATCATCCATGATGAGGCGCTTGATGGCATATGCCTTGCTCTTGCCGCTGGCAACCAGCACAGTGCTCTTTGCCTTCATGATATCGCCTACGCCCATGGTGATGGCACGGGTGGGAACTTCTTCCTTGCTGGCAAAGAAACGAGCGTTTGCTTCGATGGTGCTTTCATCCAGAGTTTCAGCATGAGCGCCTGCTACCAGGTTGGCAGAAGGTTCGTTGAAGCCGATGTGGCCGTCAACGCCGATGCCCAGCAGCTGAATGTCGATGGGGCGGCCTTCTTCCAGCTTTGCCTTGAATACACGCAGAGTTTCTTCTTCATCGCCTACACCGCTGGCAACGAAGGTGCGGGACTTATCGATATCCACTTTATTGAAAAGATTCTCATCCATGAAGTAGCGGTAGCTCTGGGGATGTGCGGGATCGAGGCCCACATATTCGTCCAGGTTCACGCTGCAAGCCTTGGAAAAGGAAACTTCACCAGCCTTTACGGCAGCTGCCAGCATTTCATAAATAGGAACAACAGTGCCGCCGGTAGCCAGACCCAGCTTGGATTCGGGATCTGCCTTGAGCTGAGCGATGATCATGTCTGCAGCAACGCGGCAGGAAGCGGTATAATCCTTGGTAACGATAACTTTCATAATATTAATCCACCTTTGAAAATTTCAAACTGATGATACAGAAATCATTTCGCCTGTTGGCGCAAGTGAAAAACCGCACAGTAAGTTTTTTACTCATCGCAGCTGCAGTTCCTCTGTTTTGCGGTTGCCCGCATATTTGTAAACTGCATTACGCATCTGCGCATACGGGAGAGCTCCCGCCGAATTTTCGATTCTCTCTCCTCCTCGTCATCCTGCTCTTATGGCAGGCACTGGCGCTCCTGATGGGATTTGCCCATAGATCTCCTTTCTTTCTGTGCGGTGGTATTATATCATATTCATCGGCAATATACTATCCCTTTCCTGTAGTTTTTTGTCAGACACATGATTTTGTGTTAAAAGAAAATGCCCGCCGTCAACGGCAGGCATTTTTTCTTGTAATCATCCAAAAAAGAAAGATGCAATTTTCGTTCCCTGGCTGAGATCGTGCAGTAGGAAAATGTCAAAAAACTTCAGCAGCACACCGACGATCAAAAGTACCACTGCGCACTCTGCAACACCCAACACTGCACCGCCCAGTTTATCCACCCAGCCGATCACAGGCATCTTCACCGTGCAGTGAAGCACATTTTTCAGCAAAGTGAAAAGAAGATACAGCACCACGAAGCCGAGAATACGAATCACCCAGCAAACCACAATCTCCGTCAGGCGGTATGCCGCATCAAAAGCAGCAGCATAAACGGCAAGGCGGGCATCTTCCGTGTCCTCCCGCACTTCCGCGCCGATGCCTTTGAGCTTATCTTTCTGATCTTCACTCAGCAAACCGGATGCTCCCTCACCCACTTTTTCGGTAAGTTCGGAAACCACCTGGTCCAGTTGTCCCAGCTTTTCTCCCAGTTTCAAAAGGGACTCGGGCAGCAGTTCTTTCACTTTCCCGCCCAAAACATCCGCTTCTTCAGAAAGAACCTCATCCTGCTGCAGTTCCTCTTGCTTTTCCTGCATCATTTCCACCACACGGTCCTCCACCTTGGGATAGACCGCTTCAGTCACAGCAGGCGTCAACATACGGGAAAGGATCAGTGCACCAACAATAGCTGCCACAGTCACCAAAAGCGGCATAATGTATTTATAAAGTCCTTTTGCCCCCTTGACCACGGCGCTGAATACCAGCACCGCGCCAACGGCAATATCCATTACCAATGCTGTGTTCATCTACATTTCCTCTTTACTGCTTTTCCAGCAGAACTACGCTTTCCACATGGACCGTTCCGGGGAACATATCCACCGCGGCAGCGCGCTTTGCCGTATAACCTTGCTCAGCAAACCGTTTCACATCCCGGCCCAAAGTAGCAGGGTCGCAGGAAACATACACCACTCTCCGAGGGTCCATGGCCGCAATTGTGCCAATCACATCCTCAGCAAGTCCCTTACGGGGCGGGTCCACGCAAACCACATCAGGTCTGAGACCGTCACTCTGCAGTTTAGCCGCAATATCGGATGCATCCCCGCAGAAGAAAGATGCATTTTCCACGCCGTTTCGCTCTGCGTTCTTTTTGGCGTCTTCAATGGCCTCAGGCACGATCTCCGCGCCGATAACTTTCCCTGCTGCCTTGGACATGGCAAGGGTGATGGTACCGGTGCCGCAATAAAGATCCAGCACCGTTTCCTTTCCCGTAAGGCCGGCATATTCCACAGCCTTGCCGTAAAGCACTTCTGCTTGATCGCGGTTGATCTGATAGAAGCTGGGAACGGAAAGGCGGAAGGTAAGTCCGCAAAGGGTATCTTCCAACCGGTCTTCTCCCCAAAGGGTACGGTAACTATCTCCAAGGATCACGTTATTACGCTTGCGGTTCACACCCAGCACGATGCCCACCGCATCAGGACAGGACTCCCGCAGCATTTTTACAAGAGCCTCTTCCGCCGGCAGTTTTTCCGCAGCAGCAAGAATGCAGATAAGGCTCTCATCCTTGCGGTTGCTGCGCACATATACGTGGCGCACCAGACCGCGGCCGCTCTTTTCATCGTAGCCCGCCACTTTGTATTCCTGCATCCAGCGCCGCACAGCGCCTGCCGCAGCATCTGCCGCCTCTTTCTGGATGAGGCAGCGGTCAATATCGGTCACCTCGTGGGTGCGGGCGCGGTAAAAGCCCACTTTCCCGTCAGGAGATACGGGATACTGGCTCTTGTTTCGGTAACCCAGGCAATTCTTTGCCCCCAGGATCTCCTCAACTTCCACATCTGTTCCCCCAAGGCGGCGCAGCGCAGCCTGCACGCGGCCAAGCTTTGCGGTGAGTTCTTCCTCATAATCCATGTGACGGAAATCACAGCCACCGCAACGACCGAAATAGGGGCAATCGGGATCTTTGCGATGGGCCGAGGGAGAAATCAGACGCTCCACCTTGGCAAAAGCAATATTTTTCAGCACTTTCATGATCCGCACGTCGCAGATCTCTTGGCGCAAAGCGCGGTGCACAAAGACCACCTGTCCGTTGATGCGGGCAATACCCAGCCCTTCGCTGGAATAGTCCTCGATCCGCACGCGGTGAATGTCGTTTTTCTTCAGTTCCGTCATATTTTCTCCTTCAGGCAATCAATGTGCCTGCATTATTCCTCAGAAATTCTGCTTTTCAGCTGAGAAGCAAAGAATATTACCCTTTCACAAAAGCAGTTTCTTTATCATACGCTTAGCAACATTTTATCATAACCCGCTTCGCTTCGCAAGACAAGGTACTTTGCCACAAAGGATATCAATAAATTGTAAACATTCCCTTTTCGCCTCTTTTTTTCTTGGCAATACATTATAAATGTGATATAGTTATTTTGTATTGGTGTGCGCTGCGCACCCTCTTCAGAATCCCATCCCGCTTTTGGTCGGGACTCAAGATAAGGAAGGAAATCACCATGGGTCTTATTACGAAAATTTTTGGCACTTACAGCGAGCGTGAGCTCAAGCGCATCCTCCCCATCGTCTCCAAGATCGAGGCGCTGGAAGATGAATACAGAGCATTGAGCGATGCTGAACTCCAGGCCAAGACGGCAGAATTCAAGTCCCGTCTTGCGCAGGGCGAAACGCTGGACGATATCCTGCCCGAAGCATTTGCCACCTGCCGGGAAGCCTGCGACCGCGTGCTGGGCATGCGCCCTTACCGCGTGCAGCTCATTGGCGGTATCGTGCTCCATCAGGGCCGCATTGCTGAAATGAAGACCGGTGAAGGTAAAACTCTGGTAGCCACCCTTCCCGCTTATCTCAACGCTCTTACCGGTGAAGGTGTGCACATCGTCACCGTCAACGATTACCTGGCCAAGCGCGACAGCGAGTGGATGGGCAAGGTGCACCGTTTCCTTGGCCTCAAAGTAGGCCTCATTATCCACGGTCTTTCCCGCGCTGAACGTCAGGCCGCTTATCTTGCCGACATCACTTATGGCACCAACAACGAAATGGGCTTTGACTATCTGCGCGACAACATGGCTATCTACTCCAGCGAGCTGGTGCAGCGTGGCCATTCCTTCGCTATCGTGGACGAAGTGGACTCCATCCTCATCGA
>JAZQUM010000126.1:0-14131 GCA_045631305.1 Oscillospiraceae bacterium | reverse complement strand
GGGTTCGAGCCCCTTCTCGGTCGCCAAATATGCTGCTGTAGCTCAGCAGGTAGAGCGCATCCTTGGTAAGGATGAGGTCGGCGTTTCGAATCCGCCCAGCAGCTCCAATCCCGAATCGAAAGATTCGGGATTTTTGTTTATCCGCTTATTTTGCCGCAAGGAGATCCTCTATGTTTCAGAAAATCTTAGGCTGCGTGCTGCTTTCCATCGGCCTTATTTACGCTGCGGTGCTGGTGCTCTCCTGCATCAAGGATAAAGAAGGCGTGGTAAACGCCAAGGGTAAGTTCAAATTCCTGGCGCCTTTGGAGTTTATCGTCTTTGTGATTGCCAGTCTTGGCGTATCCGACTACCTTTTAAATACTCTGGCTACCAGCCACTTCCGCCTGACCCGGGATGAGGAACTCCCCGGCACATTGATCTGCAGCGGTGTGGTTCCCGGCAGTATTTTTGCTTTTTCCATGCTGCGGGCCGATAATCCTGTGGATATGCTGACCTTGGCCTGCTGCAGCGTGGCGGTGATTGCCGGCAGCTTTATTGGCTCAGGCATTGTCTCCCGCATGGACGGTAAGCTTATTAAAAAGATCATGTGCGTGGCGCTGGTAGTGTCTCTGGTGTTCGTGGTGATCAAGATCATCGTTTCCGCAGGCGCAACCGGTACTGCGGTGGGCGTTCGCGGCGTAAAGCTGGCACTGGCTGCATTTTTGTGTCTGCTTACCGGCATTGTGAACCGTTTCGGCATCCCTATGAAGCCTACCTGGACGGCCATTTTCCTGCTGCTGGGCTTTTCTCCCATGGCCACTTTGACCATGATCCTCATCATCGGCTCTCTGACTCCCATCAGCGGCGGCATCAGTGTGGTGAAAAGCGGTCTTTATCAGAAAAAAATCGTGCTTGCTGCCCTGACGTTTGGCGCTTTGGGTGCCATTGTGGGTACGGCCCTTGCCATTTCTATCCCCGCGCCGGTGCTGAATGTGGTGCTTATTACGGTGATGCTCATTGCCATCGTTTCCATGGTGCGCTCCAAGTGAGGTGGGTATGAGCTATCAGGTGACAGATGTGCGGGCCAACAGCGGCGACAGCGGCTTTTTGCTCCACGGCGATAACTGGGCGGTGCTTTACGACACGGGGCTCGGTTTTTCGGGTAAAGCGCTGGCAGACCGCGTGGAAAAAGCACTGGGCGGGCAACCCTTGGACGCGGTGCTCCTGACCCACTCCCATTATGACCATGCCCTTGGTGCGGCCCATGTGAAGGACCGCTGGCCCGAGGCAAAGATCGTGGCAGGAGAGGGTACCAAGACGGCACTGGCGCGCAGTGACGTGCGGGAACGGCTGCGGGAAATGGACGCCACCATTGCGGCAAAATTCGGCATCACGGATTACGATGCGGGCCTTGATCGCCTTGCAATCGACACCGTTTTGGAAGACGGGGCGAGCATCACCCTTGGGGGCAAGACCTTTACGCTGCTTCACCTTCCAGGTCACACCCGTTGCTCTGTGGGCTATTACATGGCGGAAGAGCAGCTGCTTCTCGGCTGCGAGAGCCTTGGCGTTTTCGGCAAGGGCGGAGAAGTGTTTCCTGCCTGTCTTGTGGGCTATGAGCTGAGCCTTGCTTCCATTGAGCGCGTTATGGCGCTGGATGTGAAAAATGTGGTGGTGCCCCATTACGGACTTCTGGGTGCGGAAGATACGGTGCGCTACCTTGTTCGCTGCCGGGAAAGTACCGTGGAAACGGCGGAGCTCATCTGTGGTATTTTGCGCCGCGGCGGCAGCCGCGATGAGGCCATCGATGCCTTCCGCAAGCTTTTTTACGGTGAGGATGTGCAGGCCTTTTATCCCGAGGAAGCTATGCGCCTCAACACCGGTCTTATGGTGGACCTTTTTGCAAAAGAATTACTGGAAAAACCTGTCTTGTGACAGGTTTTTCTTTTTATGCCGTGACAAAGAATGACGAATATGCTATAATTTCCGCGGATTTTGCAATACCTAGGAGGATACCCCATGATTACCAACGATATTCGCCCCGTAGGCGTGGTGGACCGCGACATTGACCTTTTTGAAAGTCAGTACACCGTGCCCGACGGCATGCTTTATAATTCCTATCTCATCTGCGACGAAAAGAGCGCCGTGGTGGATAGCGTCGAGATCCACTTTGCCGACGTGTGGCTGGAGAAGATTTCTGCTGCCTTGCATGGCAAAAGCCCCGATTACCTCATCGTGCAGCACATGGAGCCTGACCATTCGGGCAGCATCCTGCGCTTTGCGGCGAAGTTCCCCGAAGCGAAGATCGTTTCTTCCCAGCGGGCTTTTGTGATGATGAAAAACTTCTTCGGTACCGATTTTGCCCACCGCGCTGTGGTGGCAGGGGAAGGGGACAGCCTTTGCCTGGGCCGCCACAACCTGACCTTTATCACCGCGCCCATGGTGCATTGGCCCGAAGTCATCATGACTTACGATGCCTGCGACAAGGTGCTTTTCTCTGCCGATGCCTTCGGCAAGTTCGGCGCGCAGGATACTGCGGATAACTGGGACGATGAAGCCCGCCGCTATTATATCGGCATCGTGGGCAAGTACGGCGGCCCTGTGCAGACTGTTCTCAAAAAGGCTGCCGCGCTGGATATCGCCACCGTTTGTCCCCTTCATGGCCCTGTGCTGACAGGCGACCTTTCCCATTACCTGGATCTTTACAACAAGTGGTCTTCCTACGAAGCGGAAGAAGAGGGCATCGTCATTGCCTACACTTCTGTATACGGCAACACCAAGAAGGCGGCTCTGGCTCTTGCCCAAAAGCTGAAGGCAGAGTGCTGCATTCCCGTGGTGACTTACGATCTGGCCCGCTGCGACATGTTTGCCGCCGTAGCAGATGCCTTCCGCTACTCCAAGCTGGTGCTGGCCACCACCACCTATAATGGCGATATGTTCCCGCCCATGCGGACCTTCATCGACCATCTCGTTAAGCGCGGTTATACCCGCCGCGTGGTGGCGCTGATGGAAAACGGCAGCTGGGCCCCTGCTGCCAAGCGGGCTATGAAGTCCATGCTGGATCAGTGCAAGGACCTTACCTATCTTGCCGAAAGTGTTACCATCACCTCCGCCCTCAGCGAAAAGAGCGAAGGAGAACTGGCCGCTTTGGCAGAGGCTTTGAAGAAGGCTGAGTGCAGCTGTGCCTGCGCAGCCGCACCTGCTGGCAAGAAGAAGTTCGTCTGCTCCGTTTGCGGCTATGTGCATGAAGCGGATGAGCTGCCCGCTGATTTCGTCTGCCCCCTTTGCAAAAAGGGCGCCGAAGTTTTCAAAGAAGAAGGCGGCAAGAAGAAGTTCGTCTGCTCCGTCTGCGGCTATGTGCATGAAGCAGAAGAACTGCCTGCCGATTTCGTCTGCCCCCTTTGCAAAAAGGGCGCCGATGCCTTCCGCGAAGAGCAGTAAGTTTTGGTTATTTTCACAACAAAAAAGCAAGACCCTGCAAGGCCTGCGGGGCAAAAAAGGAGAGGATCGGAAGGTCCTCTCCTTAAATTTTTAAAAAAATGCCGTTTTTGCGACAAATGTGCATTTTGCGCCAAAAACGAGCTTTTTGAGAAACGGTGTTTCGAAATTCACCCCATATTTTACAAAATGACACTTATTTTTTCGATTTTGGAAACAAAGCGTAACTAAAGAGCAGGAAATCCGTTGACAAAATGGTTGCTTTTTGGCATATTGTGTTGACAAAAGACGGATTGTGTGGTATTTTTTTGGTGTAAGCGTTTGGCGGTTTTAGCCAATTATTACACTAAAGTGAGGGTTGCGTATGTTGGATTTCACAGATAGCATCCATCTGGACCAATTAGATATGCGCCTGCTGCATCTTCTGATGGAAGACAGCAAGACTCCCTATGCAGAGCTTGCCCGCCAGCTGAACCTTTCCCGCGCGGCTGTCACCAAGCGTGTGAACGCGCTGGTGGAAAAGGGCGTTATCGAGCGCTTCACCGTTTACATCAACCCCAAGAAGATCCGGTTGGATATCACCATCCTCTTTGAACTCATCACCACCCCCGCCTATGTGCAGGCCATTATGGATGAGCTGGGGCAGCACACGGAGATCGGCGAAGTGTATATGACCAGCACCGCCACCGTTTTTGCCCACGGTTATTTTGCAGATAGTCTCCAGCTCAATGATTTCCTTTTCCGGGTTTTGAGCAAGATGCAGGGGCTGAATGAAGTAAAGACCCACATGATCCTTGCTACCAAGTACAAGAGAGATCTGATCGAAAATCTGATCTCCAGCAACGGCCTCGTGGAAGAGGGCAAGTGAGTGGTATTACCAAGTGTGTAATTTGTGCAGCTCCTTTCAATAGAGAGGGGCAGCGCAGCACAAATATTTAAAAAGAGAAGAAGGAGGAACTATGAGCAAGAAAGTTGTTGCAGTTACGTTCGACGGCGCACCCAATGCACCCGGAACGCTGAACATGCTGGAAGTTCTGGAACGCCATGGCGTTAAGGGCAGCTTCTTTATGGAAGGCCATCGCCTGGAAAAGGATCCCGAAACTGCTCTGAAGGTGAAGGAAGCCGGTCACGATATCGGCAACCACAGCTATTCCCACCCCATGCTTGACCAGATCCCCCTGGAAGAAGCAAGAGAAGAAATCCTTAAGACCGATAAGCTCCTGAAGGATCTCATCGGTGTTGACACCAAGCTGGTACGCCCCCCTGCAGGCCAGATCAACCATGATCTCGCTGCTATGCTGCTGGAAATGGGTTACCACATCGTAATCTGGAGCTACAACATCCCCGTTTACGACTGGGCAGGCCCCAACGCAGAAGCTATTGCAGAACGCGTTATCACCAACATGAACGAAGGCGAAAACATCATCACCTTCCACGACAAGTATCCCTACAATCCCGATGCGCTGGATATCATCATCCCCGCTCTGAAGGAAATGGGCTATACTTTCAAGAGAGTGTCTGAACTGACCCGCAAGGGCATTATTCAGTAATAAATTAAGGAGGCAATTAACAATGGCAAAGACTATGAAGAAAAAGAGCGTATTTGGCGAAGTTCATCCTTCTATCATCGCAGTTTGGGCTGCTCTGATCGCAGCATCCCACTTCCTCCCCGGCATTCCCCTGTTCGGTATCGGCGGCACCATGTCCGTTAGTGCAGTTCTGCTGCCCCTGACCGGTATCTTCTTTGGCCCCTTCGCAGGCGGTCTGTGCGGCGGTATCGGCCAGTTCATCGGCTACCTCATCGAGCCCTCCGCAGCTTGGGCTGGCATGTTCACCTGGCTGCTGGACGTTATCACCCCCGTTATCTCCGGCTGCCTGGCATTCGGCTTCGGCAAGGGCGCTAAGGGCAAGGTTCGTCCCTTCGTGGCTCTGGGTCTCACCGCTCTGGCATTCCTGGGCTGGTTCACCCATCCCATCGGTCAGGAAGCTCCCATCTATGCATTCGTATTCGGTGGCTACGGCCTGGCTTGCGTAGTTCTGGGCATCCTCTTCGCTAAGCGTTTCCTCATGAGCAAGAACGTTATCCTCAAGGCTATCGCTGTATTCATCTGCTCCGCAGGCGGTATGATCATCATGTCCGTTCTCAGCGGCGTTGTTAACTTCTACGTATTTGCTACTCCCGCAGACGTTTGGAAGATGCTGGCTACCCTGGCTCCCATTGAACGCACCATGTTCTCCGCAGCTGCTATGCTCATCGGTGTTCCCCTGCTGATGGGTCTGCCCAAGATCGGTGTTCCCGCTGGTCCCATGGCTGAAGGCGAAGCTGACGACGACGAAGACGAAGAAGTAGTCTAATTGTAAGGATTTTAAGCTCCGAAAGGCCGCGCGGCCTTTCGGAGCTACCCTTGTACGGAAGAAATTGGGTAAAAAAAGATGATTTTAATTAAGAACATTCGCTATCTCGTAAAGAACGCTGATGAAGTGCTGGAAAATGTTGATGTTCTCATTGACGGCAACCGCATCAGCAAGATCGGCCGCGATTTGAGCGGCTACCGTCATGCAACTGTTATTGACGCCACCAACAAAATCCTTTCCCCCGGCTTTGTAAATATGCATACCCATCTCTATCAGAACATGCTCAAGGGCATGCGGGATGACCTGCTCATCAAGGACTGGTGCGAGCAGGTGACCTTCCCTCTGTGCGGGATCATCAATAAGTACGCTGATAAGAACGACACCGATCTTTCTTATTACTATGGCATCCTGGGCGCTGTGGAACAGATCCGCTGCGGTATCACCGCCTTCGGTGATATGGACGTGATCCAGGATTCCCTGTTTGAAGCATGGGAAGACGTGGGTATCCGCGGCTGCGGCGCCATTCAGGCCTTCAACCGTTGGGTTCCCGCTGAACTCTCTGTTACCGAAGAGGAACAGAAGCAGCAGATCCTTGACCTCATCAAGAAGTGGCACGGCAAGGGCCTGCAGCGCGTGGCTATCGCCCCCAGCACTCCTTTCGCCTGCACTCCTGACTACCTGCGCTGGCTGGTAAAGACCGGCGGCGAACAGGGCGTCAACATCTACTGCCATATTTCCGAAACCAAGTGGGAGATCGAGCAGTCCCTCAACGATGTGGGCATGACTCCTCTGGAATACATGGAAAGCGAAGGCGCTCTCTGCGCGCCTCTGCTGGCAGTTCACGCAGTTCACTTCACCGAAGAAGAAATGGAACTGTGCAAGAAGCGCAACGTCACCGTTTGCTACAATCCCAAGAGCAACATGAAGCTGGGCAGCGGCATTGCTCCCATCTCCGAGTATCTTAAGAAGGGCATCCCCTGCGTCATGGCTACCGACGGCGCTGCCTCCAATGACCTTCTGGATATGTTTGAAGACATGCGTACCGGCCTTATGATGCAGAAGCTGCGCAACGGCTGCCCCGAATGCATGAACGCAAACGACATCTTCCGCATGGCCACCGAAAACGGCGCCAAGTTCTTTGGCATCGACGCAGGTGTCATCGAAGAAGGCAAGCTGGCTGACGTTATCCTGCTGGATACCACCAAGGCTCACTTCGGTCCCGTTCACGATGTCATTCAGAACATCGTTTACTGCGGCAAGGAAAACGACGTGGAAACCGTTATCATCAACGGCCGCATCGTCCTGCGCGACGGCGTGATGCAGACCATCGACGAAAAGGTGGCTGTAGCCAACGCTATGAAGATGGGCTCCGAGCGCCACAAGGAAGCTCTCAGCGCTATCAACGTAAGAGACTAATAAGAAAGGAAATACATCCGTGAATATTATCGATTATATTCCCAATGGTTCGTTCCTGGACCGTATGGACCCCCGTGTAAAGATCCTGGGTCTGCTGCTTTTCTCCATCATCGTTTTCCTGCTGGATAACCTCATCATGATCCTGGCTATGCTGGGTCTTGTCATCTGCTGCTGGAACGCTGCAAAGCTGCCCTGGGCTGATTTGAAGAAGTTCATCAAGGTAGTTATCTCCCTGATGGCCCTCATCACCCTGATGCAGTGCTGCTTCTACAAGTCTGAAAATGCCATCAACTTCTTCGGCATTCTCATCGAGCACAAGGACTACATTTTCAACATCGCATTCCCCGCTGACTTCAAGGTTGGCTTCCTGCAGGGCTTCGGTCTGCATTGGCAGGGTCTTGTATTCTCCCTGCTGCTGGCTCTGCGCCTCCTGACCCTCATCATCCTGATGCCCATGGTCATCAAGTCCACCCGTCTGGACCTGTTCTCTCTGGGTCTCATCGAACTCAAGCTGCCTTACCGCATCGCTTACATGGCTACCACCGCTATCAACATGGTGCCCACCTTCACCGATGAAATCGGCGTAATCATGGACGCACAGAAGATGCGCGGTATGACCGTGTTTGAAAACGGCAAGCTGCTGGCTAAGGTCAAGGCATGGATCACCCTGGTAGTGCCTCTGGTAATCGGCGCAATGCGCCGCGCACAGATGATGGGCGTTGCTATGGATACCCGCGCATTCGGCGCAAACAAGAAGCGTACCTGCCTGAGCGAACTGCACCTGCAGAAGTCTGATATCATTGCAGCTGTTGTTTCTCTGGTAATCGGCGCCGCTCTGCTCTTCGGCAACTATGCCCTGGGCTTTGCCCGCATCACTGCAGGCTGATAGGGAACAGGAGGTTCAAGTAAAATGGCTAATAAGATTACCGACGCCTATAAAGCAGGCGATACCATCATCAAGTTTGAAGACGTATCTTACCGCTATCCCCGCACCAAGAAGTGGGTTCTCAAGCATGTAAATCTTGAGATCAAGAAGGGTGAATTCATTGCAGTCATGGGTGAAAACGGCGCTGCCAAGACCACTCTCTGCCAGTGCATGAACTCTGCTGTTCCCAACTTCCACCACGGCAAGCTCAAGGGTAAGGTTTCCGTATTCGGCATTGACACCAAGGAATGCGAAATGTCCCACCTGTCCGACAAGGTCGGTATGGTACTGGAAGATCCCGAAGCACAGCTCTTCACCACCACCGTTCGCAACGAAGTTGCATTCGGCGCAGAAAACCTGGAAGTAGAACGTGAAGAACTCTTCCGCCGTGTTGACTGGGCGCTGAACATCGTTGGCCTCACCGAGTTCGCAGATCGCGAACCCACCGCTCTTTCCGGCGGTCAGAAGCAGCGTCTGGCTATCGCAGCAAACCTTGCTATGATGCCCTCCGTTCTGGTTCTGGACGAGCCCACCTCTCAGCTGGACCCCATCGGTACCCGTGACGTATACGAAGTTATCCGTATGCTCCGCGAAAAGGAAAACATGACCATCGTTATCGCAACTCACAAGAGCGAAGAAATCGCTGAGTTCGCAGATAAGATCCTGGTTCTCAAGGAAGGCCAGATCGCAGCATTCGACACTCCCGACGTTATCTTCAACGACAAGGAACTGATGGAATCCTGCAGCATCCGTCCTCCCCAGGTTTCCGCTCTGGCAAGCTACCTGCGCGCAAAGGGTGAAGACATTGGCTGCAAGCCCACTCTGATGAGCGAAGCCAAGGAAGGCATCGACAAGTGGTATAAGGGGGCACGCAAATGAGCAAGAAAGTTGTACTGAAAATTGACGATCTGAGCTATGCCTACAGAGAAGGCTCCTATGCTCTGGAACACGTTAACATCGAAATCTACGAAAATGACTTCGTAGCTATCATCGGCCAGAACGGTGCAGGTAAGTCCACCCTGCTGAAGAACATCACCGGTCTGCTCCGTCCCACCGAAGGCGCTATCTACGTCAACGGTAAGGATAACAAGGAAATGTCTATCGCAGACATCTCCAAGGAAATCGGCTTCGTTCTGCAGAACCCCGACCGCCAGCTCTTCGCTGACAACGTTTACGAAGAAGTGGCTTACGGTCTGCGCAACGCCGGCATGAAGGAAGAAGACATCAAGGTCCGCGTGGAAGAAACCCTGGAAGCAGTTGGCCTGTCCGACAAGAAGGAAGACTATCCTCCCGCACTCTCCAAGGGTGACCGTGCAAAGGTCGTTATCGCCTGCGTTATCGCAATGCAGCCCGGTATCATCATTCTGGACGAACCCACCAGCGGCCAGGACTTCAAGGGCTGCTATCAGATCATGGACATCGCTAAGGCTATGCACAAGCTGGGCCACACCGTGATCTTCGTAACCCACCACATGCCTCTGGTAACCGAATACGCAGACCGCACCATCGTTATGGCTCGCAAGAGAGTTCTCATGGACGGTTATTCTCACGACGTATTCAACTATCCCGAAGAACTGGCAACCACCAACATCAATCCTCCCCAGATCACTCAGTTCGGCAGCAAGCTGGCTGAATTCATTCCTCTGGAAGGCACCATGCTCAGCGTGGAAGAACTGGGCGAAGCTCTGCTGAAGCTGCATAACGCCTAATTGTTTTGCTGTTGTATCAAGCACCGCACGGATGAAAATCCGTGCGTTGCTTTTTTGTTTGCTGCCTTTTGCTGCACTATATAATGTAACAAAAGCTCCTAATGTTACGGTTATGTTACAAGTGCGCCCAAGATATTGAAATATAAAATCAATAGTGATACAGTAACAATGCAAACTGAGGTTGGAGTTTGTTGCCCGAGACAGTTACGGGTAAGGCTAGCCACGGTAAGTGTGCCGGGCGGCGACAAAGGCCGATGTTTGTAAATACTTTATAGGAGGAGAATTTCATGAAGAAGATTCTCGCACTCGTGCTGGCTCTGGTAATGACCATGTCCCTGGCCACTATCAGCTCCGGCGCTGCTTACAGCGATGCTGACAAGGTTCAGTACGTTGACGCAGTTAACACCATGAGCGCTCTGGGCGTAATGGGCGGCTATGCTGACGGTTCCATCCGTCCCCAGGCTGACGTTACCCGTGGCGCAGCAGCTAAGATGGTTGCAATGGTAGCTACCGGCTCCAACGCTACCACCATTGGCTACTACAAGGGCACCTCTACCTTCGCTGACGTTCCCGCTTCCCACACCTTCGCTGATGCTGTTGCATTCTGCGTAGCTCGTGGTATCGTTGCTGGTTACGGCGATGGCACCTACGGCGTAGCTGACAACGTTAAGGGTTGGGCAGTTGCAAAGATGGTTCTGGTTGCTATGGGCTATGACGCTAAGGCTTTCGGCATGGAAGGCGCTGGCTCCGCTCTGAACACCATCACCCTGGCTTCCCAGAAGGGTCTCTTCGCTGGCATGGCTGCTGACTTCGATGCTACCGCAGCTGCTTCCCGTGAAGAATGCGCTCAGATCGTTTACAACGCTCTGACCGCTACCGGCGTTACCAAGGGCAACATGAACAGCGATGGTTCCTACACCTATGTTGGTTCCGCTGCTTGCCTGCTGGACAACTACTTCGTAGCTGCTGAAGGCACTTCCGCTCTCTCTCAGCTGACCAAGGGCGTTGTTACCGCTAACGCTGCTACCGGCGCTGCTTACACCGTTATCGACGGCGTAAACTACAACGTTGAAACCGGCCTCGACATGATCGGCCACAAGGTTGCTGTTGTTAAGTCCAGCGTTGCTAAGATCGACGCTTACGGCGCTACCTATTTCGAAGCTTTCTCCGTAGTTGACCTGTCCAAGGTTGTTACCGTTGCTACCGACCTCACCGGCGAAACCAAGTTCGACGCTGCTTTCGGCAAGGTTGCTATCTCCGATGCTGGTGCTAAGGTATTCAAGAACTACACCGTAGTTACCGCTGATGACGGTTTCGTTGATGGCACCTCCGCTAAGGCTGGTACCTATGTTCTGTACACCAACGAAGCTGGCGCTATCTCCCTCGTTTCCGTTCTGACTTCCGACCTGACCGTTGGTTATGTTACCGACTACAAGGCTGGCACCGCTAAGGTTGACGGCGTTGTTAAGGTTGACGGCGTTGAATTCGACGTAAACGAAAAGCTGCACACCGTTGCTAACAACGATGGCGTTACCATGGTTTCCTTCTATGAAGGCATCGCTAAGGACGACGTAGTTGTTGTTGAAAAGACCGGTCTCCTGACCACCATCACCAAGGCTGCTACCGTTACCGGCACCGTTGGCACCTATGACGCTGCTAACTATGCTCTGACCCTCGATGGCACCACCTACTACACCTCTTATGACTACACCACCTCTGGCCTGAACATCACTGGCCTGCTGGCTCCTGCTGCTGCAGTTGCTACTAAGGTTGTTGCATATCTGGACAACTCCGGCGCTATCTTCGCTATGGTTGCTGCTCCCGATGCTACCTCCGCTGCTGGTCTGGTTTACACCGTTGCTAACTACACCACTTCCGTTGCTGGCGCTTATGGTTCTACCTCCGCTAACTTCGTTCAGTGCGTAGATATGGACGGTAAGGAAGTTTCCTTCCAGGTTGAATCCGCTCTGGCTGCTGCAGATCTGAAGGATCTGAAGAACGTTTCCACTTACGTTAAGGATGGCGTTACCTACGCTAACTTCGCAGCTCCCCTGACCAACGCTTCTATCGTTGACAACTGCGGCACCGACATCGGCGCTTATGACGTTAAGGTTGCTTCCACCAGCAACTACTTCGCAAGCGGCGTTAAGTTCATCTTCGTTGCTGAATCTCTGGATAAGCTGTTCGTTGAAGTAAAGACTGGCGTTCAGGCTGTTACCGACGCTTATGACTACTACATGGCTACCAGCGCTACCGGCAACAACACCATCCAGTACGTTGTAGTAGACGGCTATGCTTCTACTTCCGTTGAAAGCACTGACGTTGTTTACTGCTCCGCTAACGCTGCTGTTACCAAGGGCACCTACACTGGTACCGATGGTAAGCTGTACTCCTGCGATGTTTACGGCGTATACATCAACGGCGAATACAAGAACGTTAAGGTTGCTGCAGGTTATGCACCCGCTGCTGGCTTCAACAAGTACTCTGTTGACTCCGCTACCGGCCTGTACAGCTTCGCTGACTACACCACCAAGGTTGTTGAAGGCAAGCTCGCTGCAAACCTGTATGGCTCCATGCTGACCGTTGCTGACTCCGTTCTGGTTGACATCGACGCTTCCGCTGCTAAGGTTATCGACGTTCGTTACGCTGAAGCTGCAGACAAGACCGACCTGGTTGAAATCACCACTCTGGACGGCCTGTTCGCTGAAGAAGGCACCAACGCTAAGGTATCCGTAGTTTACGAAGAAACCGCTGGCTATCCCAGCAGCATCGTAGCTATCTACGTTGAAGTAGCTCCCGTTGAAGCTTCCACCGGCAGCTCCACCACCGGCGGTTCCACCACTGGTGTCTAATCTTAGATTCTAAGATTAACAAGAGTTAAACAACTCGATAAAGGGCAGAGGCGAAAGCCTCTGCCCTTTTCTTTTTCAGGAGCGAAAGTGCCTTTTTCCAACGCCCTTTTCCGGGGCGTTTTTCTTTTCGCAAAAATACAGAAATAGGCAAATTTTGGAACCCAAAATGCACAAAAACCATGCAAATTCTGTTGATTATTAGGGGAGAGAGGAGTACAATATACATAATACTGGTAAAGTGTAGCTTTGCGCCTTTTGGCAGTTCTCACTTTTCGTAAATACATCATTTTGGAGGATCGTCTCATGAAGAAAATGATCGCTATCGTACTGAGCCTTTGCATGGTTCTTGCTATGATGACCGTGGCAGCTTCCGCTACTACCGGCAGCACCACCACCGGTGACAGCACCAGCGGCGGCTCCGTTACTGATCCCGTTCCCGGCACCGGCACTACTACTCCCGGCGCAGGCACCGGCGATTCCACCCCCGGCACCGGCACCACCACTCCCGGCGCAGGCCCCGGCACTACTACCCCTGGTACCGGCACCACCACTCCCGGTGGCGGCGCAACCGGCGGCTCCCCCGTTACTCCTCCCGCAGGCGGCAATGTTGGCGGCGGCAGCTCTTCCGACATCACCACTCCCGAAACTCCCGCTGCTAACCCCTTCAGCGATGTAAGCGATACCGCTTATTATTACGACGCTGTTCAGTGGCTCATTGCTCAGGGCATCACCGAAGGCAAGACCGCCAGCACTTTCGAACCCAACAGCGGCTGCACCCGCGCTCAGATGGTAACCTTCCTGTGGCGCGCAGCAGGCTGCCCCGAACCCACCTCTTCTGCTAACCCCTTCGCTGACATTTCTTCCGATGCTTACTATGCTAAGGCAGTTCTGTGGGCAGTAGAAAAGGGCATCACCCTTGGCTCCACCGCTACCACTTTTGACCCCACCGCAACCTGCACCCGCGGTCAGATGGCAGCATTCCTGTATCGTCATGCGGGTTCTCCTGCCGTTTCCGGTGACCATGGCTTCAACGACGTAGCTGCTTCCAACTACTTCGACAGCGCAGTTGTATGGCTGCTGGCCAACAAGATCACCAACGGCACCACCGACACTACCTACAGCCCCAGCAACACCTGCACCCGCGGCCAGATGGCAGCATTCCTGTATCGCTATCTCGCTGACTGATTTTTATAGCTTAGTCTTTTAGCTTTCGACGGGGCAGAGGAGAAAAGCCTCTGCCCCCTCATGTAATGTTATGCCGAGGCATGGCCCGGAAAGGACTTGCACTATGAAAAAACGCCTTTTATCCACATTTATCATTATCTGCCTGTTGCTGCCCGCGCTTAGCGGTGTTGCTATGGCGGCAGAGAGCGCAGCCGGTGAAAACTGGTCTGTTTCTGCAGCCACGGACACGGGGGCTGTGAAGGCTATTGATGTGGATGGAGAGGCGTATCTTT
>JAZQUM010000125.1:0-2127 GCA_045631305.1 Oscillospiraceae bacterium | reverse complement strand
CATAGCGCAGCGCCCGGGCACCCTCTTCCACAGTTTCACCCGTTTCATAGATCCGCGCCTTGGTGTCCCCCGCGCCGAAAACGCAGGGCACGCTCCACTTTTGGCAAAGCTCGCGGACGAACTCCTCGTCCCGCTTGGCTTCCGCCCCACGAAGGCCGTGGTTAAAGTGGGCAGCGCACACGCTGAACCCTTCTTTTTTTGATAATTCCAGCATCACATGAAGTAGGCACACCGAGTCCGCGCCGCCGGAAACGGCGCAGAGCACCGCGCTGCCCTTTTTCGGCATGATGCCGCGGCGGCGCATGAAAGAAACAGCCTTCTCCACAGTGATCTCCTTAGTTTAATATTCGTCCTCGTCGTAGCGCATTTCAAGGGTGCCGAAAGAGGTGTATTCAGGCAGCCACTTCAGCTCTACCTTGCCGGTTTCACCGTGGCGGTTCTTTGCCACGATGCACTCGGCCACATTGCGCTTTTCGGAATCTTCATTGTAATAATCGTCGCGGAACAGGAACATAACGATGTCAGCGTCCTGCTCGATGGCGCCGGATTCACGAAGGTCGGAAAGCATGGGGCGCTTATCCTCTCGTTTTTCGTTGGCACGGGAAAGCTGAGAAAGGCACAGCACGGGAACCTGCAGTTCCTTTGCCATGATCTTCAGCATACGGGAAATATCGGAAACAGCCTGCTGGCGGTTTTCGCCCGAATAGCCCTTACCGCCGGCAGAAGTCATCAGCTGCAGATAGTCGATGACCACAAGGCCAAGATTTTCCAGTCTTCTACACTTGGCATTCATATCTGCTACGGTGAGAAGGGGGTTATCGTCAATACGGATATCGGTGCGGCTCAGAACGGAAGCCGCGTCTGCGATCTTCACCCAGTCGGTCTCACGAAGGTTGCCCATGATCAATCGGCCGTTTTCCACCAAAGCTTCAGAGGAAAGCAGACGGGTCACCAGCTGCTCGCGGCTCATTTCCAGAGAGAAAATGGCAACGGTCTTTTCGCTGGCCTTGGCAACATTCAGCGCCACATTCAGTGCAAAGGAGGTCTTACCCATACCGGGACGGGCAGCCAGCAGCACAAGGTCACTCTTGTTAAGGCCCGAGATCTTGGCGTCCACCGCGCTGAGCCCTGTGGAAAGACCGGGCAGCGTCTTGCCGCCGGCTTCGCTGAGCTCGCTGAGATGGTCCAGAACACCGGGCAGCACCGTGCTGACAGGCACCATTTCCTGGGCACCGCGGCCACGGCGCACGGCATAGATCTTCTGTTCACTCAGTTCCAGCACATCCTGCGCTTCGCCTGCACCGGACTGCACCAGGGCGGTAATTTCCCCGGCCGCAGTGGCAACAGAGCGCAAAAGCGCCTTATCCCGCACGATGGCAGCATATTCCATAACGTTTGCAGAGGTGGGAGTGATCTCCATCAGCTGAATGAGGTAGTCACGGGTCACAGACTCGTCAAAAACCTCATTTTTCCGCATCTCATCGGCAACGGTCACCGCGTCGATGGGGCGGGAATAGACGAACATGGAATAGATGGTTTCAAAAATCTCACGGTTCTGGCGCAGATAGAAATCCTGCACCTGAAGTTTTTCCATCACGTCTTTGACACAGTTGGCATCGATCAGCATAGAACCCAACACTGCCTGCTCTGCTTCCAGGCTATGAGGCATCTGCCGCATCAGCAATTCATCCTGCATGGAAAAACCTCCTTTCCCCTTGACTTTTTCTTATTCTTCGCTGACTACCACGCGGATCACACCGCTGATCTCATAGCCAAGCTTTGCCTTGGCTTCGTATGCGCCGAAGCTCTTGATGGGATCTACCACGATCTTCTGTTTGGGAACATCCAGATCGAACTGCTTTTTCAGTTCATCGGAAATTTCCTTGTTGGTGATGGCACCGAAGAGACGGCCGCCTGCGCCGCCCTTGGCGCTGATCTTAACCACGCAGTCCTTCAGCTTGCCTGCGATCTCCTGCGCAGCAGCCTTGTTGGCAGCTTCCTGAGCAAGACGGGCCTTTTCCTTCAGCTTCATGGTGTTGATGGCATCGGGGGTTGCCAGAACGGCAGCCTTGCGGGGCAGGAGGAAGTTGCGGGCATAGCCTTCGCTGACTTCGATCATTTCGCCCT
>JAZQUM010000124.1:0-26897 GCA_045631305.1 Oscillospiraceae bacterium | reverse complement strand
CTTCGTCGCCGTTGCAGACGATATACTTCACGGGAGAAGTCTGGCGGCGTGCGCCGTCCCACTTCTTACCGGCGGGGAAACCGCCGCCGCCACGGCCGCGGAGACCGGAATCGATAATGGTATCGCAGATCTCCTTGTCGGTCATTTCGAAGAGAGCCTTTTCGAAAGCGGAGTAACCGCCCTTGGCTACGTATTCTTCAATGTCTTCTGCATCGCTGGTACCGCAGTTTTCCAGAACTACGCGGTGCTGGCGCTTGTAGAAGGGGATATCTTCCTGACGGGGATAAGCCACGCCGTCAAGATGGTAAACAAGACGGTCGATGATTTCGCCGCCCAGAACGGTCTTTTCCAGAATTTCGTGGCAGTCTTCAGGCTTAACATGGATGTACATAATGCCCATGGGTTCAATATGAACCAGGGGACCCATTTCGCAGAAGCCGTGGCAGCCGCTCATCTTTACGTGCAGGCTCTTTTCTTCATCGGTATCGTGCTTGAGACCGACATAAACTGCAAGGCCGCGTTCTTCGCATTCCTTCTTCAGGTTGTCATAGATCTTCATAGCGCCGCCGGCGATACAGCCGGTACCTGCGCAGATCAGCACAGAAGGAACCTGAGTGCTCTGCATGAGAGCATTGCGGGCGTTAGACTGATAAACGCGGAAACCGTCGCGGGTCATCTTCACTTTTTTCATGCTTCAGCTTCCTCCTTCTTGATCTGATCCAGCAGCGCCAGAGCTGCTTCGGGGGTCATCTTAGCGTGAACTTCGCCGTCAATAGTCATAACGGGAGCAAGACCGCAGGCGCCGAGGCAGGCAACGGTTTCCAGAGTAAACATACCGTCTGCAGAAGTCTTTTTCTTGCCGGAAAGGCCAAGATAATCATAAATAGCATCGTAGATAGGGCCGGACTTGCGAACGTGGCAAGCAGTACCGGCGCAGACCTTGATGATGTGCTTGCCCTTGGGTTCGAGAGAAAAGTTCTCATAGAAGGTGGCAACACTGTATACCTTTGCGGTGCTGATACCCAGCATTTCAGCAATGGTCACCAGGGTCTTTTCGCTGAGATAACCGAACTCAGCCTGGATGTCCTGCATGATTGCAATGAGATTGCTCTGACATGCGTCGTGTTCATTGATGATCTCAACGACGCGGGTGAGGTTCTCTTTCATATCTTACTCTCCTCGTAATTCGTTTGCGCTATTGCCTATAGGGAAACGATTTTAACATCTGTCAAAAACTTAACAAAATTACAGGAAAATGTCAACTTTTTCAGGGAAGTTTGTAACAATATTTGCATATATATAATTTATCGGGTTCACCATATTTTTTTATCGCCAAAAAGCAGCTAAACAAGGTTCATTTCCCCATTCTGCGGCAGCACCTTTTCGCCGCATTTTCACTGTTGAGTTTTTGCGGCGGCATGGTATAATGCAAGTAACATGGGTGCGGGTTTGCATCGGGCAAACCATTGACATGCGTTACGGAAAAGAGGTGCTTTTCTTATGAAAATTATCATCGCAGGTGACGGCAAGGTTGGCGCAACTCTGGCCCGCCAGCTCTCCCGCGAAGATTATGATCTCACCATCATCGACTCCAACCCCCGGGTGCTGGATGCCAGCGTGGAGGCTTACGATGTTATGGCCGTTTGCGGTAACTGCGCCGCCATGAGCACTTTGCGCAGCGCAGGGGTAGAAAGTGCCGATCTTCTTATTGCTGCCACCAGCGCCGATGAAGTGAATCTTCTCTGCTGCCTCACAGCTCACGGCATGAACCCCAACATTCATACCATTGCCCGCATCCGCTCCCCTGAATACACCGAGCAGATTTATTCCATGCGCAGCACCTTTGCCCTCTCCATGACGGTAAACCCCGAAAAGCAGGCAGCCACGGAAATTTTCCGTCTGCTCCGCTACCCCGGCTTCTTAAAGCGGGATACTTTTGCCCGGGGCCGCGTGGAAATTGTGGAACTGCGCGTAAAAGAAGACAGTAAGCTTCGGGGCGTTATGCTGAAAGATCTGGGCAGCGTGCTCAAGGCTCGCGCTCTGATCTGCACCGTGGTGCGCAACGGCGAGGCCATCATTCCCGGCGGCGATTTTGTGCTCCAGCAGGATGACCGTGTTCTGGTCACCGCGCCCACTGCAGCTTTGGCCATTCTTTTGTATAATCTGGGCATCAACACCCAGAAGGTAGAAGATGTGATGATTTGCGGCGGCAGCCGTATTTCCTATTATCTTGCCAGCATTCTGCTCAAAAGCGGCATTCATGTGCGCATTGTGGAAAAAGACTACGATCGCTGCCTTTCCCTTGCCGCCCAGTTGCCGGATGCTTCCATCATTCATGGTGACGCCAGCAACCTTTCTTTCTTGGAAAGCGAAGGCCTTGGCGAGTGCGACGCGCTGGTATCTGCCACGGGTCTTGACGAACTCAATATCGTAATCTCCCTTTTCGGCGCAAGCCTCAACGTTCCTCAGATCATTACCAAACAGGGCCGCGTGGATAACCTCCATATTCTGGAAAAACTCCCCATGGGCAGCATCATCTGCCCCAAGGAACTCTGCTCCAGCACCATTGTGCGCTATGTCCGCGCCATGCGCAACCAGACAGGTGCTGCGCTGAGCGTGCACTCCATTGCAGATGGCCGCGCCGAAGCTTTGGAATTCCGCATAACGGAAGACACCCACTGCTGCGGTGTGCCGCTGAAAAATCTCCATTTGAAAAAAGGTGTGCTGATCGTATCCATCTCCCGCAAGGGTGTCACCGAAATCCCCAACGGCGAATCCTCCTTCCTGGCAGGCGACAGCGTGGTTATTGTCACGGGAGGCAACAACATCATTTATCAGATCAACGACATTTTCGAATGAAAGGCGCCTTATGAACTTTAAAATGATCGCTCGCTTGATCGCTTTCATCCTTTTGGTGGAAGCGGTGGTAATGATCCCACCGGCGCTGATCTCCGTTTTCGATGGCGACATGGCAGATTTTTCCGCCTTTCTGGTTTCCATGGGCATCACGCTGATCTGCGCTGCAGCATTGTACCTCCCCTGCCGCAACGCCAAAAAGAATTTCTATTCCCGCGAGGGTTTGGTTTGCGTAGGCTTGAGCTGGATCACCCTGAGCTTTTTCGGTTCTCTCCCCTTCCTTCTCTCTAACTCTATCCCCCGCTTTATCGACGCGCTCTTTGAGATCGTTTCCGGCTTTACCACAACCGGCGCTTCCATCCTTACCGATGTGGAAGCTCTGGGCCGCGGTATGCTTTACTGGCGCAGCTTCAGCCATTGGCTGGGCGGCATGGGTGTGCTGGTATTTTTGCTGGCCATCGTGCCTATCAGCGGGCGAACCAGCGGCTTTTCCGTGCATCTTCTGCGGGCAGAGAGCCCCGGACCCACAGTGGAAAAGCTGGTACCCCGCATGCGCAACACCGCCGTTATCCTCTATTTTATGTACATTGCGCTGACGATACTGGACATCATCTTTTTGCTTTTGGGCGGCCTTCCCCTGTTCGATTCCCTCTGCATCGCTTTCGGCACGGCAGGCACCGGCGGCTTCTCCATCCTCAATTCGGGTTTTGCCGACTATTCCCCCTATATCCAAAATGTCACCACCATCTTTTTGCTGCTCTTCGGCGTAAACTTCAACTGCTATTACCTGTTGTTGATGCGCAATTTCCGCAGCATCGCACGGGATGAGGAGATCAAGCTCTATTTCGGCTTTGCGGCCCTTGCCACTTTCCTCATCACCTGCAACACCTTCAAGATGTATTCCTCCATGGCGGAAACGGCGCGTCACGCCGCTTTCCAGGTGGCATCCATTATGACCACCGCAGGCTTTGCCACCACCAACTTTGACCTTTGGCCCAGCTTCTCCAAGATGATCCTCTTCATGCTGATGCTCATCGGCGCCTGTGCCGGCAGCACCGGCGGCGGCTTCAAGTTCTCCCGCGTGCTGATTCTGGCCAAAAGTCTGCGCCGCCGCACCCGCCAGATCCTTTACCCGCAGAATGTGCAGGTAGTGCGGCTCAGCGGTCAGACCGTCAATGAACATGTGGTAAACAAAACCGCCATGTATCTTGTGGGCTATATGTTCATCATCGTCCTCAGCTCTCTTGTGATCTCACTGGATAATTTCTCCATCACCACCAACCTTTCCGCCGTGGTGGCCTGTTTCAATAACATCGGCCCCGGCTTTGAAATGGTGGGCGCTGTGGGCAATTATTCCGCCTTCAGCGATTTTTCCAAGCTGGTGCTGATTTTTGACATGCTGGCAGGCCGACTGGAGATCTTCCCCATTCTGGTGCTGTTCTCCCGCAAAACCTGGCGAAGATAACAGAAGATAACAAAAGAAAGAGCGTTGACCAAAAGGTCAACGCCCTTTTTCTTTTGTTCAGTTCACAACGTTTTGGGGAGCCCCTTCGCAGAAGCACTTCATGTTTTCCACCGCCACGGAAATGAGGCGGGTGCGGGCTTCCAGCGTTGCCCAGGAAATGTGGGGAGTCATGAGGCAGTTCTTAGCCGTCAGCAGGGGGCTATCGGCATTGATGGGTTCCACGCCTGCTACATCGATACCTGCAGCATAGACCTTGCCGGAATTCAGCGCGTCTGCCAGATCCTGTTCCACCACAAGACCACCGCGGGCATTGTTGAGGATGATGACGCCATCTTTCATCTTGGCGATATTGTCGCGGTTGATGATGCCCTTGTTCTCAGGGAAGAGGGGGCAGTGAAGGCTCACCACATCGGCACGGCGGAAAAGCTCATCCAGTTCCACATATTCGCCGATGGCTTCCCCTTCAGGGCAGGGGCGGCTGCCTGCAGCAATAACGGTCATGCCCAGCGCCTTGGCAATAGTACCTACGGTGCGGCCAATGCTGCCAAAACCGATGATACCCATGGTTTTGCCGCAAAGCTCCATCAGAGGATAATCCCAGAAGCAGAAGTCCTTACCGCTGCTCCAGCGGCCTTCGTGCACAGCTGCGCTGTGCTCAGAGGTATGCGCACAGATCTCCAGCAGATGGGCAATGGCCATCTGGGCAGTGGAATAAGTGCTGTAAGCAGGCACGTTGGTTACAGGGATTCCCTTTTCGCGGGCGTGGGCATAATCCACCACGTTGTAACCGGTGGCCAGCACGCTGATCATCTTTACATTGGGGCAGGCGTCGATGACAGCTGCAGAAATGGGAGTCTTGTTGGTGTAAACCACATCCGCATCACCGATGCGGCGGATAATCTCTTCTGCATCGTGGGGAGTACGGTCATAGACCGTAAGGTCTGCAAATTCTTTCATGCCATCCCAGCTGAGATCACCGGGGTTGGCAGTATATGCGTCCAAAATCACAACTTTCATGTGCATTCTCCTTTTTAAGTTCTTTCAAGCCGCTGCACGATTATTCGCACCAACGGGAAAAACCGCTGCATTCAATGCCAAATTCATCCAGAATTTTCCCCGTAATGTGATGGGTCATTTCCTCAATGGTTTTGGGCTTGGTGTAAAAGGTCAGCATGGGGGGCAGCACCACAGCACCCAGTTCCACTACCGTCTGCATGTTTCTCAGATGCAGTGCGTGAATGGGCGTCTCCCGCACGCTCATTACCAGCTTGCGCCGCTGTTTGAGCATTACGTCTGCCGCACGCAGCAGCAGATTATCTGCATAGCCTGTAGCAACACCGGCAAGTGTCTTCATGCTGCAGGGCACGATGACCATGCCCTCTGCACGGAAAGTGCCGCTGGCGATAGCCGCACCAATATCATTCACATCATACACCGCATCGGCAAGAACTTCCACTTCGGCAAGGGAAAGTTCCGTTTCTTCACTGATGGTGCGCTTGGCGCCATCGGTAATCACAAGGTGGGTCTCCCACTCCTCATGGAGCTGCATTTCGCGAAGCAGATCAATCGCCAACGGTGCGCCGCTGGCACCGCTGATTCCTACTACCAGTCTTTTTTTCATAGGCTTAAAGATACTTACTGAGATCTACCTTGGGATAGACCACACGGCTGTTGGTACGGGACTCAGTGTTGCGGGTAGCGTCGATACCCATCTTGGTCTGCACGCCGCGGGTATCGGAGCAGGGATCCAGTTCATGCCCCTGTGCGTTGGGCACATAGAAAATGTCATCTTCAGGCTTCACACGGGTGGAAACCGCCCACATCACGTCGGCTGCGTTGTAGATATCCACGTCGTCATCCACCACGATAACGTTCTTGATGTTGACATAGGTCATCATTGCGGCCAAAGCCACGTTCTTGGGTTCGCCGGGATTCTTCTTGCGGATCTGCACGATGGCAAGGAAACCGTCACCGTAGGGAGGAATATGCACACCGGTAACACCGCTGGAAACATACTTGGCAAACTTCTTCAAAAGAGGCTCGCGGGGCAGAACGTTACCCAGATTGATGTGTTCGAAGGATGCGCCGTTGATGGTCTGATAAATAGCGTTATTGCGGTGGCAGATAGCGGTGACCTTTACCACGGGGCTCTTCCAGGGCTCGGAATAGTGGCCGGTAAATTCGCCAAGAGGGCCTTCCTCTTCACGAAGATACGGCTGGATCTCACCTTCGATGACGAACTCTGCATCGGCAGGCACATAAATATCGTTGGTGACGGACTTCACCCAGCGAACGGGTTCGCCGCGCATAGCGCCGGCAAAACCGGTTTCATCTTCATCGGAGCGGACACCTGCTGCGATATAAATGGTGGGATCGCAACCGATAACAACGGAGATAGGCAGAGCCTTACCTTCCGCTTCTGCTTCATCGTAAAATTCCTTCAGGTGGCGCCACTCATTGATCATGATGCAGAACTTATCCTTACCCTTCACATGCATGCGCTGGAAGGAAAGGTTCTGACGACCGCCCTTAAGGCTCTTGGAATGGACCACGCCGCCGGTAATAATGGGGCCGCCATCCAGAGGCGCATGGGTGGGCACGGGCACACGGGTCATGTCAATAGCATCCCCGGTGAGCACGTTTTCATGGCAGGGTGCATCTTCCACCACCACAGGGGCGATGGGATGCTCAATAACCTTTGCCAGATGGTCGGTAATTTCGCTCTTATCTACGCCAAGAGCCAGCGCAATATTATCCATGGAAGCCAGCATGCCGCCTGCTACGGAAAAACCGGTGCCGGAAACGTTGGTGAAATGGGCAGCCTTGCCGCTTTCACTTTCCAGCGTGGAGATAACAGAGCCGATTTCGTGAACCAGATTGACTTCCTTTTCCACGGTGGCCAGACGGCCGTTTTCCTTCAGCACTTCCATAAAGGAGCGCAGATCATGAATTCTTGCCATTATATTTCCTCCTTTATTCCTTTTCTGCCTGCAGCGCAGCCTTGCCCAGATCATAGATCAGGCAAACTTCAGCCAGCTTGCGGGAAAGGTCGGTCACGGTTTTCATGCCGATGGTATCAGCTTCGCAGCCCTCGGCGCCCTTATCCTGGCTCCACACTTTGCCGCCGGTGTAGCCGCCCACTTCGTTGGTGACTACATTCATGGTACGGGTACCGAAGAGATTGATAATGTCGGAAACGGTGGTTTCTTCGCCGCCGTTGCGGGTGCCGCCTACGGCAACTGCCGCAAAGAACTTATTGCGAAGCAGTTCAGGGAAGCAATGCATAGCGGGGCGCATACGGGAACAGAACGCATGAAGCTGGGGAGTCGCTGCCATTACATACACAGGAGACACCACGATCACACCGGAAGCATCCAGCATTTTATCGAACATTTCCTGCATATCGTCTTTCTTAATGCACCAGCATTTGTTTTCCTTGCAGTAGCCGCAGCCGTTGCAGGCTTCGATCTTTTTACCTGCAAAGTTCACCACTTCCGTTTCGATACGGGGATCAAATTCAGCAGCAGCCTTGGCAGCCTGCTCTGCCACATACAAAGAGGCCTTCTTGCGGGGGCTTGCACAAATAACAAGGATCTTGGTCTTTTCCATAATAATGTCTCCTTTTATTTCTCTTGAAGCTATTATAGCATATCTTTCTTAATGATATAAAAATAAAAACAATAAAAACCGCGGCAATGCTAACGCATACCGCGGCTTTTTTCTGTAGAATCGGGGGACAAGAAAGCGGATAACCCCCTTATGAATCGCCGCTTAAGCAGCGCCTTATTTGCACCTTCATTTTACTTCTTCCGCAGTTGAATGTCAACACGAACTTCCAAGCGGAATACACAAAAGGCCAAATCAGAAAACAACTTACTTGACTTCTCCCGTCACGAAGGCAGCCTTATGGAAAGCGAACACACCGAAATCCGCTTCGCTGACACCGGTGAGATCCTCCCGCACACCATGGAGATAGCCATCAAAAGCGATGGGGATCAGGGCAAAGTCTTCCAGCAGCAACCGTTCCAGATCGCAGAGGTAGGCAGCGCGGGCGCTGCTATCACCGGAGGCATCAATAACGCGGCAAAGTACGTCGTAGGCGGTATTGATGTAGTAAATCACATTTTCCTTTTCCGTGGAGACCCAGCGGTGAAGAAGGGCCATGGGATCATTATACTCTGCGGCAAACAAACCGTAAGCAATATCATAAGTCCCCGAAGAAAGTGCCGCTTTATAATCGCTTCTGCTCTTTGCCACAGGAGTAACTGTGATACCCAGTGCCGTTTTCCACTGGACGCAAAGACTTCTCGTCACCTTTTCTGCCACTTCATCCCCTTCGGGATAGATCATCTCCAAGGCAGCAAATCCTTCGCCGCCGGCATAGCCCGCAGCTTCCAGCGCCTTTTGGGCATCAGCCAAATTTTTCTCATAGTCCTGGGCATTAAGAGAAAATACTTCCCCGTTCAATGCGCGGAAGTCCTCTCCCTCACCAGCATTGGAGGCAACCCCATAGGGAACCAAAGCCGTTGCTGCAACTGCATCCGCTCCGCAAAAAGCCGCAGTAAGGTTACGGTCTGTTGCATAGGTCAGCGCCTGACGCAGCTGATAATCTTCAAAGGCACCGATGCTGTTGTTGAAAAGCACACAGTGGACACGGCCCAAAGGCGCAGCCGTAGCCGTCTCATCCGCACTTTGCAGCGCGGCAAGAGTTTCTGCCGCAGTAGCATCACTGAGACAGGAAACAAAATCCGTGCTTCCGTTTTCAAAAAGCTTTTCCGCATTTTCCGCCGTGATATCCACGCGGAAACCCAGCAGATCAGGGCCGAGAGATTCTGCATTATAATAGCGGCTGTTCTGCTTGAGCTTCAGATAACTGCCGTTCCAGTTTTCGAGAATATAAGCACCATTGCCCGTCAGCAGTTCAGCCTGACCCATCCAGCTCAGCGTTTCACCCTCTGCCGTGGCTTCTGCCTGCTTTTCCAGCACATCCTGACGGATGGGCATGGTTTCAGCGGCAGTACAGACATCAGAAAGGAACCAGGGACAGTTACCCGTGAGGATCACCTGAAAATTACCCTCTTCAGTAACAGAAACTGCCAGCATTTCCATCTTGCCCTTTTCCCGGGCTTCTTCATAGCCCTGCACCATGCGCAGAAGATCTGCATTGGGAGAATCCGTCTTGGGGTCGGCAAGGCGGCGCCATGCAAAAACGAAATCCTCTGCGGTAAGGGGCGTTCCGTCGCTCCAGCAAGCATCGTCACGAATGGAGAAAACATAAGTCACCGTGCCGTCATAATTCACGGTCTCGCTGTAGCGCGCTGCCGTGCCGGGCAATACCGCCGGCGCACCGGAGATATCCACCGTGGCAATCATCAAATTTTCATAGAGGTGCATAATCACACTTTTTTCTGCCGTAGTAGTGCAGTATGCGGGATCCAGTGTGATAAAGTCACCCACCAGCGCTGCATCCACTTCTACAGGGGCATCTTCTTCCCCATCTTTTCCGCAGCCAGCAAGAAGGCCTGCCAGCAGCAAAAGCGCAAGGATCAGCGCAGAAATTCTTTTCTTTTTCATGGCCCGTTCTCCTTTTTACTTGAGAGGCACAACTTTCCCCTCTTCATTGAGTGTAACGGTAACGATCTCGCTGCGGGTCAGCTTGGCGATCTCATCCAAACGCATGCGGTTGGGGAAATCGCAGGCAAAGGTATAGGCAGCACCTGCACGCTTGGCACGGCCCGTGCGGCCAATGCGGTGGATGTAATATTCGTTTTCCTCGGGAACATCGTAATTGAACACCGCTTCCACATCATCCACGTCGATGCCGCGGGCAGCAACGTCGGTGGCTACAAACACATTGAGTTCACCGCGGCGGAAGGTATCCATCACGGCTTCGCGCTTTTTCTGAGGGATATCACCGTGGATGCAGCCTGCGTTCAGACCCCGCATCTGCAAAAACTTGGTGCAGCGCTCAGTGTTGCCCTTGGTGTTGCAGAAAACCATCACGCGTTCGTAGCCCTCGCCGCGGATGATCTTTTCCATCACATCTACACGCTGGTTGGGGTCAGTTTCCAGGCGGTACTGGGCGATATCGGGCTTGTTTTCTTCCTTGGCCTGCACGGTAATCTCCTCGGGATCACGCTGGTAGACCCAGGAGATATCCATCACTTCGCGGGAAATGGTGGCAGAGAACATGCCCATGTTGCGGCGGCCCGGCATTTTATCGAGAATGCGGGTCACATCGTGGATGAAGCCCATATCCAGCATGCGGTCTGCCTCGTCCAGCACCACGGTCTGCACCTTGTCAAGGCGCACGGTGCGGCGCTTCATATGGTCACTGAGACGACCGGGGGTAGCCACCACGATCTGGGGACGCTTTTTCAAAGTCTGGATCTGTTTGCCAATGGGCTGGCCGCCGTATAAGCACACCAGCTTCACGCCTGCGCGGAACTGGGCAACAGCACGCATCTCATCGGTGATCTGCATGGCAAGTTCACGGGTGGGCGCCAGGATCACCGCCTGAATATCTTCGCTTTCCGCGTCCACATGTTCCACAATAGGAATGCCAAAGGCAAAGGTCTTGCCCGTGCCGGAGGGTGCCTTGGCGATGACATCTTTCCACTCCAGCATGGGAGGAATGCAGCCTGCCTGCACAGGAGTGCTTTCCTTCAACCCTTTTTTATCAATAGCGCGCAGCATCTCTTCGCTCAGACCCAGCTGAGCAAAGGGCACGCCTTGTGTAAATTCCATGTTTCTTTCCTCTTTGTTTTATCCTAAAATTTTCTCATTTTCTAATATAGCACATCCTTTTAAACCTTGCAATCGCAATTACAAGGGGCACAACACACACATTTGTGTCACTTTCGGTCTTTTCCCCTGCAGGAAGGATTTTTTGCTTACATTTCCTGTCGAAGTATGCTACTTTTATACTAGGGGAGGAGGCGGCCATCTTTACAGCCGCAACGCTTTTATCAGACAACCTCCCATTCCATCCGTTGTTGTGTGTGTTTTAGTCTTACAGGAGAAAAGGTATGTACAGCATCAAGGACTATGTAGTCTGCGGGTCTTCCGGTGTGTGCTGCGTGGAGGATATCTGCGTGCCAAGCTACGCTGTTTTGAAAGCCCCCCACTACGTGCTCCAACCCATTTACGACAAAAAGACAAAAGTAACCATTCCTGCCGAGGGCGGCAACACCCGCCTCCGCGCCCCCATCGGCGCACAGGAAGCGGAAGCTTTTTTAGAGAACTTTGCCGCCTGCAATCTTCTTTTCTGCAATGATAACCGCTATGTAGCCAAATTTGCCGGAGAAATTCTTTCCGGTGGCGAGTGGGAAAAGTGGCTGGGCCTTCTCAAGGGCTTCACCCAGAAGAATTTGCAGCAAAAGGCTCGAGGCAAGACCCTGACCATGCGGGAAGAAAGCCTTTACAACAAGGTAAAAAATCTGGTGATGGGCGAGCTTGCTTTCGCGCTGGGTATCACCCTGGATGAGGCAACAGAAAGATTCGCTTCTCATCTGGAAGAATGTTTATAAACGAAAAAGCTGTGAACCGCCGGTTCACAGCTTTTCTTTTTCAGTTGCTCAAAATCCAGTGGGCCATGTCACCGATGACCTCGTCTCCGATGTGGCGCTCTTTGGAAAACTCCTTGGTGGCCTTGATGATATCATCATACAGCGCAGGCACAAAGGCATGGTTCAGCCCCGCATAGAGCTTGAAGGTCACATTTTCCCTGTCCCCAAGAAGCTCACGATAAAGGCTGAAATCTTTATCCACCTTCACTTGCACGTCCCTTTCCCCCTGCATGATCAGCATGGGCTTATTGGTGGCTTCGAGATAGTCTGCTATATCGTGCTGACCCATTTCCTTGAAATAATAAAGGGTGGTACCGCCGCCCACTTTTTTCTTTTTGGCCACTTCATCGCTAAGCTGGTACAAGCCGTCAAACATGGGCAAAATCTGCACGGCCTGCTTATCCGCGATCTTCTTCATAAGACCCGTGGCAGTTTTCTGCATCTCTTCCACCTGCCCGCGCATCACTTCTTCCAGCTTGCGGGGTGTGCCTGCCATGAGGATAAGGCCGCGGTAATGGCCGCCCTCGGCATCGATACGGGGTGCCAGCATAGCGCCCATGCTATGCCCCACGATGAAAATTTTATCGGAGTCGATGCGCGCGTCCTTTTTCAGGAGGGCAGTAGCGAGAATGGCATCGTCGATGGTCTCTTCCTTGGCGGTGATCAGCGTGCTTTTATCCAGCAGCATTTTCAGCCCATAGGAAAAGGAGCGCTTGTTATAGCGGACAGAAGCAATGCCGTATTTAGCAAGGCCGTGAGCCAGATCTTTGAAGGGGGTAAGCTTACCCACCTTTTCATCCATGTTGCTGCTGCCCGACCCGTGAATGAAAATCACCGCAGGCACAGGCTGCGAAGTGTCATCAGGCAAGGTCAAAATGCCTTTCAGGGGGTACTTTGTGTTTTCCCCAACGATGATTTTTTCCTGTATCATAATTTACTCCCCCAAACCATCAGTATTTGCGAAATCGGTTCCCTGTGTTGGCATAGACCACGCCAGCCACGGTCACCGCCAGAAACAGCGCAAAGCCCACCCAGAAAAGGGCCATGACCTCCAGCAAAAGACCTGCTGTGGCCACGCTCCACGCAATGCCCATAAAGAGGGTCAGCTTTGCCATAAAGCGGCAGAGGACCTTCTCGTCCGTGCGGCGCTTTTCGGCAGCGGAAGCCGTGTTGTAACCCGAAATGAGCCACGCGCCCTTCCCTTTCCAAAAGACTGCCGAGAGCACGAAAAAGAGAAGATCAATGCCCCCGAAGATGATCGCCGGAGCCAACATGTTAAATCCCCTTTCTGTAAAGGATGTAGGAGTAGATCATAGGCACAAAGGCTGTCGCCAAAATAACGCCCAGCATCAACCCAAGGAAAAATTCCGCAGCGATCACTGCAGAGAGCATCATGGCAACACCGCAAAGCATAAACATCCAGCCCCCAAGTCGGTGGGTGCGGCGCCAGTTTTCCTCACTGTGCAGCGTCCAGGGCACCTTGATGCCGATGGTATAGTTCTGCTTGACTTTGGGCATATAGTTGCCGATGACAAGGAAGATAATACCCACCAGCAGCGGTCCGATGCGCTCTACGCTGATCTTTTCCCCGAGACCCACCAGAATGGTCACGGTATTGAGCACGAGGGAGATCACAGGTACCAGCCAAAAAATCAGAGTTCTGACTTTTACATCAGCATTGCTGCGCTTGGGATCTGCCAAGGTAATAAACTGGCACAGCACATTGATAGCCGCCAGAAAAGCAGGCATGCCAAAAACCACCGCGGCTTTGGCACCGTATCCGTCCACTTCCCCCGCAAAATTCCAATGGTTGGGCATTTGCTCGGGAAGCTGATGATAAACCGCAAGGCCAAACAAAATAGGCAGCAGCGTCAAAACCGTGGTCACTGCCATGGTGATCCAATCACTCTTTTTCAGTTTCATCGTTCTTCCCTCCTCTTAATTCGCTGAGCCAGAGCATCACTTCTTCCACAACGGAAGTGTTGATCTCATAATAAACAAAATTCTTCACTTTATCTTCCCGCACAAGGTCCGCTTTTTTCAGTATGCTCAGGTGATAGGAAACGGATGCTCCCGTCATCTCAAAGCGGCTTGCGATCTCCCCTGCGCTGAGACGCCCCTCTTTTCGCAGCATCATCAAAATATCCCGCCGCGCAGCGTCTCCCAGCGCTTTAAAGGTTTCCGCAAAACTCATTCGCTTCTCCCCTTTCTATTTAGAAAGATTTCTAAATAGAATATACCATGCCTCCGCCCCGCCGTCAACGACTATTTAGAAAATATTCTAAATAGTCCGCAAAAAAAGAACCTCTGCCCAAGGCGGGGGCCGTAAAACAGTTTCAGTCCCGGCAGGATTATCTGCCGGGACTGTTCTTGTATCGCTCCCATCGACGTGATAGAATATATCTAACAATTAGACAAACTATGAATTTGGGGGTGAATGCAGTATGAGATATTTTGTTAACGAAGAAGAAAGAAAAGCATCTGGCAGTACATGCTATTTTGAATTTCAAAAAGGAAAGCACAGAAACAAGCATTGGCTTAAAGATTCCATTTGTATTCATGCTGACTTATTTGAGGAGCTTTTGCTATTTCATCTTTTTGCTGATTCTCTTGGCCGTTTTGATTATTATGGTCCGACTAACGTAATCGGAAAAGAGCAATGGTACAAAATCATTGAAAAATCCAAAGAAAATGAGCACTGGGAACTTGTTGTTGGAGAAATGAGAACATGGACAGAAGAATGCTTTAACAAGCATACGTGCTTTACAATTTGCGGCATATAATTGTTTGACAAATCCAATTTGACGAAGGAGTGTGATTGTATGAAAGCAAGAAAAACTTTGAGGTTGATTAGTCTTGTAATGCTGATTGTGGCAGTAGTATTTGTTTTCTGTGCATTGTCTGCACCTACTCTTGGAAAGACTATCTATATTGGTAGTTTCGTATTTGGTGCAGAGCAGTGGCGTTTTTGCTATAAAGTATATGCAATTGTTATGGTTGCTTTGTTTGGTATATCGTTCTTTGTGAAAGACAAGAAGTAAGCCAATTCCAATATGTCGAATGGATATAAGAGCGCACTTATATACACCGTTCGGTGTAGCGCGTTGGGTGCGGTTCTGCACCGCACCAAAGCCTCCCCTGTGCAAGGGGAGGTGTCCCGCAGGGGCGGAGGGGTTGTCAATCCCTCAGTCAGCTTCGCTGACAGCCTTCGGCCCGGGTCGCAATCATAGATTGCTCCCGCCTTTGGCTAAAAATATGCCACCGGCATATTTTCTTAACGCGTCGGCCCCTTTACACAAGGGAGCCTTTCCTGACCCAATAAACAACGCAAAAACCGACCTATGATCGTAACCATAGGTCGGTTTAACTGTTTCATGAAGCCCCACCGAAAGGCAGAGGTTCTTGGTGTTCAGAAGAAAAATTATTTTTCAACCAGCAGTTCAGCGATCTGAACAGCGTTGGTAGCAGCGCCCTTACGGACCTGGTCACCGCAGCACCAGATGTTGAGGCCGTTGTCGCTGGTGAGGTCATCACGGATGCGGCCGATGAAAACGATATCCTGATCGGAGGTTTCCAGAGGCATGGGATAACGCTTGTTGGCAAGATCGTCAACCAGCTTTACGCCGGGAGCCTTTGCGAACAGTTCACGAGCCTTTTCAACGCTGATCTTTTCCTTGGTGCGGACAACAGCACTGACGGAGTGGCTGCGGACAACGGGAACGCGAACGCAGGTGCAGGAAACCTTCAGTTCGGGCAGGTGCATGATCTTGCGACCTTCGTTCTGCATCTTCATTTCTTCGCTGGTGTAGCCTTCGAATGCATCGCCACCAATCTGGGGGATTACGTTGTAAGCGATGGGATACTGGAAGACCTTAACTTCAGCTTCCTTGCCTTCGCGGGCAGCGTCTACCTGATTGTAGAGTTCGGAAATACCGTGAACGCCTGCGCCGGAAACTGCCTGATAAGAAGAAGCAACGATGCTTTCAATGGGGCTTACGGAGTTGAGAGCGTTGATAGCGGTCAGGGTAACGATGGTGGTGCAGTTGGGGTTGGAGATGATGCCCTTGTGGTTCTTAGCATCTTCGGGGTTGATTTCGGGAATGATCAGGGGAACGTTGGGATCCATGCGGAATGCGCTGGAGTTATCAACGAACACTGCGCCAGCTTCCACGATGTGGGGAGCCATAGCTTCAGCGATGTCGTTTTCAGCAGCGCACAGAACGATGTCCAGACCCTTGAATGCTTCGGGGCAAGCCAGTTCAACAGCGATTTCTTCGCCCTTGAAGCTCATGGTCTTACCAACGGAGCGTTCGCTTGCCAGCAGGTGCAGTTCGCCGATGGGGAAATCACGTTCTGCCAGGATCTTCATCATTTCCTGACCAACAGCGCCGGTAGCGCCGAGAATAGCAACTTTATAAAGCTTCTTCATAGTATTTAAACTCCTTCAAGATAGATAGTTGATTTTACTTTACGAAACTGTTGTAGAGTACGCGAACGGTGTTGGCGAAGTCCTTATCGTCTACACCAACGATGATGTTGAGTTCCTGCGCACCCTGGGAGATCATGCGGATGTTGATGCCGTTCTTACCCAGAGTTGCGAAGATCTCACCGGAAGTACCCTTGCGGCTGGCCATCTTGCGGCCTACTGCTGCGATAACGCTGATGTTTTCGGTAACAGAGATATCGTTGGGATTGATCTCCTGCTGCAGTTCGCCAAGGATAGAGTAGAGGCAGGAAGAAACCTTGCTGCCGTCCACCACCAGGGAGATGGAATCGATGCCGCTGGGAGCGTATTCCACGCTGATGCCATAACGGTCGAAAATGCCGAAGATCTTGGTGAAGTTACCAACACCGGAAGACATGCCGGTCTTGGAGAGATTGATCATGTAGAAGTTCTTGCGGCCTGCGATACCGGTGATGAAGTTATTACTGTCACCTTCTGCTTCGGCAAAAGATTCCTGAATCAAAGTGCCGGGGTGAGAAGGATCGTTGGTGTTGCGGATGTTCAGGGGGATGTTCTTTTCACGAACGGGGAAAATGGTGCCTTCATGCAGAACCTGTGCGCCGATGTAGCTCAGTTCGCGGAGTTCATCGTAAGTCACGCGTTCAATGGGCTTGGGATTTTCCACGATGCGGGGGTCAGCCATGAGAATACCGGAAACGTCGGTCCAGTTTTCATAAACATCAGCATCAAGTGCTGCTGCAGCCAGAGCGCCGGTGATGTCGCTGCCGCCGCGGGTCAGAGTCTTGATCTTACCGTCGGGCATTGCGCCGTAGAAACCGGGGATAACCACGCGCTTGCCGCCTGCGATTTCAGCCAGAGCTGTGTAGGAAGCATCCTGATCGATGGAGCCATCGAATCTGAACTTCAGCCAGCGGGCACTGTCTATAAATTCATAGCCCAGCAGGTCTGCCATCAGCAGAGCTGCGAAATATTCACCGCGGGAAACCAGTTCATCTTCGGAAATGCCGTTTTCGATCTTTGCGCGCAGAGCGGAAAGTTCGCTTTCAACATCCACGGAGAGGTTCAGATCACGCTTGATTTCGCGATAGCGTTCAGCGATCATTTCGAAAACGCCGTCGCAGCTTACGCCATACTTATGATGTGCGTGACACAGATAGAGAAGGTCGGTAAGCTTATGGTCTTCCTTGAAGCGCTTGCCTGCTGCGGAAACAACTACCACGCAGCGGCCGGGATCGGCTTCAACGATATTTTTAACTTTCAGAAGCTGGCCGGCATCCGCCATGGAGGAGCCGCCGAATTTACATACTTTCAACATTTTTTATCTTAGCGAAGGCCGGCAAAGAATACCTTCGCACCCTCCTGTTCCATTTCCTTAGCAAAGGAGTGCATCTTTTCAAGAGACACTTCTTCGGTGAGAACGCCTGCACCCCAGCTTTCCTTGGTGACGCTCTTGAGCCATGCGTTTTCCTTGTCGCAGCGTACATAGTAGCTGTGAACAACATTGGCATTGTCAGCCTTAACGGGGTTCATCACGTCGGTGTAGAATGCCTTCACGCCACGGGTGAGGTCAACCAGGTCCTGTACCACATTGTAAGCGGTGGGATAGCGGCCTGCGCCCTGACCGAAGTAGCTCTGAGGACCTGCATTCTTGCCGGTGAAGGAAATGAGGTTATAGTTGCTGGGAACAGCGCTTTCCAGATCGGCAGCGCCTACCAGAGTGGGTTCTACGTAGCAGCAAACACCGTCTGCGGTGGGCTTTGCGGTAGCAATGAGCTTGCAGACCATGTTCTTTTCCTTGAAGGAAGCGATATCTGCTGCGCTGACGGAGCGGATGCCGTATACGGGAACATCACTTTCCTTCAGCAGGACATCGAATGCGATGTTGGCAGAGATGATCACCTTGCGCTGAATATCCCAACCGTCGATATCGGCAGAAGGATCGCGTTCAGCATAGCCCAGTTCCTGAGCGGTCTTCAGCACTTCTGCGAAGTCCACATCATTGTGGGTCATGGTATCCATAATATAGTTGGTGGTGCCGTTCATGATGCCGGAGACTTCTTCGATTTCGTCTACGCGCTTGGCACGTTCCAGATTGTGCAGCCAGGGAATGCCGCCGCCTGCAGCAGCGGTGCAGCGGAATGCTACGCCACGGCTCTTGGCAAGAGCGGTGAGTTCTTCGTAAGCGTGAGCAACCAGAGCCTTGTTGGCGGTCACTACGTTCTTACCAGCTTCCAGTGCAGCGGTAACAAACTCCAGTGCGGGATGAATACCGCCCATGAGTTCAACAACGGTATCAACTTCGCTGTCGCTGAGAATATCGTTCAGGTCACGAGTGAGAATAGCTTCCAGACCGGGGAAATCACGCAGGTCCAGCACATACTTCACTTCCATATCGTCGCGGGCCTTAGCCAGTTCATACACGCCGCCGCCAACAACGCCCATACCGAGCAAACCGAGTTTCATCATACCGTTCACCAATCCTTTACTTGCTTTCTGTGTCCATTGTGGAAAACCACTTGTTCTTCGTTGGAAAACACTATATCATGCTCCCGCAGGAAAAGCAAGGGGGTATTTTCACCCTTTCCATACATTTTCTTACAAAAACTCCCCAGCATTTTTGTGCAAAATACACTATGTACGCATGTGAAAAGCAAAGTCCCCTGCTCTTCGTTCGCCTATGGAACACAATAGAAAAAACGGGTGTTTACACACCCGTCTTTTTTTATACTTTTTTGTCGTTTCCGAAAAGTTCGCTGACCAAAGTTGCACCCAGAATGGCCACCGCACCCACGATACTCCAAAGCCCCATTTCCTCTTTGAGGACAAGAGCAGAAAGGAAAATAGCCACCACAGGGTCAAGATAGCTGAGGATGGATGCCGTCTGCACATTCACCTTGGCAAGGCCGCCGAAATAGAGCCAGTAAGCAATACCTGTGTGAACGATGCCCACGAAGAGAAGCATCAAAAGCGCCGGCGCGCCCACCGAGAAGGCTGCCACCAGGTCTTCCGTGAAAAGAACGTAGGGCACCAGCACCAACGATGCAGCCGAAAGCTGCACCACCGTCATTTCATAGGCAGAGATATCTTCCAAAAACTGGTTCATCAGCACCACCGCAGCATACAGTGCCGCAGCTGCCACACCGCAAAGAATGCCTCTTGCACCCTGAATTTCCCCGCCCAGCACGCCGGAGAGGGGAATCATGCCAAGAAGAGCCACCAGCGCGCAGATGGTGCGAACGGGGGTGAGCTTGCCTTTTTTTACGAGGGGTGCTGTCAAAATGGCGAACACGGGAGCAAGGTAATAACAAACCGTGGCCGTTGCCACTGTGGTATAGCGGTAAGCTTCAAAAAGCAAGATCCAGTTAAAGCCGATGGCCGCACCGCAGACCAAAAGCAACACCAGATTTTTCCTGATAGCACTTTTGGAAAGCTTGATGCCCGTCAAAAGGCACAGAACCAAAAGGAAAACGGTGCCGATAAGGCCGCGGCAGCAGGCAATGATGCTGGAGGGCATGGGGATAAACCGCACAAAAAGACCGATGGTGCCGAAAATGCTCATCGCACCGATCACGCGAGCTTTTCCTGCAGCTGTATTTTTCTTTTCCATGAGGAATGCTCCTTAGTGGGTGAGAATAAAATCGCGCAGTTCTTCCACGGTTTTCGCCACCGTCACCGCGCCATGAGCTTCCAATTCGCCCTCTTCGCCATATTCGCAAATGGCAAGGCCGGCGCAATCCACGCCGCACTTTTCAGCGCCGATGCAGTCATACTTGCGGTCGCCCACCATCAAAACTTCGCTCTTATCGGTAACACCAAAAAATTCCATTACCTGCTGGATGATCTCCCACTTGGCTCTTGCACCAAGGTCAGAATCGTTGCCACCGATCACGCTGAGATACTCTGCAAAACCGAATTTCTTGCAGATATCCGTGGCGGCATGTTTGGGTTTGGAAGAAGCAAGAGCCAGCTTGTAACCTTTTTCGCAAAGTCCCTTCAAAAGTTCCAGCATGCCGGGAAGAGGATAGTTTTCCCAAATACCGATGGTATCAAAACGCTCATGGAAATAATCAATGGCGCGGGCCGTTTCTTCTTCATTCATACCGCAGCGATCAGGGTAAGATTCTGTCAGCGGAGGGCCGATGAATTTCAAAAGAGTCGCGTGAGGAAGGGCGGGAAAGCCCATCTTTTCAATGGCATATGCCACGCTTTTGGTAATGCCCTCACCGGAATCGGTCAAAGTGCCGTCCAGATCGAAAAGAATATAACGGTACATAACAGAAAATCCTTTCTCAAAGGTGATACTATATTAATACCATATTATAAAAGCGCTGCGGCTCAATGTCAATTCACCCGTTGCCCCGCAGCACAGTTTATGATATACTGTCTGCATATCGAAAAATTTGAAGGAGAAACACTATGGATCCTTTTGAAAATCTGGAACTTTTTGATTGCCCCGTTTGCCATGGCCCCGGCGTAGGCCAGGAAGAAAACGGTTGGTGCCTTTATGTGGAGTGTCTCGATTGCGGCTGCCGCACCGCAGAGCTCCCCTATTCCGATGAAGCAAGCCGCATGAAGGCAGCTGAACAGGCCGTTATGACCTGGAACATCGGCAAGGTGATCCGCACCACCCCCGGCGAATAAAGAAAAAATACCCCTTGGAATTTCCAAGGGGTATTTTTATTTCCTTAGATAAAGAAGAACCATGCAACAACCGTCATCACCGCAAGGAACGCAAAGTTCATTACCGTAAACAGCACAAAGTACTGCTTGGCATGCCCCGGATAGAGGATGCGGAACTCGCTGAAGGTAATAAGGCTTGCAAGGGATGCAATCAGTGTGCCCGTGCCGCCGATGTTTACACCCAGCAGCAGTTCACGGTAATTCTCCGTAAACTGAGAGAACAGGATCGCCGTGGGAACATTACTGATAAACTGGCAGGAAAGCACAGAAAACAACAGCGTACTCTTTTCCAAAAGGCCGGACACCAGCATATTCACCGCTTCGATCTGAGACACATTGCCTGCAAAAATGAAAAACAGGACAAACGTTCCCAAAAGGCCGTAGTCCACACTTAAAAGTGCCTTTCTGTCGATGATGAAAATCACCGCCGGGATAACGGCAAGGCCCACCTGATAGGGGATCAGACGAAATACAATGAGAATGGAAATCGCAAAAAGCACAAGGTAGATCACCGTGCGCTGCACATTCAGCTTTTCGCTGAAAGAACCGTCAATGGAAAGGGGCGTCTTTTTCAAAAAGAAACAGCACGCCGTCAGCATAGCCACTGCCAGAAGGAAGGGCGGCAGCATGATGGACATAAATTCCCCTGTGGGAATGGTATAGGTGGAATAAAGATACAGGTTCTGGGGATTTCCAAAGGGCGTCAGCATACCGCCGAGGTTGGCTGCAATATTCTGCAGAATAAACACATAGGCCATGTAGCGCTCGTTATGGGTAACGGAAAGAGCAAAATACCCCAGCGGCAAAAATGTGATCAGCGCCATATCGTTGGCAATGATCATAGAGCCAATAAAAGTGGTATACACCAGCACAATGGCAAGGGAGCGAAGATTCCCCGTGAGCATGACCAGGCGGCGGGCAAGAATGGTAAAGAACTTGATGTTGCGCAATGCACAGATCACTGCCAGCGTAATAAAGAGGCAGGTCAGGGTGCTGAAATCAAAATAATCGAGATAAGCCGCAGAAGGCGGCACGAAAATACAGGACACCGCTGCTGCCAGCGCCGCCACGCACAAAACCACGTTTTTCTTCATAAAGCGCAGGATCTTCACGTTTCCGCCCCCTTTCTATTCAACCGCAGACTATCTTACGGTCTTTTTCAACATATTGCAAGCATTTCCCGCAAAAAAGGAGGGGTTTCCCCCTCCTTTTTCCTCAAACTTATTCTTCCAGAGTAAACTCCCACTTGCAGCAGCAGCTTTCATCCGTAATATCGGGGTAGCAGCTGACGCAGCGGCAGGAAATACGCTCATCAATGGTTTTGGCAAAACCGCTGTATTCCACAATTCCCACACTTTTGCAGGGATGGAACGGCATACCCTTTTGCTCTCTTGCCCGCTGCACGCGGCAATTGATGCAGGCATACGTCAGCTTATTTCCTTCCACGCAAATCTCATCTTCATTGATATTGGCATACATGCGCAGATTCAGCGCCTGAGCAAGTCCTTCCAGCCCCGCCTTTTCGGGAAGATTCAAAAAGGCCTTGATGCGCTTTGCTTCCGTTACAGTAAAGCGCTTCCATGCCTCAATATCATGATACATGGCTTCGTCCATCCCCAACTTGCGTTCAATGGACTGGAACCACACGCCATCCATCGCCAGCCAGTTTTTGGCGTAAATCTTCACCAATTCAATAAGTTCCTCTTTGGAACGGTCTTCAAGTTTCTTTCTTTCCATAGCTTCCTCTTTTCTCGGAATAAAAGAGAGCGCATGCGCGCTCTTTATAAATTGCCGGTCAACAGCGTCCGTACAGGCGGACAACGTTCTTATACATATTAACAAATAGAAAACCCTTGCGCAACCGCCCTCTCTCCTCCCCTGAAAAAAATTTTAAAAAAATTTCAAAAAAACTCTTTACAAACGCAAATGGGTATGGTATAAAATAAACAGTAACAAGAATGATTACTGTTTAGCGAGAAAATAAAGACGAAAGGAGTGATTCGATGCAGCCAACACAGCGCTTCTCCAAAAAGCGTCAGGCAATTCTGGATGTTCTCTCATCCACTACAAGTCATCCCAGTGCTGAATGGGTATACATGCAGCTCAAACCCATCTATCCGGATCTGAGTCTCGGCACAGTATACCGCAATCTGGCTCAGTTCAAAGAGCAAGGTCAGATCATGAGTCTGGGCACAGTAAAAGGCATCGAACGCTTCGATGCCAATACAGAACCCCACGTCCACTTCATCTGCGACAGCTGCGGCTGTGTGGATGACCTGCCGGACATTCAGGTTCCCGAAGAGCTCTGCCGCAAGGCATGCGGCGAAAACGGCGCCCGGGTAGACCACTGCTGGCTCACCTTCTCCGGCGTCTGCAATGAATGTGTCAGTCAAAACTGAAAATTTTTTAAAATAAAAAACATATAATTTATTGGAGGAAAAAAATTATGGCAAAGTATGTATGCAAGGTCTGCGGTTATGTTCACGAAGGCGAAAGCGCTCCCGAAGCTTGCCCCGTATGCAAGGTTGGCGCTGAAATGTTCGAAGAAGTTAAGGGCGAGCTGAAGCTGGCTGCTGAACACGAATATGGCGTATACGCAAAGACCGTTAAGGATAACGATGCTATCAGCGCTGAAGATAAGGCTTATATCCTGGAACAGCTGAAGGCTAACTTCTACGGTGAATGCTCCGAAGTTGGTATGTACCTCTGCATGGCTCGCATCGCTCACCGCGAAGGCTATCCCGAAGTAGGTCTGTACTGGGAAAAGGCAGCTTGGGAAGAAGCTGAACACGCTGCTAAGTTCGCTGAACTCCTGGGCGCTGATCTGGAACCCAACATGAAGGCCACCACCAAGGATAACCTGGCTTGGCGTGTAGACTGCGAATTCGGCGCAACCGCAGGTAAGGTTGAACTGGCTAAGGTTGCCAAGATGAACAACCTGGATGCTATCCACGATACCGTTCACGAAATGGCTCGCGACGAAGCTCGCCACGGTCTGGCTCTCAAGGGTCTGCTGGAACGTTACTTCGCTTAATCACTTAAAAAAGCCGCTGGAACGCAATTTCGGCTAAGATAACTTTTAAAGCCGCCGTTCCGCAAGGATCGGCGGCTTTCCCATTAAATTTGAAAAAGGAGGCTTCAGACGATGAACGAAAAGATCGCTTCTCTGCTGAATGACCAGATCAACAAAGAATTTTACAGCGCATATCTTTATCTCGATATGGCAAACTACTACGATGACCAGGATCTCAACGGCTATGCCAACTACTACATGATCCAGGCGCAGGAAGAGCGCGACCACGCTCTGCTCTTTATGAAATATATGCAGAATAACGGTCTTAAGGTCACTCTGGAAGCCATCGGCAAGCCCGACAAGGTTTTCGACAGTCTCCTTGCTCCTCTGGAAGTTGCCGCTGAGCATGAGCGCTATGTAACTTCCCTCATCAACAACATCTACCACGAAGCCCACGAAGCCAGAGACTACCGCACCATGAAGTTCCTGGATTGGTTTGTGGACGAACAGATGGAAGAAGAAGATAACGCTGATTCCATGATCAGCCGTTACAATCTCTTCGGCAGCGACCCCAAGGGTCTCTATCTACTGGATCAGGAATACGCTGCCCGCGTATACACTGCTCCCAGTCTGGTGCTTTAATTTGATTTAACTGTGAGGTGTCTTTATGGATAAGAAAGCTCTTTATAAACTGACCTACGGTCTTTTCCTTCTTTCTGCCAAGGACGGCGACAAGGATAATGCCTGCATTATCAACACCGCCATCCAGGTAGCCAACAATCCTACCCGTCTTTCCATTGCCGCCATTAAGGGCAACCTCACCCACGATATGCTCCTCAAGAGCGGCGAGTGCAACCTTTCCGCCATCTCCAACGATGCACCCTTCGAACTTTTCCAGCGTTTCGGGCTTCAGTCCGGCCGTGATGTGGATAAGTTTTCCGACTTCTCCCATGCAAAGCGCAGCGAAAACGGGCTCTATTACCTCTCCGATTGGGCCAACGCCTATTTCTCTTTGAAGGTAACCGAGTCTCACGATCTGGGCAGCCACACCCTCTTTATCGCAGAAGTGGTGGACGCAGCAGTTCTTTCCTCCAATGAATCCTGCACCTATGGTTACTATCAGTCCACCATCAAAAAATCCGCTCCCAAGCCCGCCGTGAAGAAGGGTTGGCGCTGCAAGGTTTGCGGTTATGTTTATGAGGGTGACCCCCTGCCCGAAGATTATGTTTGCCCTCTGTGCAAGCACGGCCCCGAAGATTTTGAATATTTCGAAATCAAGGAAGAGCCCAAGGCACCCAAGACCTGGGTCTGCACCGTCTGCGGCTACGAGCACGTGGGCGATGCCCCCCCCGAGATCTGCCCCCTCTGCAAGCAGGGTGCTGATAAATTCGTGGAAAAGAAGTAAAAAAAGCGAGAGGATCGAAAGATCCTCTCCTTTTTCTTTTCGCAGCAAAAAAGAGAGAGTCTTTCGACTCTCTCTTTTTAAGTTGTTTAGCCAATTTCAGCCGCTCTCTTGCCGGCAATACGCTGGATGAGATAAACACCGCCGATGCAGACAAGGCCGATCAGGTCGGTCTGCCAGCCGGGAATCATCAGTGCAAGACCGCCTCCAATGGAGACAAGGCGCAGGTACCAGGCAACGGGCTTGTAGAGATAACCGTTGAGGCCCAGAGCAACACCGTAAAGACCCAGAAGACTGGTGACAGATACGGTTACGATGTCGATGAAGCTGGAGCCAACCAGCAGCATATTGGGGTTGATAGCGAAGATATAAGGCACGATGAAAGCGGCGATAGCCAGCTTAGTTGCCGTAATAGCCGTTTTCATGGGGGATGCTTTGGCTATGGCGCTGCCCGCATAAGCCGCAAGGGCAACGGGGGGCGTGATATCGGCAACGATGCCGAAGTAGAACACGAAGAAGTGCGCTGCCATCATGGTGATGCCGATCTCATCGCTCATAAGGATGGGAGCGCAGGTAGCAGCCATGATGCAGTAGTTTGCGGTGGTGGGAACGCCCATGCCCAGAATGATACAGCAGAGCATGGTGAGGAACAGAGCCAGCAGAGGCACACCGCCGGAAGCCACAACGATGGTGCGCAGCAGCTTGGATGCAAGACCGGTAACGGTGATGCAGCCTGCTACCATACCTGCCATAGCGCAGGCAGCAGCCACGGTGATGGTACCCTTGGCACCTGCTTCCAGAGCTTCCACAAACTTGGTGAGGTTCAGGCGTTCTTCGGGATTGATGATACCCACGATGATGCAGACGATGATAGACAGCGCTGCAGAGTAAGCAAGAGAGCGGGTACCGTTACCAACCAGCACGATAAGAAGAACCAGCGGCGTCAGCAGATAGATCTTCTTAACGAGATCACGCAGCTTGGGCAGTTCTTCCTTGGGAATGCCGCGAAGACCCAGCTTCTTGGCTTCCAGATGCACAGCGATGAAGATGCCGGCGAAGTACAGAACGGCAGGCAGGATGGCCTTGACGATGATTTCGGAGTAGGGGATCTGCACATAGTCTGCCATCAGGAATGCGGCAGCGCCCATGATGGGGGGCATAATCTGACCGCCGGTGGAAGCGGCAGCTTCTGCTGCGGCAGCGAACTCGGGCTTGTAGCCGGTGCGCTTCATCAGGGGGATGGTAACGGAACCGGAACCAACGGTGTTGGCAACGGAGGAACCGGATACCATGCCCTCAAAAGCAGAGGCGACAACGGCAACCTTGGCAGGACCGCCGGAGAAGCGGCCAACCACGGCATTGGAAATCTGAATAAAGAAATCGCCGATGCCGGTACGCTCCAGGAAAGCACCAAAGATAATAAATACACCGATAAACTTGGAGCATAC